>NZ_UGYM01000002.1:1866164-2177192 GCF_900456975.1 Shewanella baltica
TAAAAATGCCGTTAACCCTGTGACTGAAACCTTCAGAGAATTCCCTGAATATGTGAAGCAGAATCTTGATCCTGCTAAACATAAAAAGGTTGCCATGTTCTGTACTGGTGGTATCCGCTGTGAGAAATCAACCGCGTATTTGAAAGAGCAAGGCTTTGACGAGGTCTATCATCTCGAAGGCGGCATTCTTAAATACCTTGAAGAAGTCAAAGCAGAAGAAAGTCTGTGGGAAGGCGAGTGCTTCGTGTTCGATAATCGCGTCGCGGTTAACCATGACTTGAAGAAAGGTCAATACGATCAATGTAATGCTTGCCGTATGCCAATCACTGAAGCTGAAAAACAGAGCCCTGCCTATGTGCAAGGTGTCAGTTGCCCACATTGTATCGATAAAATTTCTGACGAGCAGCGTAAACGTTTTGTTGAGCGTGAGCGCCAAGTGAATCTGGCAAAAGCCCGTAACGAAGCGCATATCGGTAGCGATGTGAATCAAGTGATTGAAGCGCGCCGCGAGAAAAAAGAAGCGCAGCGTCGACTTGCCGCCGAGAAAAATAACGCGAAAAAATCGCAAGTGCTTTAACTTTATATTTCATTGGATTAGCTGCTAGTTAGTCATGAGTTTGCACTGAGTTCGTTTCTCGTTCAGGCAGCTCATACATTGCTCTCGATTTGAATATGGTTGCACTATGGCCCGACTCGTTCGGGCCATTTTTTATGCCGAAAATCTTAAATTTATGATAACTTTCAGTCGCTAGTATTAAAAAACGCGAGTATTACTAGTATTAAAAAATAAAGTCGAGTGCCATTAAACGAAAGGGAGTGATTCAGTGCAAGGTAGGCAAAGCGCATGAGCATTTGGAAAGAGCTATACGATATTTTCGATAAGGAACGCAGTCGCTGGCAGCAATCGAGCGCCAGTAAGCAGGCGATTGCCTTTGAGTTAAAAGCCAATTTGGGCTTTCTGGCCGATGCGTTAAGCAGCGGTTTATCGCAAAGTGCGATCGCCAGCGGTTTAGAATGCAGTATTTTTGAGGCAAAACTGAAAGAGGGCGCTGCACTCACTGCGTTAAATCGCCGTAAAGTGACCCTGAAGTTTATTGGCGAATTTGCCGAGTTTGCTAAGTATGTCGGTAAAGAGAACGACGCTTTAGTCGAGAATGCTTACTCTAAAATCAAATCACTGCAGAAATTAGTCGCGGCCGAGCCCAATAAAAGCCACGATCTGAGGATTAAATCCCTGTTTCGCTTCTTAGTCTTTTTAGTGGCGCACCTTGAGGAGCAGCCATTGAGTCGCACATCAGCGAAAAAAGCTGAAGGTTGATGCGTGGGCAAGCTTGTGATTAATACGATTGGTATAAGAGACAAAAAAGGCGCTTATGGCGCCTTTTCTATGTTTGCTAACGTTATTGCTCAGCTTTTTAGCGCAGTCTTTAAGAGGCGTGTTTACGAATCATCTTTCAACACACTCTTTAAAGGCCAATATTGAGTTTAGCCCTTAGGTGGCTCATCTGTTTTATTGGCTTCTGAGTCCGCAGAACTTGGCTTGTTTGAAGCATCATCTGCGTCATTCTCTGCTGCCGAAGGCTCGGCAGTAGGCTTTATCTGCTTATCTTTACCATGTTGGCCGAACTGCGGCAGTTTGAACTTAGCACTGTATTTCAACGCGGCAAGATTGCTGGCGATGACACCGACGATCAAAATAATAATGATCCAGACTTCTAAGGTCGACATACTCAGCTCCTGTTTCGAATAGACTCACGAGCGATTAATCAACCGCTAAACGTTGCTCACATTTACGAATGTCTTCTGGCGTATCAACTTCAATAGAATCAAAGGCGCTAATGGCGATTTTGATTTTATGGCCGTACTCTAATGCACGTAATTGCTCGAGTTTTTCCAGATCTTCTAGACGTCCTAATGGCAGAGCGGCGAAGGCTTGGACGAATTTGCGGGTATAAGCATACACACCTAAGTGCTTATAAACGGGGTAATCTTGGGTGTCGCGGCCAAAAGGAATACGCGAACGAGAGAAATACAAGGCATAGTTGTTGTTATCGAACACCATCTTCACATGCATAGGATCGTCAAGCTCGGCTTTATTCACGATTTCAAAGCCTAAGGTGGCCATTTCAAACTCACCTGGGTGACGCTCGAAGAGGCTGATGACTTGCTCGATGGATGTTGGGTCAATAAGGGGTTGATCGCCCTGTAGGTTGATCACTAAGTCGTCATCTTTCAGTCCCAGTTGGTTTATCGCATCATTGATACGATCTGTACCCGATGCCGCTTCTGGGCTGGTCATGACCACTTTGCCGCCAAAACCTTCAACGGCCGCTTTAATGCGGTCATCATCGGTAGCGACATAAATATTGGTGAGGCCTTTGGCTAACGACGCGCGTTCATACACGTGTTGGATCATTGGCTTGCCGTTAATCGGGGCTAAGGGTTTGCCCGGGAAGCGGCTTGAACCGTAACGAGCCGGGATTAACAGAGTCACATTCATCAAATTATCCTACTTTTATCAAAGATATACAGTGTAGAAATACAATGCATATAGACAAAAGGGCTCACAATTGAGCCCTTTTAATATGTGTTAGAGCTTAGATGCGACGGAACAGGGCAGTCAACATTTCGTCTGTGACTTTCTCTTCCCAACCCGCGCCGTAAACGTTAGCCCATAGTGGACCCATGCTCTTAGTCACGGCAACCATTTTAGCGATGGTTTCGTCTGGCAGATCTTTACAGATGTTCTTCGGCAGTGTGATGTTGTGTTTCTTCATCATCAAACGGAACTCTTCAACACCTTCTGGATAGAATTCTTCTAACACGTCAAAGGCGATACAGTTGCCGATACCGTGGTGGTAACCCAGGATATAAGACAGACCGTAAGAAACCGCGTGACAGGCACCCACTTGGCTATAGGCTATGCTCATGCCGCCCATGAAAGACGCCATCATCAGCTTGTCGTCTTTATCTATATGGTCGTCTAAGTACACTTGGCGACATAAATCCATGGCTTTTTCAGCGTAGGATTTAGAGAATTCGTTTAAGAAGGTACCTTGTAAAGATTCAACACAGTGGATATAGCAATCCATACCTGTGTAGAACCATTGGTCCGTTTCAACGCCTTCGATTAACTCAGAATCCATGATGATTTGATCGAATACTGTGTAATCTGAGTTCAGACCTAGCTTACGCACTGGACCACATAACACGGCGGTGCGTGACGCTTCTGCACCAGTACCAGAAATCGTTGGGATACCAATGTGGTGTACCGCTGGGTTCTTGATTAAGTCCCAACCTTGGTACATGGCAGAGCCACCTGGGTTCGTCAGCATCAGCGATACCGCTTTAGCCACGTCCATGGTTGAACCGCCACCTAAACCCACTACGCTGACAGGCAGTTTGCTATTAAAAGCTTGAACTTGCTCTGTTAACGTGTCGATTTGAATGGTGCTTGGCTCTTCATCAACGTTAACCCAAATCACCATATCTTGTGCTTTAGCTGGGATACGGCCTTCAAGGGCTTTGCCTTGATGCACGTCATCGACTAAAAATACCACGAAGTCGTCGGCGGTTTTACGTTCAGCAGCTAACACTTCATCCAATTGGACGAATGAGCCACGGCCAAAGATCATTTTTTCAACTACTTTAAAATTCTTAAAACTCATTGCAACAAACTCCCGTAGAATTATTGGGCAAATGCTTTCTTGATGTTTTCGATACGCTCAGCGATCTGAGCATCGGTCCAAGACAACTTGATGAGCATAGAAATGGTGCGGCTCATAATGGCATCGGATTTAGGCACAGAAACTTGAGTATAGTCAGGTCTGTCGGCGATTAATGTGATTGGCAACGCAGCAGATGCCTTAAGCTCCTGAATGTGTTTCCAGTTTTTCAAATAATGCCAGTTGTTTACATACCAGTAGAAGCAGCCATCGACGCCGTTTTCAGCCAGTTTTTTGCTGATTTCAATAGTACGCGCTTCGGTTGGCAACATAAAGGTTAAGAAGCCCGCTGAATCGCCTTCTGGATCGGGGATCAGGCGGAAGGTTACTTCTGGGATAGCAGCGGCCATCGCATCTTTAATGGTTTTTTTGTTTTTACGTTGGATATCGATAATGGTATCGAGTTTACGTAATTGCGCTAAACCTAAGGCGGCGTTCATTTCCGAAATACGGAAGTTCAAGCCAATGATTGGGTGTGACTCAGCGCCGCGGTCTTTACCTATGTGGTCATGGCCGTGATCTGAGAACATGTGCGCGTTGTTGTAGATTTCAGTGTTATTAGTGATCACTGCGCCACCTTCACCACAGGTGATGGTTTTGACTGAATCGAATGAGTAACAACCCACATCACCGATAGTTCCGAGGGCTTGACCCTTGTAGCTGCCACCAATGGCTTGGCAAGCATCTTCTAAAATCTTGATGTTATGTTTTGCACAAACGGCTTTGATCTCGTCCATCTTTGCCATAGAACCACACATGTGCACTAAGTTAATCGCTTTAGTACGTGGGGTAATCGCGGCTTCAATACCTTCTGGAGATAAACACAGTGTCTCGTCGATTTCGGCAAAGATAGGAATCGCGCCTGCCATAAAAATCGCTTCAACTGAGGCAACAAAGGTAAAAGGTGGCACGATAACTTCGTCGCCAGCGCCAATGCCCGCAGCCATCATGGCCGTTTGCAGTGCAGCGGTACCGCTTGATAAAAGGTGAGCATGCTTCACGTTCATTTTCTCGCAGAGCAGTTGCTCCATATCGCGAGTCTTCCAGCGATCATTACGCATATGGTCGAAGTTGTAACGGAAGGTAAAACCGTTTTCCATAACGTCAGCGACTTCCTGCTTCTCTTCAGGACCAAATAATTCAAAACCGGGCATGGAAGGTATCTCCTTAGAATATGTCGCGCATAGGTCGCGCTGCAATTAACTGGCGGATTATAACTGGGGTAATAGACCCTTGCGATGTTTTATTGCTGAAAATTGCCATGGAAAAAGAAAAACCTGCACAGGTGCAGGTTTTATCTGAGTATAGCTGACACTTAGCTAAGGGTTAAAAGCCTAGATTCAGGCCGTTAGCGTGGATTGGCTAAGCCGTGTTCACGATCGACCGTGACATCTAAATCTGTCAGTAAACCGTTATCAATGCCGTAAATCCAGCCGTGTACTGCGACTTCTTGGCCGCGATCCCAGGCTTCTTGCACTATGGTTGAACTGGTGACGTTGGCAACCTGCTCAATCACGTTTAGCTCGCACAGGCGATCAAAACGTTTGGCTTCATCCATCTGTTTTAATTCATCTTGATAGATACGGTAGATATCACGTAAATGCCCGAGCCAGTTATCGATAAGGCCTAAGCGTTGCTGACTCATGGCCGCACGCACACCACCACAGCCGTAGTGACCCACCACCATAATGTGCTTCACCTTGAGCACATCAACGGCGTATTGCAGCACAGATAAGCAGTTAAGATCGGTATGGATCACCATGTTGGCAATATTGCGGTGAACAAAGACTTCACCCGGCATAAGATCGATGATTTGGTTAGACGGTACGCGACTATCTGAGCAGCCAATCCACAGGTATTCAGGATGTTGCTGTTTCGCTAATTGCTCGAAGAAATCAGGATTTTCTTGGCGTATACGTCCGGCCCAGCGGCGGTTGTTGTCGAATAAAGGTTTGAGTAGTTTCATTTTAACCTATTGTTTTATTGACATATAAAATGTCTTCTCATGCTCTAATTCATGCAAGCAGCACATTTTTAGCAAGAGTATACCAGCAAAATTGTTTCTGCTGGTCTATCCAATTAAGGTTTGAATCGGGATATTGAGAAATCGAGATTATTTTTTCTTAATAGTACTGTAAATGGATAGCTTCTCTCTGGGGATTCGAGCGCCATTTGCGGGGGTGTTTGGGGTTAATATCGCGCTAATGCTGAGTGAAAACCTTGTCCGCCAGAGGTTAAGGCGGACAAGGATGATGCTAGATGGACTAGAACTTACTGATCACTTTCACGCTATCGTTCACTTCGCTGACGTCAACAAACCCGATCATATTGGGATTGGCGGCAATCAATGAGAGCATTTCAGCGCTAGAGTCGACGACTTTTGGCGGTTGGCCTTGGCCTGAAAAGACCAGTTTTGACCAATAGGCTTTGAGCTGACTCTCGGTTTTATTGAGGATTTGCTTCACGAACGCATCACGGGCGGGTGAGCCCTCGGGTTGATCGAGCGCGACCACAGTGCCACCACTGGGGAAAGACTTAAGTTTACCTAAATAGATACGTGAAATATCCGCAGCGCTAATTTCTGACGTATTAGAAGGATGCACCACGACGGCAATTTCGGCTTGCACACAGGCACTGCCAAGCAAAAGCGCACTGGCGACTAAGGTTTTCATCATCAACCGAGATCTTATTAATAGTTTCATGTTTAACTCCTTAAAAAACTAAGTCTATTGCCATACTCAGCAACTGTTCATCGGAGGACGGTTTGTCATTGCTGTAGTTGGTGTACTCCAGTTTTAGCGCTGCTGAGGGATGGAAATCCCAGCGTGTACCTATGATGTAGTAGGAGCTGTCTTCTTGCTGTGCTTCAAGCGCAGCTTTTGTACCAAAAACCAGAGGCGCTAGCGCAGCTTGGTTTGCTGGTGGCAGGCTATTGTATAGCGGTAACATGCCTTCATAGGCATCGTATTGTGGATCGTTTTTATCGATACCGTAGGTTAAGTGGAAGGTGAAATCCTTATAGCGGATCCCGCCGGAAACAAAGGCCGAATCTTGGATGTTAAAACTGCTGGGATCGACGTCAATGCGGGTGTATTCCGCCAACACGAACCATTTACCCGCATCATATTTAACGTTAGCGCCAATAAGTAACGCGCTGTCGTTAATGGGTAAAAGATCATCGACCACTTGCTGACTAAATAACCCTGTTTGGGCAATCGCATCGCCTAGGCCGAGCAAAGCGGGTAACTCGTAGGAGAAATCGGTCACTATGCCAATATTCAAGCCGTACTCGAACCCAGAGGTCACAAAGTTAAAGTTCATTATGTGGCCCTTGGCGGAGAAGGGTGCGGGAGGTGTTGATGAACCTATAGGTGCGTAGTCGGAAACGGAAGTGGTGATGTATTTATAGGTCAACCCGACTTCGGTATCGCCCCATAAATCGGAATACACTAAACCGACACCTTCGCCTGAATTAAACGGCAACGAATAAACGCCGCGGGGCGGGGTGATCCAATGATAGGCATAGCCTACGTCAATATAATCAGAGTATTTATACAGGTTAAAGCGCTGGCGGCCCGCCATGAGCATAAGTTTGTCGCTGATGTCATAGGAGATATAAGCCCATTCAAATTCGGCACTGTAATCGTTATTGCCTCGGGATAGCACTTGCGCCGTAGCTCTTAAGCCACTGCCCAGATCGGCGGTAAATTGTAAGGCAACTTTTGAATCGTTATTAAAGTTGAGCTCTTTGTCATAGTCATAATAGCTTTTATCGTCACTGAGACTCGAACCCGCGACAATAGAGGCAAATCCATTTATTTGAACATCGGCATAAAGAGACGGCATATAAAGTGTGCTGAGCACGCAGAGGGCAACTGTACTTTTTCTCATGGCAGAATACCTTGTTGAGGGAATACAGTAATAAAGGTAGTTGATAAATGGTAGATTTCACCTTTATGCAACATTTTTTGAGACGTTGACATCAAAATGGTGATTTATACTTGTTAATGCTGATTTAACGGTGGAGTCTTGGAAAACTAGGCGAGCTAACCTGCGGTGCTAAATCAAGTAAAGCCTAATATATTCATGGGTTAAACAGGGGGAACGTGGATTTGGTATTGAGGGTATGGGTTAAGCCGAATAGCCATCTTCAAGATGCGAATGCCCACACCTTGAAGATTTATTTCGCAACAGTATTTAGCGACGGTATTTAGTGACAGATTAGTGATGTTTAGCGAGAAAATCGGCTAAGTGTTGATTGATAAATTCGGCTTGTTCAAGGGTCGAGATATGTCCCGCCGCAGGAATATGCACCAGTTGACTGCCATCGATGACATCACTCATTAGGTAGCTTTCGAGCACACTGCGCGCTTTATCCTCAACGCCCGCCATGATGAGGCAGGGGAGTGTAAATTGCTCCGCACATTCCATGGTATCGCGGCGACCAAAAATCATTCGTCCAAGTTTCACTATCGTGGGGATTTTTTCTGCTGAGATTGTGGCAAGTGAGTGTTCAAAGCCAGCGACCAGTTCAGGTGTGTTATGCGCGGCATTGTTTGCGAAGAACAAAGGTGAAATCGCACTGATAAGCGGCGCAGGAATCGCCTTAGCGGCGGTAATCATATCCAGCATGCCATCATATTTCGCGCGGGTCACTTCGGGTTCAAAACCGATAAAACTGTCGAGCATGACTAAGGTTTTCACCCTTGCTGGTGCCTTGAGTACCAGTTCGGCCCCCCACATTGCACCTACTGAAAGTCCGATAACACTAAAGTCAGTGATGTCGAGATCATCCATTAAGGCCAACATGTGATCGGCAATATCGAGCAGGGTTTTACCGTTATCGGGCAGTAAATCTGACTGACCATGACCCCACAGTTCTGGCACAATACAGCGGTAATGGGCACTTAGCGCGGCAATTTGAGGCGCCCACATGGCGCTATCCCACAAATAACTGTGGCCAAACAACAATACAGGGCCTGTACCGACATCAAGGTAACTTAATTTACGATCGGCAATAATGAGCTGCTGACGGTGTGCAGAAAAATCCATAAAACCTACTTAATTAAATATATCATTATGTTAAGCCTATTTGGTGCCCATTTTGGCGATAGAGCGCTGGACTTAACCTTTACAAAAATCTGCGACTAATATCCCACAGCTAAGGCTGAGCGATACGCAATACGTATTCATCCACTAGATAGTCTAATCGTGCTAGTACCGCATCTTTTAGTAACATATCACTGTTTTCTAAAAGGATTGCCAGTTCGGCACGATCGAATTGCGGCAACAATAATTGCGCAACAGGGAAATAGCTGATGTGCCAAGGCTCAGGACTGACCGCGCTTTGTCCCTGTTGAAACGGGAAATAAAAGCCAAAATCATGGGCATTCTCCACTAGCCAAGCATGCAGTTTGGCGCAGGGGCCAGCTTGGACATATTCAGCTTCAACAAGGCGCAGGGCTTTGACATCAATTTGATTCGCATCGAACACATCGAGATCTGTGCCCCAGTGGTGACGTGAAGCGCCGGGCAGCGCCGACCAGAGCAAAATCAAGTCGACGATGGCATCATCACTCAATCCCTTAATGCTTACCGCCTGCTCGTTGGCATCCAATACCGCGCGTTTACCGCTGGCCTTGGCATTCCAAATCGCCAGTTGTCGCTCAAAAGGGCGGTGGGCAGAGCAGATGGCGAGTGCTATGCCCGCATCTTTGGCTTTTTCCGCCATCGCATTAAAGGCGATGGCGGTGTTCGCTTCGAGCCAAAAGCTATGATACCCAAGGTGATACGGACTTAAATATTCCACCAATTCAGGGGAGTTTAAGCCGTAAAGTCTTGCGGTTTCGGGGCGGATCTCTAGGTGTGTTAGCACAATAGTTGTTCCAAAATCACTTCATAACACAGGGCTAGCTGCTCAAGGTCGTCCACTTTAACGCATTCATTCACTTTATGAATGGTGGCGTTCACTGGGCCAAGCTCTAACACTTTAGCACCCGTTGGCGCGATAAAGCGTCCGTCCGATGTGCCGCCTGTGGTTTGTGGATCTGTCTCATAGCCTGTGACTTGGCGAATAGCAATACGGGTCGCGTCAAGCAGTGGACCATCGCCGGTTAAAAATGGCAGACCATTGAAAATCCAGCTAATATCGTAGCCTAGCTCGTGGGCTTTCAATAAGGCTTCAACCCGTTCAATCAATATTTCGGCGGTCACTTCGGTGGAGTAACGGAAGTTAAACATCACGTCCAATGCGCCGGGGATCACATTCGATGCGCCGGTGCCGCCATTAATATTGGCGATTTGGAAGCTGGTGGGCGGAAAGAACTCATTGCCATTATCCCAGTGCATCTGACTCAGCTCAGCTAAGAAAGGCGCGGCTTTGTGGATTGGATTATCGGCAAGGTGTGGATAGGCCACGTGGCCTTGAATGCCTTTCACGATTAAGTTGCCGGTTAAACTGCCGCGGCGACCATTTTTGACCACATCACCCAGCTTTAGGGTAGATGAAGGCTCGCCGACTAACGCCCAGGTGATCTTCTCGTTGCGCGCTTCTAAGGTATCAATGACTCGCGTCGTGCCGTTGATGAAGGGGCCTTCTTCATCGCTGGTGATCAAAAAGGCGATTGAGCCATTATGATCGGGATGTTTAGCCACAAAACGTTCGGTGGCAATGACCATAGCCGCCAATGAACCTTTCATGTCTGCGGCGCCGCGGCCATATAAGTAGCCATCGATAATGGTGGGCACAAAAGGCGGCGTGTGCCAGCGGCTCACATCACCTGTTGGCACAACATCTGTGTGGCCGGCAAAACAAAAGACCGGACCTTCATTGCCACGGCGAGCCCACATATTGGTGGTGTCTTCAAATACCATAGGTTCGATATTAAAGCCGATGGCGCTGAGTCTTTCAGCCATTAAGGTTTGGCAGCCTTCATCAAGCGGCGTCACCGAAGGGCGGGCTATCAGCGCTTTTGTCAGTTCCGTTACGGGATAATCATCGGCTGGTATCATAGTGAAAATACTCTTTTATAGGCGGCTTCATCAAAGCCAATCAGCACGTGTTCACCGACGACCAAGACGGGGCGTTTGATCAGTGTCGGTTGCGCCAGCATAAGTTGAATGGCTTTGGCTTGATCGATATCGGTTTTATCTGCGTCACTGAGTGCACGAAAGCTTGTGCTGCGCTTATTGAATACGGTTTCCCAGCCTGAGGTGTTACACCAGAATTCGAGGTCTTCTTGGCGTAGGCCGTCATCTCTAAAATCATGGAAGTGAACTGGAAGTTGATGATTTTCAATCCATTTGCGTGCTTTACGCACTGTATCGCAATTCTTAATACCGTAGAGGGTCAAAATGATGCTCCAGTGTGGATGGACGCTTGGCTGGCAAGCATTGATTTTGCTGGCATTGTGGCATTGTGCGCCGCATGTCACAAGTAGGATGTGTCGCTGAGATAGCGTGAGCATAAAAATGTCAGTGCATCCGCCTTTACATGCCTGCTGTTGTGGGCTGTAAGCGTTATCTGAGCATGGGGGAAAGTCTGTTCGTTTGTATTAAAAATAGGCTAAAGGCTTAAGCGTCGCTTAAGTTTTCCGCTCTAATGTCTAAGCGTGTAATTGTTGTCATTAGTTGAGGGAAATCATCATGAATATCGCCAATGTGGGTCAATCATCTGCGAGCATGCAGTCATCATCGATACAAGCTCAACAGAAACAAGCCAATATCTCGCCTCAGAAAGTAGAGGAAGTGAATGAGTCATCCCAAGAGCGTGCGAAAGAGGCGGGCAAAGGGGAGTCCGTCGACACTTTTGCTTAAAGCTTTTTATTTGAGTTGGTTGCCTAAGTTCGTGGCTTGAGCTTGATACTCGAGCTTGTTATTCAATTTAGTTTCTCAAGTCAGTTAGTTAAGTTCATGGCCTAAGTTAAATGCTTAAAGTTAGAGGCCATTCAGGTCGGCGGTTGTCATCTCAATTGCCGACTTTTCCTCTTAATTTTACCTCTACTCTATTAGCGTCTCCATTCAGTGTCTTTATTGCCGATATTGTTATGTCCTCGGGTTTTAATGCGATATAGCCGACGAGTGTTTTAGAGGATTTGATAATGACTACCGACCTAAGTGAAATGCGCATCAGCATTTATGTTGTGCTTAAATTTCATGCAGTGTTGAAAGAATGCATTCTGAACAGGGTGCGACATGTCATTTATCCTCACCAAAACAGTCAATGGACATCTACCTAGAATATTATCGGCCTAGAACGTTATGTGTTTTGGCTGTCGAAGAAATGATCTCTACATCGCTTTTCCATTCCGTGTTTACATTATTCACCATCGTTAGGTGCTGCTTTCTTTTTTGCTTTAAGCAATTGTTAAGTATCTTTTTTAATATTTTTCATCATCATTACTATGACTAATCATGCCTATTGTCTCACCACACTCTCACCTTTATGCACTTTCATCCTTCAGCACTTTCAGCTCACAAGGTTGTTCACTTTTTAGCGACCTGAGCCTGAGCTAAGGATTTCAACCAAAACCCATAAGTCGAGGTAAGCTCTATGCGTTTAGCATCAGACACTCGGTATTTATATTTAATACGCCACAGATAAAATCGTTAACACTTGTTTAACCAAAACTGTCTGTTATATATTGTTTTCTCATTAAAATCAGCTTGATATCTGGCGTTGACTCTAGCGCGACTTTTAAAGGATTAAAATGCACAGCGATGTTTCTTGGCAGCGATTTAAGCAATTTCCGCGCTTGATGTGGATATTTTTGTTTGGGTCTTTTATCACCCGTGGCAGTTATTACATGGTATGGCCATTTTTGGCCGTTATTTTATATGAGAAATTCGCGCTAAGTGCCACTGAGGTCGGCATGGTCTTGTCCTGCGCCGCGATTATTTCGGTATTTACGAGCTTTGTTGGTAGCTCATTGTCCGACAGAATAGGTCGTCATAAGCTGATGTACCTGACGGGCATCCTCTATATCATCTCGTTTTCGTTATTGGCTGAAGCCAATTCTGTCGAGGGGTATGTGGTTGTGATGACCCTGTGCTCTATGGCCACGTCACTGTGGCGACCGCTGACATCGGCGGCTATTGGCGACATCATTGCCGATCCTAAGACGCGCGAATTGGCGATGCAGTCGCTGTATTTTATCGTCAACGTTGGCTGCGCCGTTGGCCCTATGCTTGGGGTATGGCTTGGTCTTACGGGCAAGCAGTCCAGTTTTTACCTTACTGCAGTGGCCTTTGCCGTGTTGTTAGCCTTGTTATATTGGGGATTTAACCATCAAACCCGTCAGGATGTTGCTTTGGCGGCTGGCGCCTCATCGAATGACAATTTAAGTGACGCTACGAGTGGTACTGAAAGTGATGGTGCAAGTGGTAGTGTAAATGACATGACAAGTGATGGTGTTAATCGTGGCGTGAATGGCTTATCGAGTGATACTGAGACGAGCACGAAAAAAGCGGCTGTCGTGAGCCGTAAGCAAATTGTCGCCATTCTATTGCAAGATAAACTGCTGCAATGTTTAATTTTCGCCAATATTCTGTGTATGTTCATTTATGCCCAAATGGACAGTTCGTTGATCCAATATCTCACTCGCGCTGGCGCGCCTGATTTACTGACGTTAATCTCTGGCATGATTTTCACTAATGCTATGGTGATTATCTCAACCCAATTTTTGCTATTGAAACTCATGGCCCGTTTTCCGCTCGTCAAACGGATTCAAATCGGATTGCTGTTACTTATCTGCTCACAAATCTGGCTGGCATTTAATCCACTGGATCTTTTTTGGGGCTGGATAGGGGCAATTATGGTGATGAGCGTCGCCGAGACGATTTTGTTTCCTACTATGAATGTGCATATCGACCGCTTAGCCCCTGACCATCTTCGGGGTGCTTACTTTGGCGCCGCCTCATTCTATGACTTAGGCTTTGCGCTCGCGCCCCTTGGCGGCGGTATTATATTGGATCATTTTGGCGGTCAGTGGCTGTTTTTGACGGGCGCCGCACTCTCGGTATTGGTGATTTATCTGTACAGCATTTTAGATAGACTACCGCGACCCGATTTTTCCATGTTTAAAGCGGATTAGTATACGAGAACTCTATCTCAGCTCGTTGCAGCTAACGTGATGGCTTAGCGTGAAAACGACCGAAATGGATTGTTCTAAATGCTGTGTATCGAGACTGCTACAGCTTGGCGAATTCAAATACCGTGTTAGGCTCGGTTTTCAAACACTTAAAAGGCTGACTCATGATTATGAGTCAGCCTTTTATTATTCAAAACACAACCGATAAACGATGCATGTTAAACAGTTAAATTAGAGCTGTACCGTAAAGATCACGTCTTTACCTGCAGTGACACTGCCTTGAGCCTTGTCTAGGTATTTGACGTCTTCCATGTTCGCCAGTACGACAGGGGTGAGTAGGCTGTCGACTTGATCTTTAAGATAATCAATATCGAAGGACAAAATCGGATCGCCGACTTTCACTTCTTGGCCTTCTTGGGCTAAACGTTTAAAACCTTTGCCTCTCAGCTCGACTGTGCCGACACCAAAGTGCACAAATAATTCTAAACCTTGGGGAGACTCAATGCTGAAGGCATGATTTGTCTCAAAAATTTTTCCGATGGTGCCGTCGATAGGCGCAAGAATTAATTCGCCTTTGGGGGCGATAGCAATGCCATCACCGACAATCTTCTCAGCAAAAACCACATCGGGGACTTTTTCAATAGCGACGATATCGCCTGAAACGGGGGCATATACCATGATACCGCCAGCTAACTGAGTCTGACCCGATACCAAGCGCCTTATTCGGCTTAAAAATCCCATAATCTAGAGCCTCTTTTGCTTGTTTTTGTCATTGTTTTTGTTCTGTAATGCAGCATAACGAATAAATGTCTCTATTTATAGCTTGTTATACACTGCTGTAGACCTGCAATTCTATCTTGTTGTAATGCAGTGTGCGCCAGTGCCGAAAATTGTTGGATGTTGCCTTGGCAAATGGCAGCTTTGACTTCTAACAGTGAGCTTAAGTTAACACTGAGTTCGTCCAGCCCCATGCCGATTAACAGCGGTGCAATTTGTGGTGAACTGGCCAGTTCGCCGCACAGCGACACTTTCACATTGGCCGCTTTTGCTTGGACTATTGTCATGTTAATTAACGCTAAAATGGCAGGCGAAAGGGACGGATAGTCGCGGGTAAGCTGCGGGTTAGTCCTATCGGCTGCCATTGCATATTGGGTTAAATCATTGGTGCCAATGCTGACAAAGTCGAGTCGTGGCAGCATAGCATTGAGGTTAAATACCGCTGCGGGGGTTTCGACAACGATACCGTAGCTGAGTTCACCGTAGCCTTTCTCTTCTTCTTCCAGGGCATCTTGGCACTGGGCAATCAGTGCAAACACTTCATCCAATTCTTCGACTTGATTGACCATAGGGAACATCAAGCGGATTGGGCCATGGTTTGCGGCGCGCAGAATGGCCCTCAATTGGGTTTTAAATAAGTCGGGGTGTGCCAAGGTATAGCGAATACCGCGCAGCCCTAAGGCGGGATTGTCTTCTATTTCTTGGCACAGGCAAGGCAGTTCTTTGTCGGCACCGATATCTAAGGTGCGGATAGTAAAGGTCTTACCGCCCAGAGCGTGCAATGCATCGCAATATAAGCTGTATTGGGCTTTCTCATCGGGCAGGGTGCTGACGTTCATCAGCATAAATTCAGTGCGAAACAAACCTATACCATCGGCGCCAACATCGCTGACATGGGTGATGTCGTTGAGATTACCCACGTTAGCCATAAGCCCCACGATATGGCCATCTTGGGTTTGCGCTGGGCCATCTTTGTAGGTTTGCAGCGCCGCCCGTCTTGCCTGTTCGTGGTGAAAGGTGACTGTGAGTCTTGCCTGTTGATCAGGATTGGGATTAACGCAAAGCTCACCATTGAGCGCATCGAGTACTAAGGGCGTGCCGTTGGGGATCGAATCGGCATCAAACTGACAACTTAAGATGGCTGGAATGCCGGCAGCTCGGGCTAAAATCGCCGTATGACTGGTTAAACCGCCAGTTTTGAGCACAATACCGCAGAGGTTTTCCCTCGGCAGTAAGGCAAATTCGGCGGGGGTTAAATCTTGCGCCAACAAGATGGTGGGCTTATCGAGTTTGTCGAGCCCTTGGTTTAAATGGCCATTGATCGCGGCGACAACGCGTTGGCCTAAACAGCGTACATCTTGGGCTCGATTGGCTAAATAGGGATCATCTAGGGATTGCAGCTCGTTGGCTTGATGGGCAAATATGCGTTCAACCGCCACACTTGCCGACAGTTGTAAGGTACGAATCGCATCGTTCACTTGCTCGATTAATTCATCGTCTTCCAATAATAATAGGTCGGCTTCGATCAGCTGATAAATTTCCGAGTCGCTATCGAGTGCAGCTTGGCTGTGGGTTAATTGTGCCTGTAGCTCTTGCAAGGCTTTGGCAAACTTGCCCTGTTGTTGGGGAATTTTCGACAGGGGAATAGGGCGATAATCGAGGTGGTGTTCGGTGTGAATAAGGTGAAGTGCCTGACCAAAGGCAATTCCCGATGACACTATAATCCCCGTTATTGACATATCCCTTCCTAAATTAACCACTGAACTGAGTGCCCGTTAGCGCTAGCGAGTCTAGTTGAGTGGCGTTGAGTTTGTAAAGCGTTGGCATGTAAACTATTGGCACGAACAGAATCCGTTTCAACTAATCCCTCGTCGGTAAGATCTACATGTAAGCACTTAGATATTAGTGCGCTAATCAGTGCACTAGTAAATAGGATAAAGGCCTAGCTTAGCGTGATCAGCAGCTCGGAGACTTTCTCAACCGCGGCTTGTGCCTGTTCACCTTCGGCAAACACTCTTACCGTGACGCCAGAATATAGCCCTAAAGTTTGTAGCTTAAACAGACTCTTAGCGCTGGCTTGCTTACCATTACATTCGACCATGACATCGCAATCAAAGGTTTTGGCTTCTTTAACCAGTAAAGCTGCAGGACGAGTGTGGATGCCATGTTTAGCGGTAATGGTGACTGTTTTTTCGTACATAGTGGATGAGCTCATATTTAGAGGGGTATTACACTTCGTCTTTCGATTCTATGATGTGGTAGCCCTGTTTTTTCAAGGCGGCGATGGCACTTTTGAGGCGATTATTTTTCACGAGGATGTAATCGGTATCAAAGGTGGAAATCGCAAAAATACTGATTTGTTCGTCCGCTAAGGTGCCAGACACCTTAGATAAAATGCCTGTCATCGAGAATCCGAGTGGGCCGAGCACTTCAAAACAACACCAGCCCGGTTCTTGCTCTAGGCTGTCGAGTTCCATCTCACTGGAAATGACTAAAGATAAACCTTCTTGGGTTTTACCAATGAAATACATGTCCTGTGCAAAAACCTCACTGGGCAATACGGCATTCGGGCTAAAGCTATGAATTGTGTACTGTTCAGGATGAACGGCTAAGGTCATTCGCATGGCAGTGTCTCGGTTGAATTTTTAGGGCTAAAGCATACCGCATATCAAACGTTAGCGTGACAGAGAATTTGTGGTTAATGGGACTTTTTCGTTGAAATTCATTGTTGGTGAGATAGCGGTTAACCAGGGTTACTGGAAAAGGTGTGCAACGAAAAGGGCGCCCTATGGCGCCCCTGTCGATAAGTCATACACTTTTACACAGCCTAGACACTCTAGTTAGATTTTAAACTGACCTAAGGTGCGGGACATGTCTTGGCTAATGTCTTGCAGTGACTGAGCCGCATGATTGTTGCTCTCGTTAGCTTTGACTGATACTTCCGTTAATTCCGAAATATTACAAATATTTCGATTAATTTCTTCGGTCACCAGTGATTGCTCTTCGGTGGCGCTCGCTAGTTGGGTATTCATATCACTGATATGGGCAATCAATTGCAGAATCGCCGCCATGGCTTTACCCGCTTCGTGGGCTTGGGCTTGCAACTCATCGGATTGCAGTTGAGTTTGATTGTTGCTCTTCATTACTGAGCCAACGCCGGATTGGATCTCGCTAATGATTTTTTGGATCTCATTGGTCGAGTCTTGGGTGCGAGTAGCAAGGGCGCGAACTTCATCGGCAACCACGGCAAAACCGCGGCCGTGGGTCCCAGCTCGCGCAGCTTCAATGGCGGCATTAAGGGCGAGCAAGTTGGTCTGTTCGGCAATGCTGCGGATCACATCGAGAATGCTACCGATCTGCTGTGAGGCGACGCCCAGTTTTTGGGTAATCACTTCAGAGGCTTTTAATTCAGCTACCAGCTTTTCAGTATTGCTGACCGTGTTGTCAATCACCACTTGGCTTTGCTGCGCTTGTTCTTTTACGCTATTTGCCGCATCGGCCGCTTGCTGGGTGTTGCTCGCCATTTCATGGGTGGTCGACAGCATTTGATTGACGGCGGTGGCAACGCTGCCCGTTTCTCTGTGGATATGCTCAGCACTTTGATTGGACTCTTCAACTGCAATTAAGAGTTGTTTTGCGTCTGTGTCTAACGCTTGGCCTAAGGGCTGTAAATGGCCGACCATGTCGCCAATTTTTTGTGCAAACATATTAAAGGCGCGGGCAAGGTGGGCAATTTCATCTTTACCTTGGGCATTAATGCGCTGACTTAAGTCGCCTTCGCCTTGGGCAATATCTTCAAGGGCATCAATAGCATCATTCAATGGCGAGGTGATGGAATGATTAAGCACAAGGAAGAAGGCAAAAATCGGCACTGAAATCAAAAACATGATAATTAGGTAATCGATAATGACCGACTTTAAACTCGCTTTCACATCACTGAGATAAGCACCTGTCATCACTGTCCAGCCCCATTGCGGGTAGTAACGGGCTTCGGCGAGCTTATCTTCGATAGCGCGAGTCATAGGATCGGCTATGGGGTATTCGAGGGTGGTTTTCGATTTAGCCCGCGCTAATGGCAGCATAGTGGCCAATGGATTAGTGCCATTGGGTAATTTAAACGTTAATGCTGAGGTGCCAACAAGACTTGCATTGTCACCGTGGGCGAGGATTTGATTATTATCATCAATAACAATGAAATAGCCTGAGCCAGAATAGCGAGTCTGATTGATTAACTCAGCGGCAGCTTTCTTGGCGTCTTCTTCGCTGTATTTACCTTTGAGCGCATCCTGACGATGTACATCTATCACGCTTAACATGCTTGCGAGTTGACCGTCTATCTGTAGCCATTTCTGCTCAATTAAATTGCTGTACTGCTCCTTAATCGAAAAACTGGCAAAACACACAGTCCCTATCGCGGCCATAAGAAGCATCATCATTAAGCGTTGCAAGATAGTAAATCGGCGCAAAAACGTGATCATTGGGGGTTCTCAAAGGCTGATAATTGTTACTTAATATACCTGCGAATCAATCTCAATTGAATCGTCTGTGACATAAATTCAGCAAAAGCCGTTATAAAATATGAGTTTCTTTGATCTAAAGCGGGGAATCATGATAGGGAATTTTAATCTGTTGCATTATGGGGCATGTTCTTATTAAGTTATTCCGTTTTTTAAGTTCTTGCGCCTTGAAGGTTTTATCTGACCTATTAAATATCAATAAGTTAGCATTATGTTAACTTTACGGCCTTGCTAAATTAGGCTAATCAATTGTTTTAATTTTGATTTTTTACACTTTTACGCGCAAGATTAATGCATTATTCAGTTTGAGAATCGATTATGACCACAAATACTATCGTAACGTCGGATGATATTTTACTGAAGTTATGTCACTCAGTCGCCCACGTGCTCTCTAGCACCAGTGCCAGTAATGTTACCCACGCGGGTATGGTTCAAAGTATCGCGCGCACGCGTCTAAAACCCGATCTTGGTTGTTTCTCGATTTTTGATGGCGGTTTTTCAGGCCTAGTGGTGATCAACTTTTCCGCCTCTGCGGCGATTGAAATCTACCGTCGCTACATGCTGAACATGGGGATGCCTGAATCTGAATTAGCGTTTTCGCACACGTCAGATGAAGTGGGTAACGTGATGGGTGAGTTGATGAACCAAATCTTAGGGGATTTTATTAATAAAATTTCAAAAGAATTACAAACGTCAATCAGCCAAAGCCAACCAAAAATGTTGACGATTAATAAAGAGTTAACTATTTCAATCGATGCTAACTTAGATGATGCTGTGGCCCGTAGAGTGTCGTTTAGAACTGAAAATAATCATATTTTCTACCTCGAATTTGCCATGGATAAAACTGAGTTCATTCGTTTAGATGAATTTGTTTACGATGAAGAATTCGACCCCGACAGCCTGTTAGAGCAGCACAGCACGATAGGCGGTAATAAGGACTCAACGTCGAATGTTTCGCCTTGGGTGAAGATGGCCGACAAACCCGCCATTGCGACTCGCGCCATTGATAATGACGCCGATGATTTGCTCGATCAGCTTGGCATTTAAGCAGAAAATCTAAGTGTAAGACGGATGTTAATGCATTCGTCTATACAAGTTAGCGGAACTGTTTTAGTATCGACGCAAAATAATCACTAAGGTTACCTCCTCTCTATGGCATCGAAAGCGACCTCGATTGATATTGCTTATCGTGCTGGCGTATCCCAGTCTACGGTTTCCCGTGCCCTTAGAAACAGTCCGTTAGTCAATTTAGAGACCCGTCAACGTATTCAAGCCATTGCTAAAGAGCTGAATTACAAGGTTGATAAAAACGCCAGTAATCTTCGCACCCAAAATAGCCATACCTTAGCGCTGTTATTGTGTGAAGACCCCACCAATGATGACTCGTTAATCAATCCCTTTTTTCTGTCTATGCTAGGTTCAATTACCCGAGCAACTGCGCAGCAGGGTTATGATTTACTCGTTTCTTTTCAGCAATTATCCAGCGATTGGCATGCCGATTATGAAGACAGCAATAAAGCCGATGGCATTATTCTGCTCGGTTATGGCGACTATATGGATTATGAGCAAAAGCTGGAGCGACTGTTAGCGCAGAATACCCATTTTGTGATTTGGGGCGCCGAGCATAACAATAAGTCTGTGCTATCGATTGGTTGTGATAATCATCAAGGCGGCTTGATTGCGACAGAGCATTTAATTTCCCTTGGCCGCAAAGCGTTTGCCTTTTTAGGTGATGCTTCGAGCCATAGCCCTGAGTTTAGGGACAGATATTTAGGCCATGTCAAGGCGCTGCAAACAGCGAATATTCCCGTGGATCGCACTAAGCAAGTGTCGGCCATCAGCACCGAAAGTTCCGGCTACGATGCCGCTATGGTGTTGATTGCCCAAGGCGCTAAGTTTGATGCGATATTTGCGGCCAGCGATTTGATTGCCATCGGCGCGATTCGGGCGCTGAAAGAAAAGGGCATTTCAGTCCCAGAGCAAGTGGCCGTTGTGGGATATGACGATATTCCGGTGGCGAGTTTTGCCAATCCGCCATTAACGACTATTAAGCAGAACACCCAATTAGCCGGTGAGATCTTAGTCGACAGTGTACTCAAACTTATCCGCGGGCAAGAGGTGAGTGCGCAGCTTATTCCTACAACCTTAGTGGTTCGCAGCTCATGCGGCATTGATAGCGCGCCGCTTAAGTCGCTATAGATGGCCGTTACCGCTAGCATAATGTTTTTGTCGGTAACCGATTGAATCGTTAATTTTACCTGTTGAAACTAAGCTGATGGAACAAAGCCGATAATCCTAGGATATATCGGCTTTTTACTATCATTTAGCGGCGTTGTTCTTTGATCACTTGCCTGCGTATTGACGCAAAAACTTTGGTACATCTGCTTTGGTTTTCTTAGCGATTTTTTGCAGTAACTCAAAGGTAGGGGCATTGACGCCGAACTCTTGCTGAAGGTCTGCCAGCATCGCTAGCCACAAATGGCCGGTCATTTCGGCATCGGCTAAGGCGCGGTGAAAAGTGCCATCGGTTGGCAACTGTTTATAACGCACTAAAGTACCTAACTGATGGTTGGGTGCCGCTTGATACAAACGTCTCGCCACCAGCAAGGAACAGCCAAATTGCCCAAGATAACGATGGCGAATTTGGGCAAACTCCGCATCTAAAAAGCGTTGATCGAACGCCGCATTGTGGGCAACTAAATTGTGATCGGCGATAAAGTCGGCAAAACGCGCCATCACTTCATTGCAGGGCGCCGCGTCCCTGAGCATTTGATTGCTGATCCCTGTGTAGTCCTCAATAAAGCGACTTATTCTAAATCCTGGGTTCATTAACTCAGAAAATCTTTGGGTGATCACGCCGTCTTCAATCAGCACAGCTCCGATTTCAATCGCGCGATCTCCTTGATTGGGCGACAGCCCCGTGGTTTCAAAGTCGAGCACGACCAAAGTGTTAGCAGCTGATGTAGGCATAGATCTTACATGGACTCAATAAATGATGTGTCAGCATTAGCGCTGTTTGTGGCGAAATGCTTTTTGATAAGCCGATTGTAATTCAATACGTTAGTAAATTCACTATCACATTGATGCTGACAAAAGACTTAATGCTTTGTTGATCCGGTCGAGCTTTCTTGGTTTCGCTTCCTGTTAGCATTTGCTGCTATGAATAACAGTTTGGTTTGTGAGCAACCCATGCAACTCGATATTAACGGCTTAACGCCCGCGCAATTTTTAGCAGAATATTGGCAGAAAAAACCTTTGGTGATCCGCCAAGGATTCAAGCATTTTCAAGATTTAGTCTCTTCTGAAGAATTAGCTGGCTTAGCCATGGATGAGCTGGTGGAATCTCGGCGGGTGTACCAACAAGCAGGCCAATGGCAGGCGGAATTTGGCCCCTTCGATTCCTACGATCATCTCGGAGAACGGGATTGGACTTTAATAGTCCAAGCCTTGAATAACTGGGTGCCCGATGCGGAAGCCTTGATCCAATGCTTTGATTTTATTCCGCGCTGGCGTTTAGATGATGTGATGGTGAGTTTTGCGACGCAAGGCGGTGGCGTGGGGCCGCATATCGATCTGTATGATGTGTTTATTTGCCAAGGTTCGGGACGTCGCAGTTGGCGCGTAGGCGATCTGGGGCCGCACAAAGAGTTTGCCGCCCATCCCGCTTTGCTGCACACCGAAGCCTTTGACCCGATTATCGATACTGAGTTGTTGCCTGGCGACATCCTTTATATTCCCCCTGGATTCCCCCATGACGGCATAACCTTAGAACAGTCGTTAAGTTTTTCAGTGGGTTATCGCACCGCCTCCGCCAAAGATATGATAAGTGCTTTGGCCGATCATTTGTCTGAACAGGATTTAGGCGCACAGCAGATTTCAGATCCAGACCGCGAGCTGACCACCCGCAGTGGTTGTGTCGATAATGGCGATTTAGCGCGGTTACGCACCCAACTGACTAATATGTTGACCGATGAACTGGTGAGCGAGTTTTCGGGCCGCTATTTAACTCAGTCAAAATGCGCCTTAGATTTACCCGATGAGCCATTGGACATCACGCAAGACGAAGTGCTCGCTTGGCTCGATGAGCAGCCGCTTATTCGCCTCGGCGGGCTGCGCTGTTTGTATTTTGATATCAATGTGGCACAGGGCGTTGTCTATATTAATGGTGATAAGTATCAGCTTTCAGCCGAATTGGCCGCAGTGATCCCATTACTATGTGATAGTAATCAGTTGGATAAAGCTGCCTTAGCCCCTTGGTTAGCCCATGCTGATTTGCTCACGCAACTTACCGAGTGGGTGAATCTAGGCTACTGGTACTTTGAAGATCTCAGCGATGAAGAGTGTTAAGGCGGAATGAGACAAAGCTTGGTATATGTTAATACCGTTTTAGCGTTAACGCTCGACGGGCTTAGCGCTATATGTTTTTTAGATCTAGATGGGTTTTAGTGCTATATGGAGTTTAGAGTTAGTTTAGAGTTAGTTTAGAGTTAGTTTAGAGTTAGTTTAGAGTTAGGTGGGTTCTGTAATTCGCAGATGGTCATTTAGCCACTGGATTTGTTGATTATTTCACTATGGGCAATTGTGCCCATTGGGTGGTGTAACGAGGGGAAAGCTGCTCACGCTTCATTCCCCAAGTCGGGTCAATACCTTGTCCTGCAAACCAAATTTTTCCATGACCGCTGTGGTTAACTTTATCGAGTAACTGCATCAACTCCTTGCTTTTAGGCCTAGGCGTGACGTCATCGAATAATCCGAGCTGAAACACGCCTGCACCAGAAAAATCCCCTAACATGACACCGGCCTTTGCATAGGCATGACCTTCACGCCAAATACGTTGCAGTAGGCTTTGGCCAAGGGTGACAAAATCACGCGTATCATTGCTGGGGCGAACTAAACTGCCCGACAGTGATTTGCTGTACTGGGGAGTTGCATCGCTAAAAGGGCTAGTACGCACAAATACTGACATCGCTTTAGCGTACTGGCGCTCGGAGCGCAGTTTTTCACAGGCCCTAAAAGTGTATTCATTGATTGCCTGTTGCATCGCTTCTAAATTATCAATACGGCTGCCAAAGGAGCGGGAGCTGATAATTTGTTGCTTAGTGGCGGCGACCTCTTGTATGTCATCACAGGCAATGCCGTTAAGTTCGCGTACCGTGCGCTCAACGGTGACAGAAAAGGTGTCGCGGATAAGCTTGGGATGCGCATCCGCCAATTGCAACGCGGTATTTATGCCCATGATGTTCAAGCGTTTTGTAAGCCTACGGCCTATTCCCCAGACTTCGTCGACAGGGATAAGCGCCATCAGCCGTCGTTGGCGTTCACGGTCGCGCAAGTCAACCACGCCCCGCGTCGCGGGATAACGTTTCGCGGCATGGTTTGCCAGTTTAGCGAGAGTTTTTGTCGGTCCAATGCCGACGCAAACACTGATCCCAATCCACTGCGGTATCCGTTGATAAATATCTAAGGCAAGCTGATGAATATCAATACATTTATCGAGACGAGAAAGGTCTAAAAACGCTTCATCAATACTATACACTTCTACTTTCGGTACCATTTGTTCTAAGGTGGTCATGACTCTATTTGATATGTCGGCATAGAGTGCATAGTTGGAGGAGAATACCGCGACGTGATGCTGGCGGAGCTGGTTTACGATTTGATACACAGGCACCGCCATCTTGATGCCAAGTTGTTTTGCCTCTGCCGAGCGGGCGACGACGCAGCCATCGTTATTGGATAACACCACAATCGGCCTGCCAGCTAAATCTGGCCTAAACATCCGCTCACAGGAGGCATAAAAATTATTGCAATCGACGAGGGCAAATAATGAGGGCGTCATTTGAGCTTTTTCACTACGTTGGTCACCACCCCAAAGATGTTTAACTCTGACTCATCATTGATGGCAATCGGGGAGAATAAGGCATTACGTGGCAGCAATTGCACCACAGGGCGCAGCTGTAATTGCTTTACAGTAAACTCGCCGTTGACTGCTGCGACAACGGTATCTCCGTGGGCCGGCTGTAATGAGCGATCCACCACTAAAATATCACCGGAGAAAATCCCCGCTTCGATCATCGAATCCCCTTGGACTTTGACAAAAAACGTGGCGGCGGGATGCTTGATGCATAACTCATTGAGATCTAATGTTTGTTCTACATAGTCTTGGGCTGGTGACGGAAATCCTGCGGCAATCAAGGAGCTAAATAGCGAGAGCCGATATTGGGTATGTTTGGTGAAGCGGCCTAGGATCATCATAATAAATCACAATATACTGTACGTATGAACAGTATAGTCTAACAATGAAACTTATCGAAAGAATTTATGTGGAGACAGTTGTGTTATCGACCCTGGCGCAAAGACGAACTTGTTTTATGCTGTGTGATGATTGTATGCGCTGTCGAGCGATGAGTGCCGAGTGCTGGGCAATTGATGATGGCTGCTCTAAAGCACCCTTGGCGGCGTCAATACCGCCAAGGGTGAGTGTTTCGTCAATTTAATTTAGTTAACGCACTTTAGTTAACCCGCTTTAGTTAACGCAATTTAGTTAATCCAACCGAGCCATAGCCACCACAGATAATCCAGTGGGATCAGTGCAACGAGCGTTATTGCCGCCAGCGGTAAGGTGATGTTAAGTAGTTTGCTTAAGGGCTCTTGGGATAATTGCATCGCCAAAATCAACGGGGCAACCTGATAAGGAAAAATTACGGTTGAGAAACCGATCACCTGCGTCATTAATACCGCAGGGGTGGAGAAGCCAGTTGCATTGGCAAAATCTGCCGCCATGGGGGACAACACTGTCGGCACACCTGGAACCGTTGCTACCAATCCCGTCAGCGTCCCCATCAGCGATAACGACATGAAATTCAGGAACGATGCCCCTTGCTGCAATGGTAGCCATTCACTGAACAATTGGCCTAGCGCAGTGCCAAGTCCAGATTGATTGACCAATGCCCCTAGACCTAAGGCCGCCGCGACAAAAATGACGGTCGCAAAATCCACCGAACTATTAAAACTCTTAGGCTCAAGCACTCCCCATTTGGGGAGCAATAACAAGATAGCTGTGGTCAGTCCAACCCACGCCGGATTGACCCCGTGCAGTGAGTCTGTCGCCCAAAACAGTAAAGTTATCGCAAGTAATACTGTGACTTTCTTTTGCATACCAAGATTATAAGCTTCTGTTTCAATAACGCTTTCAGGCCGATTTTCATCTATTTTTGCAGGAAATAGGAAGACGACTAGCGCCACAATCAATATCGATTTGAGCAAACCAAGGATTGGAAAATGCAGTAAGAGATACTCGGTATAACCAAAATGGATATTGAATAGATTCTCGCTGGAACCCGCCAATATCATATTGGGAATATTCGCGGGCAACACGGCAAAACTGGGCATGTTACACGCCAGTGCCAAGGCGGTCGCAATGCCTATCCGCCCATGACTACCACGAGCAAAACCGACTTGCTCAGCTAACGCCATACCAATTGGCACCATGACCACCGCACGGCCAACGGATGAGGGCATCACAAAGCCAAGCAGCACGGCACTAAAGACCAAACCCGCAATCAAGCGTGGATAACTTGAGGTCAGTATGGGGGCAATCAAACTGGCCATTCTGCGACTTAAACCAGACTGAGTGATGGCACTGCCAATCACAAACCCTGAAATGATTAACCACACCGCAGTCGAGCCGAATCCTGAAAAAAGTACACTCGGCTCAATGAGTTTGAAAATGGTGGCAAGGGCAAAAAATATTAATCCCGCCATAAAGGGCGGGAAAAAACCTGTACTCCAAAACATTAAGGTCACTAATACTACGCCACCGCTATAGGAAAACACCGCGGGATGCTGACTCAGCGGAAAAAGTGCAAGTAAAGTAGCGATCAACAGTGCACTGAAAAACGCTAGCGGTTTAACGTCAATAAAACGTTTCATGTTTACCGACCTATTGGGTTGAATACGTAAAAGATGCCAACTAAGATAGCTGACTTAGTTTGGCGTTTTAAGAGGGTAATATGTCAAAACCTGTTCCTAAAGCGACATTATTAACGCCCAGTGACGTGGCGTTTATCACAGATGCCAATCGACCTGTGCTAACCCATACTCGCAATATGGCGGCGGAAGCGGGCATCGAGCCTCATTCTCATCCGCGGGGGCAGCTACTTTGGGCCGCGAAAGGCTTGTTACGTGTCCGCAGCGACAATGCCGTCTGGGTGGTACCTTCAACCCATGCGGTGTGGATCCCCTGCAATTTGCCCCATCAAGTGAACAGCGAAACCCACGCCCACACTCGCAATATCTATATTGATCCTAGCTATGATGTTAGGCCACAGGATACAAAAGTGGTGATGGTGACGATGACAGCGCTGATGCGCGAACTGGTGCTCAAACTCTGTGAGAGTTCACACCTTTTAGGCAGTGGACAACTGCATCGGCTGGGTTTGGTTGCCATTGATGAGCTCGAAACTCTGGACAGCCTAGATGCTCATTTACCCGCAGGCTCAGATCCAAGACTCAGCCGCTTGATCCAAAAGTTGATCCGGCACCCAACAGTGAATTACACCCTGACCGAGTTAGCCGAAATGGGCGGCGCGAGTGTGAGAACGATTGAACGACTATTCAAAGCTGAAACTGGGCTCACTTATCGACAATGGCGGCAAAGGTTTCGTTTGTTAAATTCGCTTGAAAGCTTAAGCCAAGGAGAGAGCACGACTAGGGTGGCACATAGTCTAGGTTATCTGAGCGTCAGCAGTTTCAGTGCGGCTTTTAAAATGCAATTTGGTTGCACGCCGCAAGATTATCCGCAGCATAAGCTGATGAAAAACAGGAAAAATCAGTTTACTCCCGCGCAAGAATAAACTGAGTCAGCCATAACAAATATCTATGTTTTGTATATCGATTCTTATAATTGGCCAGTCAGAGTGGAGTTAATATTCGTGCTATCTTGTGGGAGTCGAGTAACAAGCTCCGCTCGTTGATGCTCAAGTCTGTTAAACCTTTCCTGATAAGGGGTTAATGAAATAATGCCAGAGCAGAGTATGAATTTCCCTACGGGGTTATAGATGTATTGGCTGAAAGTTTCGATTGATAAATTGCTAGGACATTCATTCAGGGGAGCCGTGTCGTTTAGGATCGCGGCATAACGATTGGCGGTATCTTGGTGTTGCATCAATGGTAGCAGTAACCACTCTATTAGCTTTGTATTTATGTCAGTATCACTAGTGACCTGTGTCGCTCTGGTTATCTGGGTAAAGTAATACCATTCGCCCCTTTTTACATTGTCAAACGAAAGTACTTCTGGTGACAGTGCATGCTTCCAGCTTGGTGGTAACGCCTCGATTAGTTGTGAATGCGGCAATTGACTCATTACCAACTCTCCAAGTTTCATATTCGCTTCCATTCCAGCATTACTCATCATCTTACCGATAAGCATATGAGTGCTTGCTGATAGCCGTTGCCAAAATAGCATATCTTGGTTGATTGCCTCGGCGACTTGTAGGGGATCCATAGTGCTGGCATCGGTCAGTACATTAAACAGATAGAGTTTTTGTGCTGCTAACAGATGGGTAAAGGGCATACTATCTGTAAAAACATTAAATTGGCTGCCATCCTGCCAAGTACCGATATTAAGCAGCTGCTGGTAGCGGACGATTAACCAATTATATTCATCGAGTAAGGCGTTAAGATTGTTCTCTTGTTTAAGCATTACATTACAGCTGGAGAGAAAATCATCTTCTTTGATGCATTGTTCAAGCGGTAATTGGGGCTTTTCAAAACGGATTTGTTGGTTATCTTGAGGTTTATCCATAACCCCGAGGTGTTGTAACTTCTTGAGGCGTTCTAGTCCAACATCCATTGGCGAAGCAGTATTGCTGACATCAAAACCGAGTACAAATACATAAGCATTATCGTTAAGGTGATTTGATAGTGCATTATCATTTTCCGCGATGTCGGCTAAGTAGTTTTGTGCCAGTTCAGAAGGTGGACTGTCTCGAAAATTTATAAGCAGAAGAATGAAATATAAACTGACAGGAATACATAATAGAGAGATTAAAATCCATTTCATTACCCGCAAAAAACGTCGCATTAAAAATCCTGTTAACAAATTAAACCGCCATTAATTACATAATGTAACACGATTTGGTTGCTTGGGAAGTCAGCCTGTGAAGGGATTTGAATGTTAAAAAAATATATGTAAAAGATCACCGCAACTTTCATCAGGTTTGATGGATGTTGTTAGCATAACAGGGCTATTCTTCGTCTGTTTTTTGCGCACTGTACACTGGTTGTGAATGAACTCGGTGATATGCATCTTTAATTCAGTATGAAAAGGGCATTAATTCTATAAAATGAGTCTGACAGGTCACAGCCAGATATAAAAAAGGCTAGAACAACATTTGTGAGTTGTTCTAGCCCTTAATTTATTAAAGCTAAAGCATCGTTAAGCTCATGCGCTGTTTTAGTGTGTTATTTCAGCACATTTTTTCAATGCGCTATTTCAATACGCTATTTCAAAAAGCCACTTCAACTCGTTATTTCAATGCCGTTGGGACGATGGGGTAGTTATCCCAGACTTGGCCGTCGGTCATCGAGCGCACCAGTTTGATGTATTCGGCATGGGTCCAAGCTAGCGGCGTGGCTGAGTTAGTGCCTTGTCCGAGTTGGTAATGGTAGCGGGTGGCATCGCCGACACCGTCCCACGCTTGCTCGGGTAACATCATGCCCGCATTCGCAAACGTTTCCATGCCCTGCACATAGGTGTTTACCAACTGCTGCTTGGTTTGCTGCGCGTTATTGCCTGTTAGCTCGCCTTTTGCTTGGGCGAGTGCTAATTCAAAATGACCGCGCTCACCGGTGAAGAAGGGCCAGACGCGGCCACGTTGTTCGGCGCTGTTGCTGCCCGATTCCGCATAGTTCTTGCCAGAAACCGTATCCTCACCGTAGCCATCGTTGCCATAACGTCTAAAGCCTGGGATTTTGCTGCCATCTTTAGCGGTAAACTCATATTTAAGGCGCAAATTAGAGTCAAGTTCAGTGTTATCAATCAATTGAAGGCTTTGATTGATCAGCTTATCAGTTACACCGCGCACGCCATAACGTACTAGTTCTAAAAATCCGCCATCGAGGATCTGACGCTGATCTAAACCTTGCTTACCGTTATTCGCCGCCAGTGTATCGGCGGTGTTTGGCTCGCCATTCGGGCTTAAACGTAAATAGTAAGGCGCGCTGACGCCTGCGCTGTTTTTTAGTAGTCCTTGGGTGGTGACTAAGTGTTTTTCTAAACTATTACTTAAGTCTTTGGCGGCTGCAAGATAACGGCTGCTGGAGTCGGGATCCTTGGCTTCTTTGGCTATTTCACTCGCGGCAACAAGACCGGCGATCACGGCGGCCGTGGTCGAGGGTGAGTAACCCGCTTGTTCTTCCCAACGCTCTTGCTGGGTTTTTGGCGGGGCGATTTGAGTGTGATTCCAATCCAGATTGACCTCACCGCCACTGATCAAGAAGTCCGCTGCACCTTTTAGCATCTCTTGATACCAGTGACTGATCTCATCGGGGGTGAGTACACCCGCTTGCCAGAGTTTCCAGCCGAGCATGATAGGCATGGCGGTTTGATCGAGCTGCACACCAACCCACTCAATTTGGCCATCCACATGGGTCTTTTGCAGGAACCAACCCGGCGTACCCGTAAAGCCGGGCGTCTTTTCGGTTACTTGCACTTTTTTTAAGTATTCGAAGGCCACCTTGGGCGTTTGGGTGTCACCCATGGCGAGGAATGCCATGGCACATTGGTAAAAGTCACGCGGCCATACCGCTTTATAGCCAGTACTCGGAACGGCTGCTGAAACCGTATCGCCCCAAGGATTGGATAACGAGGCGATCAGTGCGCCCGCATAGGTTTTATCTTCCTGCGCTTTCAAGACCATAGCACTGGTATAAAGCAGCTTGCCGTTATCGGTAGTGTTGTTGGCCATGTTTGTGATGGCGGGCAGCGAGCTTAAGTAATCGTGCCAGCCGACATGGGTGGCATCGCCTTTGTAGGCGCTCAGCACTGCATCATAACCTGCGGCCAAAGTGGCATCGGCATTGGCTAAACTCTGTGCTTCATCTTTACCAAAACCGATGGCGAGATTAAAAGTGACGGGTTTGGCTTTGATGAGCGTAGGGTAACTCGCAGTAAAGGCGATATTGCCAACGGTCGATTTATCTTGCGCACTGGTCGTTTGATAGGGCGTATCGAGTGTGCCGTTATCGGCCAAATCGGCTAGGCCATCAGAGACGCCGACAAAGCCTGTCGTTGCCTGCACAAAATTGAGATCGGATTTCACCGTCATCACGCTGCTGTCTTTGGCGGCGGTATAGGCCACCAGTGCCTGATTACTAGCATGAGTGTTGGCATGAGTGTTGGCATGATTGTCAGTATGAGTGTCGATGCGGCCGATATCATTGGCGCCTGCGTTATCGATATGCGGATTGACATACAAATGCGGCGTAATGCCGTCTTCAAAGGCGGTAAAGGTGACGCGTATCATTAGGGTGTCGCGGTCGGGATCGGTAAAGATATGCTTTTCAATCTGATACTTACCTTCAACATCTTTATTGATAATTTTATAGGCAAGGGATTGCGGGCGACCGTTAGCATCGGTATCTAAATATTCTATGCTGCTGATGGTGTTATCTTTTTCGGTATCGACAAAGCCATTACCCGTGACCACAAATTGCAGTTCTTTGAGCTGCGCATTATGGATCAGACCATACATGGTTTCGGTTAAAATACCTTGGGCGAGGGAGAACCAAACGCGGCTAATGGGATTTTGCTTGGCATCTTGGTATTGACCTTGGGTGTAAGGCTCGTAAGACGTCCCAATACCGGTTTTACCCGAAAATGCCCAAGTCGGCGCTTTACCCGGTGCGCCGGGCGCAACCAGCTGCACATTTGATGCGGCATTGCTACTCATGCTCGCTGTTGCTAAATTCGATGTGGGTGAACAGGCTGTGAATCCTATTGTCCCTAATAGACTTGCGGCAAGCGCTAGGCGGCTACGCCTTGTTAACGTTTGCGCGTGACGGGTTTGGCTAGTGTGCAGATCCTGCTGCGGCGTAGGACTAGATTCCATCTCGTTCTCCCCAAATAATGGTTATATTTTTATAGTGATTGAATTGATATAAAAGCTTCATGCTGCGGTGAATCGCCAACTGGCCGAGTTCACCTTGCGTAACGTATCTGGATGTATGCCGACTAACTGCCTCTTATCTAACGGCCTGGCATCTAAAAGAGCCTCACTTAAGGAGATGGCACTTAATTGAGTGCCATCTCATTGAGCGTCACTGCCCTCAGTGAACTTGTTATCAGTTAACTTTGTTTGCGGCTTTTGTGGTTAAGTTGATTTTGCTATTTACGGCGGCGCTTTGGCCATTTTGATCCGCAATCTCTTGCTCAACAAAAAGTACGGCAATACCAGCGCACATCATCAAGACGCCACCAGTAATCAGCGCATAAATAGGTTGACCATCGAACAGACCATTGAGCACTAAACCCAGCACACTGGCGGCAAGAAGCTGCGGGATCACGATGAAGAAGTTAAAGATCCCCATGTAAACGCCCATTTTTTGCGGGGGTAACATGCCCGATAACATAGCGTAGGGCACAGATAATATTGACGCCCACGCGATACCGACACCTATCATAGGCAGCCATAACAGGCTTGGATCTTTAATAAAGAAGAAGCTAATCAAGCCTATACCGCCACAGAACATATTGACTGTGTGCGTCAGTTTGATACCGATACGCTTAGCCAGCATAGGTATAAAAATCGCGGCAATCGCGGCAAAACCATTGTAGGAGGCGAACAGCACGCCGACCCAATCTGCGCCGTCGTTGTAGGCTTGGGACAACACATCGCTACTGCCAAAATGGTAAGACGTCACGGCAGCTGTGGTGTAAATCCACATGGCAAACAACGCAAACCAAGAGAAAAACTGCACTATCGCCAGTTGATGCATGGCTTTGGGCATATGGAATAAGTCATCGACCACGCTAAATACCATGCCGAGCTTATTGCGTTCAGCGGGTTGTGAATTGCCCAAACGCAGCGCGCAATACAGTTGCAATGGGCCAAAGGCGAAAATCCCTAAGCTTAAGATATACAGTTGCTTATCTAAATCCTGCGCCCAAATAGCGAAGGTGAGCAGGGCACCGAGACCCATCCACACGAAGGACGCAAATTGATAATCCTTACGGGTACGAGTGCGAGCTAAAGTTTCATCCTCAGCATCGACTTGTTTTGCGTTAAAGGCGGCTAACTCTTCGGGGGAATATTCTCTTGTCGATACGACAGTCCAAGTGACCGCTAGCAATAATACTGCGCCACCGAAATAGAAGGCATAACGCACTGAGTCGGCGATTTCACCCGCTGGTGCAGTATTGGCGACAGCAAAAAAGTGAGTCAAAATATAGGGTAAAGCTGACGCGACCACAGCGCCAATGCCGATAAAAAAGCTTTGCATGGCATAGCCTTGGGTACGCTGGCTTTTCGGTAAATTGTCACCAACGAAGGCGCGAAACGGCTCCATGGCGATGTTGATCGAAGCATCCATGATCCACAACATGCCCGCGGCAATCCACAGGGTAGGCGAGTGCGGCATGATGAAAATAGCGAGAGTGGTAAAAATCGCGCCAATCAAAAAATAAGGGCGGCGACGGCCAAGGCATCCCCAGGTTTTATCACTCAAATAACCAATAATAGGTTGAACCAATAAACCCGTCAGCGGCGCGGCAATCCACAGAATAGGGATTTCATCGATAGATGCACCTAAGGTTTGAAAAATGCGGCTGACGTTAGCATTTTGTAGGGCAAAACCAAATTGAATGCCTAAAAAACCGAAGCACATATTAAAAATTTGCCAGAAATTCAGCTCAGGTTGTTGCTTGAATGAATGCGGCGCCTGAGGCGTGGCAGCTTGATGGCTATCTTTTTGATTAGCCTGTTGATGATTCGAAGACATTGAACTTCCTTTCTGTTGCCGGCAGTATTTCTGCCTTGAGTGCTTATTGTTTTAATTGTTTTGCCGAGCAATGGATTGGCACTGTACTTTGCTTTTATGTGGTTCGCTATTCATCACTGCTAAGAGGCTTGTGTTAAAGGCTTCCTGTAAAAGCCAGCAAGTCCCCGAAACAACCGATAGTTAGATTCAAAGCTTGTTCGCTATGGTTTCGCGCATGCTATGAATGAGTCTGCTCTGTGAAAAAATGGCGAATATACCTCTCCCTCAGAAGTATATTCGCCAATAAATTCATTTCTAAATTGGACCTCAGCTTTAGTTAAAAGCGGTTAGTCCAAAAGAGTGGCTCAAAGCCAGTCAGCAGAAAGAACTTAAGCCTGATAGCAATCCTTGTATATAACCCTATCAGAAACGACCTCACAGATTTCAAACCCCACAAGCAGAGGGTGAAACTAGCGGATTTATAGTAGCCTCGGCGTGGATTTGTGCACAACTGCTTACATACGTATTCATCATGGGTTGATAACTTCTGGTAAACAGGGGTGCAACCTGCTGTTGGCTATTTTTAACTTTGCAGGAAGCTAAGTTCATTTGACACTTTAGGACCGCACTATATAGTCAGCTGGGGGAACCCTATGCCCCAAACTTGTGAATAAGAGGATACCTATGTTTGTTGTTTCGCTCACCTATAAAAAGCCTATTGCCGAAGTGGAGTTACATTTAGCCGCCCACATTGCCTACCTTGAGCAGTATTATGCCGCAGGGACTTTTGTCGCCTCGGGTCGCAAAGTGCCACGTACCGGCGGTGTCATCCTTGCTAAGGCTGAGAGTCGCGCGGCGCTAGAGGCCATTTTGCAGCAAGATCCGTTCTGCATTGCCGATGTTGCCGAGTTTGAGGTAATAGAGTTTGTGCCGACTAAAACCGCGCCCGGATTAGAGCAGTTAATTGAAGTGATTTAATAACCTTTTAGGCCGTCGTGGAGGCTAATATCGGCAGGTTAGATTTCGTAGCTTGAGCGTAAGGTGCCTAGCGATTTAGATTGGTACGATTGAATCCGTTGAACTATAACACTGTGACTCGATAAGTGGGATTTGATGGATCAAATTTGGACTGAATTACAGCTGGCTAAGGTTTTTAAAGCCTTTTCAGATACTGGCGAACCCGCTCATTTCTATCATGCCAATGGTTTTCCATTAGGCGTTTATGCGCCCTTATTGGCCAAGTTGAAGCAAGAGTTTAGCCTTAATGCACTGGAGTTAAGGCCGACATGGCCTGATGCAGGTATGCCGCCTAAGCGTCGAGATTGGCAGCTTTATGCCGATGATTTGATCTTGCATATTGAGCGGCATTGCAGTGCGCCGATTGTGGGAATTGGCCATTCCATGGGAGCAACCTGTACCATTCTTGCCGCCAATAAAAGACCTGATTTGTTTAAAGCACTGATACTAATTGAACCTGCAATGGTATCGCTCCCTATCGCTTGGTTTGCTAAGTTAATGCCTAAATCGTTAATGAATCTGACCGCGCCCGCAAAAAACACCTTAAAGAAGCGCGATGTGTGGGAAACCCGGGAGCAATATATCGAATATTGCAAAATGAGTAAGCTATACAAACGCTTTGATGATGAGGCTTTTATCGCCTTAGCTCAATTCGGGATTTATCAAAACAATGATGGCCAATTCATGTTGAAGTTTCCTAAACGATGGGAAGCGCATAACTACACTCAACCGCCGAATGTATTATCGATATTGAAGCAGATAAAGCTTCCCTGCGTCGCCATCCGAGGGAAACCGTCAGTGTTCTTTTCTGAAGCGACCTGGCAGCGCTGGCAACAGCTCACGCCGGATACAGTATTTTTAGAAGATAAGCGATATGGACATCTGCTGCCGTTAGAAAATCCATCTGCATGCTTTAGCCTTATACATCAAGGGCTCAGTGAACTAAATCACAAACGGGTGAAGTGAGTTTGAGATGGACTAAGAATGAAAGGGCACTCAGAAAACGGCTTAGGTTAAGATTGCACTGACGCTAGCTAAACGCGAGCGCTAGATTTCAAGCTAATGATTATTCAAATGATCAGCATGAGCGGTATCTGACCTTATATCCAACAGTGCTATCGAGAGAGCTATGCTAAGGGAGTCGGGCCCTCGTTGGAACGGGCCAAAGCCTGCAATTTAGCGCTCTTTTGGTGAATTTATCCGATATTCTGCGACCTAGTTTGTTATTATGCCGTTTTCCTTCTTGAAACCTTACGCAGGTTTCCGCTGCGCGAGTCCCGCTTTTTATGTCTATTCAAACGCTGTTATCGACGGCTCTGGCGAAACGCCATGATTTTTTACAACAAGCAGAACAGGATCAAACCGATTGTTTTCGGGTGTTCCATGGCACAGTCGAAGGCGTGAGTGGCTTGAATGTCGACCGTTACGGCGATACTTGGCTAGTGCAGAGTTTTCATCAGACCTTAACCGACGAAGAGTTGAGCGATATTAGCGCCGTTTTGCTGCAACAGACCGATTTGCCGATTGTGTATAACGACCGCTCATTAGGCAATTCCCGCGTATTGAACGCGTTATCACCGGCACTGACAGAGATCGCGAGTTCTGAGCGAGTCATGCAGGAAAATGGTATTAAGTTCAGCACTAAACTGCGCCACGAAGGACAAGATCCGCTGTTATTCCTCGATATGCGCATTGGTCGTGAATATGTGCGGGCAAACAGCCAAGATAAAACCGTGCTGAATTTATTTTCTTACACCTGCGGCATTGGTACAGCGGCAGCCATCGGCGGCGCGACTCGGGTGATGAACGTCGATTTTTCTTCCTTTGCTTTAGCGACGGGCAAAGCGAATGCGGCGTTAAATCAGGTGTCCAATGTGTGTGAGTTTGTGCAGAGTGATGCGTTTCCGGCATTGCGCCAATTGGCTGGTTTAAGTGTGGGAGGGCGCCGTAATCAAAAATTACCGAGCTACCCAAAATTGCCGCAAACCCAGTTTGATCTCGTGTTCCTCGATCCACCGCGTTATGCCAAGAGTGCTTTCGGTATTGTCGATTTGATCAATGATTATCAAGGTTTATTTAAGCCTGCATTAATGGCGACTAAAGTCGGCGGCACTATCGTTTGCTGCAACAATGTGGCGAAAGTTGAGCGCCAAGCATGGTTTGACAGTTTAGTACGCTGCGTTGAAAAACAAGGTCGTACAGTCACAGCGCACACTTGGCTTGATCCCCATGAAGATTTCCCTTCGTTCGATGACAATCATCCACTTAAAATTGTCGCGCTGACCTTAAGTTAACGGCATAGCGATACGAACGGCATAGTGATACCAACAAACAGGGCACCCGATTAGGTGCCCTTTTTATTGTCCATTTATTTGCTGCTATATGGGTTGCAAGTGGAAGGCGATCGCGATGCGGTTCCAGCCATTAATGGCAATGATTAAGCTGGTGAGGTCGACAATTTCTTTCTCGGAATAATGCTCTGCAAGCGCCGCATACTGACTGTCATGCACGGGTGCAGTAGCAACTTGGGTTAAGATTTCTGTCCAGAGCAGCGCTGCACGTTCCCGTTCATTAAAGATTCCATCGACCTCATGCCAAGCTGCAAGTAAATCTAAACGCAGCTGTTCTTCACCGTCATTTCTGGCTTCCTCGGCGTGCCTTCGCTGACAAAACGCGCAGCCATTGAGTTGCGATGCTCTGAGCTTGACTAAATGCACCAGTAATGGCGCAAAGTGGGAGTCGCCGGCTGCTTTGTCTAAGCTTAACAGTGCGTTGGCGAGTGCGGGTTGTAGCTGATAAATTTGCTGGCGTGGTATACGTTCTGACATAAAAGCCTCCTATAAGCTGAGGCTTCAATCTAAGCGGTTAGCGCGACGTAGGATTGGAGATTTGCGACATTTTACGCTTTTTGTATTGTCCTGGCGTTTGCTGTGTCACTCGCACAAAGTGTTGATGTAGATGGGCTTGATCGTAAAATCCGCAATCGAATGCAACTTGCACTAGGCTGAGGTTAGGTGATTGACTGAGTAGGTTACGGGCGACTTTGACTCTGTTTAACTGCAGTAACTGCGCTGGCGACAATCCGGTTTCTTGTTTAAATCTTCGTTCAAACTGACGACGACTTAGGGGCAGTTGTCCGTAGAAATCCTCTAAACTGGCTTGGGTTTGAATAAGCTTTGGCAAACTCGCCTGCACTAAGCCAATCCTCGCGCATTCATGCCGAGATAAGGCCGCAGTAAATTGCCGCTGGTTGAGTTGCAATAGCCAATGCTCAAGTAATGCGATGCGTCGGGCTGGTTGATTGGTTTGCGCCAGTTGTGATAGCAGTTGATCCAATCCTGTTAGCTGCAATTGCGTCGCATCAATAGCCGTCACTGATGTCGTAGACTTAATATCTTGCAGTTCAATGCCGAGTAAATGAAACGCGCCGCCGGGGTGAAAGCGAACTATCAGCAGCTCGATTCCTGGCAAAAAGGCGTGGGAATGTCGGCTTTGACCACAATGAAACAACACTTTGGGTTCATCGCTGCTTATCGTTTGAGTTAGCGTTTGTGTTGGGAAATAGAAATGTAGGCTAGTGCCGCCGTCCGGATAAAATGTCTGCTCAATGCCCTGCGGTAAATCGGTCGCTACGCGCAAATGAAAGTAGCGCTGCACCCAAGGGCGAAGTGGCGCTAAGGGTTGAAAATGCGTAAAGCCTAAGTGTGCGAGTTCGGTCTCAAAACGCTTAAAGCTGCGCATTTCTAATAAATTTGCCTTATATCGCACGCTGAGCACCATTAGCAAGTAAAGGAAGGTCAGATTAATCTAACTGAGGCATTTTTGCACCTGTGTTGATTGTTCGCCTTCGCCTTGGATTGGAGTGGTTAGTCTGTGCTGTTGGCTAGTTTGCGAGGGTATTTAAAAGCCTGTGTATTCGGTTCATGCTGATTTGTCGGCCTAGGCACGAACTGAATTTACGCCAACATCAGCTAAGACGCTTCGAGGGGGATTAACTTTTACGTTTTGTATTGGGATAAACAGGTGCTATTTGGCAATAAAAAGTCACCAAGGACAAGGTACATCCTTGGTGACTTTCTGTTTTTTACTCTGTATTTTTACACTCGCTCAAACACTCGCTCAAACACTCGCTCAAACACTCGCTCAAACACTCGCTCAAACACTCGCTCAAACACTCGCTCAAACACTCGCTCAAACACTCGCTCAAACACTCAGTTAACGCGCTGACGTTAACATGCCGAATTTAAAGCGCTAAACCTAACGCACTAAATTTAAAGTACTTTGAATCTGATTGCTGTACCGCCACTGCTGGCGAGTGCGAGGTTTAGGCTATCTTTAGCATTCACTTCTTTAGTCTCAATCACATAATCATAGGGATTGGTTTTCCAATCGGCGTTTGCGCCATCGCGGTAAATCTGCGCTTGATAACGTTTTTTGGGATCGAGGAAATCCAGTTTAACCGTGATCTTACGTGCGGTTTCATCCGTGAGTGCACCTAAGTACCAATCACCTTGATCCTTTGCTTGGCGGGCAAAGACCACATAGTCGCCAACTTCACCGGCAAGCGCGACACTCTGATACCAATCGGTGGGCACATCGCGGATAAATTGGAAGGCATCTAAGTGCTTTTCATAATTGCGCGGTAAGTCTGCTGCCATTTGGATTGGGCTATAGAGCACAACGTACAAGGCGAGCTGTTTGGTCAAGGTGGTTTGCACACGGTTTTGCGCATCCAACCCCTTAGGTGCTAAGTCAAAAATCCCCGGGGTAAAGTCCATTGGGCCAGCGAGCATACGGGTGAACGGTAACATGGCCGTATGTTCAGGGCTATTTGGTGGGCTACCCCAGGCATTGTACTCTTGGCCGCGGGCGCCTTCGCGGGAGATCCAGTTCGGATAGGTTCGGCGCAGGCCTGTGTCTTTAATTGGCTCGTGACTATTGATGCTGATATGGTGTTTCGCAGCTTCTGTGACGCTGTGCAGATACTCGCCGACCATAAACTGGCCATCGTGCCACTCGTGACGGGTAATGCCTTTGTCATCGATACGCTTGATTTGGCCACCATCGGCGACATAGCCCGTTTTGACTTGGGTAACACCCTGCTGCTCATACAGGGCAAAGGCATCAGCCATTTGATCGCGATAATGGGTAACAGAGCCTGCTGTTTCATGGTGGCCGATTAAACGCACCCCTTTTTTCGCCCCGTAGGCTGTGATGGCGGGCAGATCGAAATCGGCATAGGCCTTAGTAAAGCTAAATTGATCGCCATTATGGAACCAGTCGCCGTCCCAACCTTCATTCCAACCTTCTACCAATACACCATCAAACTGATATTTAGCGGCGAAATCCATGTAGCGTTCGGTTTCGCTGGTGTTGGCGCCGTGGGTTGGGCCCGAACCCCAAGTATTTTCATTTAAGTGCATTCCCCACCAAATACCGACGTATTTCCCCGGTTTTACCCAAGCAACATCGCCGAGTTTATTGGGCTCATTGAGGTTAAGGATAAGGTGCGAATTGAGCAGCCCAGTCGCGTTGTCGGCAATTTGAATGGTGCGCCACGGCGTATAAAAGCCCACTTGAGTTTTGACGCGAATGCCATCGGACCAAGGCGTGAGATCGGCCTTAAGCTTGCCATCGCGCTGCTGATCTAAGGTCATGGCGGCAAAGTCCACCAAGGCGGCCTCGTGAATACTTAAGTGCGTACCGTTCGCGAGTTTAAAGGTGAAGGGCGTGTGGACTCTATCGACTTCTTTCAGCGCTGTGGTGCGATACAAATATTCGTAGCGATTCCAGCCACGGGCAGGGATCCACCAAGCGGTGGCTTTATCGGCTTGACCGACATTGAACTCGGTTAACTCGTCTGTGATTAAGATCGGCGAATTAGCGGGAAGGGAGGCTTGTTGGGCTAAGTGATAGCGAAAGCCAATACCATCGTCAAAGGCTTTAAACTCGACTTCGAGCTGCACCTTGCCGTTGCTTAATACCGCGGTCAGTTGATTGTGCTGATCGCGGATCCATTCCTGCTCGCCCCAAGGTTGTTGCCACTTGTCATCGGCACTCTTTTTATCGCTACTTTTAATCTGCAATCCTTGACCGAGTTCACCAAGGGATTGAAAAACTAAGCCTAAGCGGCTCGGTTCTATGACTGTCTTGCCGTGAAAATCGATTTTATATTCGGGGCGGCCAGTATCGTCACTCAAGCTGATTTGAATTTGTTGGTTGGGTGAGCTGACGGTAACGGTTTTGGCAAATACGTTGGCACTAAAGAGACTCGTAACCGCAAGAGCGATAAGTGTAGGGCACAATAGCGCTTGCGATCGCTTTTGGCGCGCTGAGCTCTGGCGAGCGTGACTCTTTGTTAAGTGACGGCCAGTAAACTGAATAGGGTTGGTCTTGATGAACATTCCTTGATCCTTGTTTTTATAATGAATGTGACTCACAGCATACTAGTGGCGATGGCTTTTTAACCGCAACGGCCTGCATACGTATTCACCACATTAAGGCGTGACGTAACAGAAGTGACGAGAAGTATTGCGAGGGCACGAACAAAAGATGTGGTTTGCTTTTGACTCGGGTAATATGCGCGCTTTCTTTTTGCTTAAAAATGCAATTTAGCGTGGGATTTACAGTGGGATTTATAGTATTTGGAGCCGCAGCAGTAAGGTCAAACCGTGAAAATTAGCCAACGTTTACAACAGATAAACAGCATGATCAGTGGTCATTACGATCATATTTGGGATTGCTGCTGCGATCATGGTTTACTCGGTATGCTGTTGCTAGAAAGGAGCGCTGCCCGCCATGTACACTTTGTCGATTGTGTCCCTTCGCTGATGCAGGCGCTTGAACTGCGTTTGCAGCGTTTCTTCCCCGCTGACATATCAGGCCTTAATCCAAACTTAGATCCAGACTTAAACCCAGAAATAGACCCACACTTAAACCTAGACATAGACCCAAATTTAAGTCGTCATACTCAGTGGCAAGTGCATTGCCTTGATGTTGTGGCTTTACCGCTCGCGCAAACCAGTGACAAGGATAAACAGTTGATCATCATCGCTGGTGTGGGCGGTGAACTGCTGGTGGACTTAGTGAAGGCAATTCTAGCCCAGCACCCACAGCGGCACCTCGAATTTATTTTGTGTCCCGTGCATCATAATTACTATGTCAGGCAATCACTCACTGCCTTAGGGCTAGGGCTTAAGTCGGAACATTTATTGGAAGAGAATCAACGTTTCTACGAAATCCTCCATGTCAGTACAATCGCGGCTCCAAATGGTCTGCCTATCAGTGCTACGGGTTCGTTAATGTGGCAGACGCTAGATGAAACAAGTTTGCCGCGAGCGAAGCGTTATCTGTCGCAGGTGATTGGTCATTACCTACGCATGCCCACGCATAAGCAAACACCAGAGATTATTGATGCCTATCAGCAGCAATTGGCCCAGCTCTTAAGTGAGCATAGTTAGTTTGAATGCTCTTGAGCATTTTTCCGCTTGGACATTACGATGGGCACCAAAGATGAGCAACGACGATGAGAATCGGCGAAAGAGATAACGTTAATATCATGGGCAAATCGATTTTAGCCTAAGCCGTTAATAATCAAGAGTCTAATCGCTAAAACCTATTAATCACTCGGACGGGACTGAGTGTGATTATTGCCTCTGCTACAGTTTTTGATCTGCATTTGGCACATTTTCGTTTATGCTGCGACTCCTTTTCGGCAAATGGCTACGACTATGCGTTTATTGAGAACCACCCAAGATCCAGCGGTTAACCTACAGACGGCACGCGTTTTTTATCGCAGAGCTGCCCGCGCGATTGTGTTATCGGGTGAAGACATTTTGCTGCTGTATACTCAAAAATACCGCGACTACAGCTTACCCGGCGGCGGAATTGACGATGGCGAGAGCCTCGAAGATGGACTGATCCGCGAGCTACAGGAAGAAACCGGCGCCCTAGACATTCAAGTGTTAGCGCCCTTTGGCCGTTACGAAGAGTTTCGGCCTTGGTACCGTGAAGGGGCGAACGTAGTGCACATGGAGTCATTCTGTTACGTGTGCCGTATCGACACCGCACTGGGCGAGCGTGGTTTAGGTGAGACTCGATTAGAAGCCCATGAGATAAAAAATGGCATGCGGCCTGAATGGCTTAATATTCATCAAGCTATCGCCCATAACGAAGATATTCAGCGTAATCACCCCCATAAAGGCCAATCAATAGAGCGTGAAACTTTTCTGCTAAAACAGATAGTGTTGGAATGCTTGTAAGTTTTATCACTTTTAAATCATTATCTTAATATATGATTTTATTTCACACATAACTGAGTGAGCAGGGCTTGGTTAGCGATTAAACGTCGTTATTTCAACGTGCTCTTTTAAGCTGATATTGCTTCGAGCCTGTGGCTGACATCAGTAGATTTTTAATGCTATTTCTCATTCTTTTGCCGCAGCAAGGAAGGTAATGCAGATTATTTTATTGACCCACGAACGCGAGTTAAGCCGCAAAACGAATACTGGCCAACTTGCGTTAGCCGCATTCCCTGAAGAGGTGAAAAGCATCGTCTGGTCGAGAACGGCACCTGATAACGATTTAGTGGCTATGTTGGCATCCCAGCAGGCCAAACTGTTGTTTCCAGCAAGCGATACTGAGCCCGCTGTGCCCATTTATCATAATGCCTTAGATACGGTTTTAGCTGAGCCGGCGCTCTCGAACGCACAAGCCTTTTTAGCACCAGCGCAATCTACAGTGATAGCAGAACTAATGCCGAGCCAAGTGGTGATTTTAGATGCGACCTGGCAGGAGGCACGTAAGATGCTGCGCCAGAGCCCCTATCTGAAAACGGCTGCACGAGTCAGTTTGCCGCCACTTATGCCTGAATCCGCCTTTATATTGCGGCGTAATCAGCAAGAAGGGGGCTTGTGCACCGCAGAATGCATTATTGCGCTTTGGCGCCAGTGTGGCAGAGCAGAACAAGCGACGCTATTAGCGTCGCTATTTACTGAATTGAATAGCCGTACTTGATTGCGATGTTCGAGAGAACGTTTGAGGAAGTGCTTGAATAGATAATTAACGACTTTCAGCTTTGACCCACAGATAAATCACCGTCAGTTAAATAAGAGCCAGTTAAATCACCATCAGGTAAATCATATTCATTTAAATAACAGTCAGATAAATACACAGAAAGTGACTCATGGCACCGCCAAGCACGAACAAATGCCAAATGGCATGGTTAAATGGAATGCGTTTCCCGACGTAGAACACCACCCCTAAAGTGTAAAATAACCCGCCTAAGATCAATAGATTGAAACCCAACTCCGACATGGCCGCCGTTAAATCGCCCATCACAGTGACACATAGCCAACCCATGGCGAGATACAAGACTAAGCTTAACTTTTTGAATTTGTGAATAAATAGCGTCTTAAATAGGATCCCACCAATCGCAAGCGACCAAATCGCTGTTAAAATCACTATCGATTGCGTCCCCTGTAGGCTTATCAGCATCAAAGGTGTGTAAGTTCCTGCAATCAAGCAGTAAATTGCGCAGTGATCGGCGATCTTAAGTTTATGTTTCCAGCCTGAATGGCTAACGCTGTGGTATAAGGTCGAGCATAGAAAAAGCACAATGATGCTCGCACCATAAATGGCAACGCCTGTTAGTTGAATTGGCGTTAGATGATCTTGCCCTTTGAGTAACATCAGTACCAATGCCGCTATGCCTGCGATGACGCCTAAGCCATGGGATACACTATTAGCGATTTCTTCTTTAATACTATACGGCCCAGACTTAGCAGGGATGTTAGCTGGGTTTTGTTGTTCGACAACACTTTGACTCGACATGGTAGATACACACTCGCAAACGATAATGACTGAGTCTATCAGTTAGGAAAATAAATCACCATATTTAAGCGTACACTTGTAAGCTTAAATTTGTGACTGGCTACTGTTGTTTTCATCTTTTATCTTTTTTACGCCGTCTTGCATTCCCGTCAGCGTATCGCATTGATGATGTTATCCGCTTTAAGACGTAAGAGTTAGCAAGCATTTTCCCATCAATTTAGCGCGATTGTGATCTCAATTCCCAGCCTTATTTGTCTCGACTGACAAGTGTCTTACTAAGCATTGGCGTAAGCACTGCGCTTGTAACGTGTTGCATTCGCGTTGAACTTTACCCTGTTTGCCTCCTCTAATCTGCGTTGAGCACTCGCAAGTAAATGCAATCATTGGATAATTCTCTTTCAATATTCAGCAACTCGATATTGAATTTGAGTGCAATTGTTCCACGTTAAGCATCATCGAAATCAATTGAGACTACACAAAACCTAAGGATGGATTTTGCCTTTTCAACGTCAACCCAAAGCCGTGCCTTTATTGACAGTATCTCCTACAGCAATAGCGATTGGAGATGATGCTGATAGTGATTTGCCTATTTCGGTCACATCGTCATCGGTCACATCGCCAGAATGCGAGACTTTTATTGCATTTGATGATCACCTCAGTGATCAGGGTGATGCTTTGGCATCTGAGTCTAAATTAGAATCCCAATTTGAACTGTCTTGTACGTTACAAACCTATGCTCAGGCATTGGGGGCGGGATCCGTTTTACGTGCTCGTCAGCCGTATTTCAAAGGATTAAGTCTACTTTTTTTTGTGCTCTTAGTGCATTCGTGTTTATTCTTACTTATCTGCATTTTGTGGCGCCCACAGTTAAATCTCTTTGGATTAACGGAAACAGAAAGCCGGGGCCCTAAAGTGACGGCGCTCAAAGCTTATTTTATTTATGCTCCCGCGGTAGAGAAGGCTGAAAGCGCTGCGCTAGAAACAGAGAGCAAGGCCGAGGATAAGACTGAGATGACAAGTTCTGTTACGCCTACAACTGTTCCCACGCCTACAACTCAAGTTAAGCCTATGCCAATATTTGAAAAGGTCGTGCCTGAAAAAGTAGATCAGGGAAAAGTGAAGCCAGATACGGTTAAACCTGACATCACTCAATCGAGCCAATCTCAATCAAGTGCCCCAAGTGAAGTACAGCCCGCGGAAGCGACGGCAAAAAAGCCAACAAATATGTTTGATGCCACAGAAATTAAGACGCAGCTTGGCGCTCAGAGTTCGCCTGCAGCAGAAGGTGAGAGCACAATAGCGACAAGCTCAAGCATGAGTTTATTCACCCAGCAATATTTTGAACGTCAGCGCGAGCAAGCGCTCGATGATCTCGTCATTGAACAGGCCGATAAATTCACCCGGAAATCGAATATGAGTGAAATGAGCCCTGAGATGGAAGTGTTATTTGTCCCTAACGCCGATGATTTCGGTGGCACAACGAGTCTAGATTTACCCTTAGATCCAAATCGTATTGTGCGTAAAGGGGATACTTGTTATCGCGTGGTACAATTGGGGACTCAAGTCAATCCTTACGCAGAAAATTTAGGCTTCCCATTTGACTGCAGTGGCAAAAAAATCAATCAAGCTATTGATGATGCCATTCAATCTCGATTAAATAAAATGATGCTCAAACCCCATAAATAGTGACTTTCTTTTATGATCTATTTTCATGCTAATTATAACTTTTTTAGTTTAATTTTATTTAATTAATTAAAAACAATAAATTATGAATCTTTATTTTGGATTGGTATTTAAGGCTTTTAATTACTTTTTTCCTTGTTTGTTGCTGCCGCTTCTGTCTATACTGCGCACTCATCTTGTCGGAGTGCCTCTTGGCTGAGACCGTTTATTCGGGATCCGTTGAACCTGATCAGGTTAAAACCTGCGAAGGAAACAAGCGTAATAACACATATTAAATCGCCAAAATAGACGGCTTGAACACCTGTTAACTCAGCAGTGTTTTAAGCCTTAATGTTTAGATTTAATTGTTATTGAGCAGGGTAACTCAATTTTTGAAGCCAGTGTTGGTCACAAAAATTGATTGCCATGCCCAGCTATCAACAACTCAATTCTCCAGACAAGCAACTCCATTTTTTAACGTGAGATTGCTTATGTCCAGTTCAAACCAAAACCCAGCTGTAGCTGCCAATGCGATAGAAATCACAGCGTCAGAATCGACAATCCCTAATAAATCGACAGTGCCTAATAAATCGGCTGAGTCTAGTCAATCAATCGTGCCTAAGGCGCCGAGTCGCCGCGAAACCCGCGCGCAGGCCCAAGCCTTTATCGATACGTTAGCGCCGCTGCAACATCCTAATTCACAAAAGATTTACCTCGAAGGTTCAAGTGCCGATATTCGCGTTGGCATGCGGCAAATCCTGCAGACTGACACCCTTGTCGGCGGTACAGATGATGCGCCTATCATGGAAAAAAATCCGCCAATACGCGTGTATGATTGCGCTGGACCTTATTCCGATCCTGAGGCCGATATCAATGTGCGTCTAGGCCTTGGTAAATTAAGACAAAACTGGATCCTAGCCCGCAACGACACAGAGCAATTACCCTGCGCGACCTCAGATTTTACCCAACAAAGACTCGCCGACGACGGTTTAGACCATCTGCGTTTTGAGGCAGGTTCGAGTGCAATTGTCCGCCCACGCAGAGCGCTGCAGGGTAAACGAGTCAGTCAATTACACTATGCCCGTCAAGGGATTATCACGCCCGAAATGGAATATGTGGCGATCCGCGAGAACATGGCACTTGCGCAGGTACAGGATGAAATTCTTAATCGTAAAGCCAAGGGTGAAGCTTTTGGTGCCTTAGTCGGCGAGCCGATTACCGCCGAATTTGTCCGCTCTGAAGTCGCCCGTGGCCGCGCGATTATTCCGCTGAATATTAACCATCCCGAAGCCGAACCTATGATCATAGGGCGTAACTTTTTGGTGAAAGTGAATGCCAATATTGGTAATTCTGCGGTGACGTCATCCATCGAGGAAGAAGTGGAAAAGCTCGTCTGGTCAACCCGTTGGGGTGCAGATACGGTCATGGATTTATCCACGGGTCGTTATATTCACGAGACCCGCGAGTGGATCATCCGTAACTCGCCAGTGCCCATTGGCACAGTGCCGATTTATCAAGCGCTGGAGAAAGTGAACGGCGTGGCAGAGGATTTAACCTGGGAAGTGTTCCGCGATACCTTGATTGAACAAGCTGAGCAAGGTGTTGATTACTTTACCATTCATGCTGGTGTGCTGCTTCGCTACGTGCCGATGACGGCTAAACGCGTCACTGGGATCGTTTCCCGCGGCGGTTCAATCATGGCCAAATGGTGCCTGAGCCACCATAAGGAAAACTTCCTCTACAGCCATTTTCGTGAGATCTGTGAGCTTTGCGTCGCCTACGATGTATCCCTGTCTTTAGGTGATGGTATGCGTCCAGGCTCAATTGCTGACGCCAATGATGCCGCCCAGTTTGCAGAGCTTGAAACCTTAGGTGAGCTAGTCAAAATCGCATGGGAATACGACGTACAAACCATTATCGAAGGGCCGGGACATATCCCGATGCAACTCATTAAAGAGAACATGGACAAGCAGTTAGCTCACTGCGATGAAGCGCCGTTTTACACGCTTGGCCCGCAAATCACCGATATCGCACCTGGGTATGATCATTTCACCTCCGGCATAGGCGCGGCCATGATCGCTTGGTACGGCTGCGCTATGTTGTGTTATGTCACGCCAAAAGAACACTTAGGATTACCGAATAAACAAGATGTTAAGCAAGGTTTGATTGCTTATAAGATTGCCGCCCACGCCGCCGATGTGGCGAAAGGTCATCCGAGTGCGCAAATTCGTGATAATGCGCTGGCAAAGGCGCGGTTTGAATTCCGCTGGGAAGATCAATATAACTTAGGACTCGATCCTGAAACCGCACGTGCTTATCACGATGAATCTTTACCGCAGGAATCCGCTAAAGTCGCGCATTTTTGCTCTATGTGCGGCCCTAAATTTTGTTCGATGAAAATCACCCAAGATGTGCGCGCCTATGCCGCTGGCTTAGAGGCGGCACAAGCGAAGGCGGATCAAGTTGAAGCTGCTGACCAAGCCATGCAAGTCACAGTCAAGACGCCGCAGGAGTTGGAAGCGGCTATGGCGCTAAAATCGGCACAATTTGCTGCTTCGGGCGCCGAGATCTATCACGTGAAAGACAAGCTCGTCGCCGAAGCTGAGGAAGCCTAATTATGTTGGGTATTCATGGGGATAATGCGCCCATGAATACCGAGCGTCCCGCGTTTGTTTGGACCATAGCTGGTTCAGACAGTGGCGGCGGTGCCGGTATTCAGGCGGACTTGGCGACAATTCAAGATTTGGGCTGTCACGGTTGCAGCGTGATCACCACAGTGACGGCGCAAAGCTCAGTGGCGGTCATTTTAGTCGAGCCCGTATCAGCGGCGATGTTAATGGCTCAGCTGACGACTCTACTTTCCGACTTGCCACCCAAAGCAATTAAAATCGGCTTACTGGCAGATCAAACTCAAGTGGCATTGCTGGCAGATTGGATCGCGAGTTTTAAAATCCACTATCCATCTGTGCCTGTGATTGTCGATCCTGTGATGGTCGCCAGTTGTGGCGATGCATTAGCAGTCGATAACTGTCAGGATATAAAAAGTGCGGCCAAATCAGCCTTAGATTTTAAGCCTTTCAAAGGTTTAATCGAACTTATCACGCCCAATGTGCTTGAACTTGGGCGGTTAACTCACAGTGATGTTTCAACGAAAGCGCAATTCGCTGCCGCGGCACTGGCTTTATCCCAGAGCCTTGATTGCAGTGTGCTCGCTAAAGGTGGCGATGTGAGCTTTGGTTGCACTGACATTCTTGCTGATACTCATGCTCAAACTCAGACTAACGCTCATGATATCGCTTACAAGAGTAATGGCTGGGATCTTGAGCTTGCCGAGGATTATCTAGTTTGTCGTCAAGTGCGCGCGAGCTCTAAACTGCATCAAAATGGGCGCTTCTGGTTAGCCAGCCAGCGGGTTAATACCCGTCATAACCATGGTAGTGGCTGTACTTTGTCATCGGCCATTGCCGCCGTGTTAGCGCAGGGTTTTGTATTGCAAGATGCGGTGGTGGTTGCGAAAGCCTATGTGAGTCAAGGCTTAAGCGCGGCGATTGGTTTAGGGCAAGGTCCAGGGCCGTTGGCCCGTAAGGGTTGGCCTAATAACTTGTCCCGCTATGCCAAGATAAATCTGTGTGATGGCAATTTTATTCGTCATCACCTCAATCGACATCTTGACGTTAGAAGTGATTTAGTTGCAACAGTTTTATCCGCAACAGATCAGGCAACCGCTCAGGTAAGAATAGCCTCGACGCCACCTCAAAATATTTTATCCCACGGTTTTAAAGTGCTCGATGCCGATCTTGGTGTTTACCCTGTGGTGAGTGACTTAACCATGCTGGAGGGTTTGTTAGCTGCGGGCGTTAAAACCCTGCAGTTACGGATAAAAACCGACATCAGCGAATTGACTAGTGCAGCGCCAGCCGAATTTAATTTAGGCAAGTCTGCGCTAAGTCGATGTGAGTCAGGCAAATCTAAGTCAGGCGAACCAGAGTTAATTGGCTCCGAATTAGAAGCACAAATTCAAATGGCCATTGCCTTAGGCAAGCATTTTAATGCACAGCTTTTTATTAATGATCACTGGCAGTTAGCGATAAAATACCATGCCTTCGGGGTACATTTAGGCCAAGAAGATCTCGCCGTTACTGACTTAGCGGCCATTCAAGCCGCGGGGCTCGCGCTAGGCATATCGAGCCACAGTTATTTCGAGTTGCTATTGGCGCACCAATACTCGCCATCCTACATAGCGCTTGGGCATATATTCCCAACCACAACGAAGCAAATGCCTTCGGCGCCCCAAGGGCTCGCAAAACTTAAACACTATGTGGCGTTACTCCAAGATCATTATCCCTTGGTCGCCATTGGCGGTATTGACTTAACAAATCTGGCAAAGGTGAAAGCTACAGGGGTTGGCAATATTGCTGTGGTGCGCGCAATAACGAAAGCTAAGGATCCGTTAGCCGCGTTTGCAGAGCTGAGCCAAGCTTGGGAGCAATGTAGCTTGTCTGAAGAACTGGCTGTAAAGCATGAGTTGGGTGCTAAGCATGAGTAAAAACCCACCGCTTCCTCACGCAGAGGTTCTTTGCGGTCATATACACAGCGACAATGAACACTGCGGCCATACACTCAGTGATGCCGATTTCATGCGTTATTCTCGGCAAGTCTTATTGCCTGAAGTCGGTGAGGCTGGGCAATTGCAACTGGTCGACGCCAGCGTTGTTATTATCGGTCTTGGCGGTTTAGGGCAATTGGCGGCGCAATATCTGGCCTGTGCAGGTATTGGTCGCTTGACCTTAATCGATATGGATAAGGTTGAAGTATCAAATCTGCCAAGACAATTGTTATTCAACGATGCCGATATTGGACTCAATAAGGCGCGAGTTGCCAAGCAAAAGCTCAATGGCATAGCACCGCATTGCACTGTTACTGCCTATGAAACAGCATTTAATGCTGCGACATCGGCTTATCATTTGGCGGATATTTTACAAATAAAACAACAAGGTAAAAGAGTTCTTGTACTTGACTGCACCGATAACTTTGCGACTCGCCAAGCCATTAATCGCAGCTGTATCGAAGCGGCTTTACCTTTAGTCAGCGCGTCAATCGCGGCATTTAGCGGCCAATTGTTCGCGGTCGACCAAATGCAGTTCCCCTCTGGTGGTTGTTATCACTGTATTTTCCCCGCGCAGACGAGAGTGTCGCAGAGCTGCAGTACCCAAGGCGTACTCGGGCCGAGCGTAGGCGTCATGGCGTCAATGCAATCTTTGGTGGCCATGAAACTCTTGCTGAATATGGATAGATGTGATGAATCGAAAAGCGCCTTGTTGGGGCGTTTTTGGCGCTTCGACGCTAAATCACTTTCATGGACAGCGGCGACATTAACGCGGGATCCCCATTGTGACGTATGTGGTCCAAAAGAGGTTCGTTCATCATCCGATAAGCTCAGCAAACTATAAAGTATGGAGGTTTGATATGATTTTAATTCACATAAATAATGTCCCGCAGCCATTAACGGAACCGACTTCACTCGCGGCGGTGATCCTCGCGCAAGATATAGCCCTCGATTCGGTCGCTATCGTGTTGAATGCAGAGGTGGTTCCGCGTAATAGCTGGCAATCGATTCTCTGCCAACATGAAGATAAATTAGAACTTTTTTCAGCTGTAGCGGGAGGCTAGTATGTTAACGATTGCCGATGTGGAGTTTGAATCACGGTTATTTACCGGAACGGGAAAATTCAGCAATAGCCAAGTGATGCTTGAGGCGATAACGGCTTCAAAATCGCAGTTAGTGACAGTTGCGATGAAAAGAATTGATTTTAAAATTGGGCTTGATGATTTACTCACGCCGTTACGTCAAGCGGGTGTACGGCTATTGCCTAACACTTCGGGGGCGAGAAACGCCAAGGAAGCGGTGTTTGCGGCTGAGCTTGCCCGTGAAATGCTGGGAACTCATTGGATTAAGCTCGAAATCCACCCGGATCCTAAGTACCTAATGCCCGATGCGATAGAAACCTTAGAGGCGGCCAGAATTCTCTGTGAGAAAGGCTTTATCGTATTGCCCTACGTGCATGCCGATCCTGTGCTGTGCCATCGTTTAGAAGAAGTGGGCTGCGCCGCGGTTATGCCACTGGCGAGTCCGATTGGCAGTAATCAAGGTTTAGTCACTGAAAGCTTTTTAAAAATCATCATAGAGCAGGCGCGGGTGCCAGTGGTGATCGATGCCGGTATTGGCGCGCCTTCACAGGCTGCGCGGGCAATGGAGCTGGGCGCCGATGCGGTGCTCGTCAACACCGCCATCGCCAGCAGCGCGTCGCCGATAGTGATGGCCGAGTGCTTTAAAGAGGCGGTGCAATGCGGCAGACGGGCCTTTGCAGCTGGGCTTGGCCGAGTACAAACGGGCGCGGTACATACCAGTCCTCTAACGGGATTTTTAAATCAATGAGTTTTGTAGCGGAATTTGCCAAGATCCCACGGGATAAACTGTTACTCGATTTGTATTCTTGCACAGCCCAAGATGTTGAGCGGGCGTTAGTGAGTCCAGCTGGGGATTTACGTAGCTTACTGGCCTTGCTATCACCTGCGGCGGAACCTTATATCGAAACCATGGCGCAGCACTCTGCGGCGCTTACGCGGCAGCGATTTGGCGCGAATCTGGGCATGTATTTACCGCTATACGTCTCGAATCTGTGCGCTAATGAGTGTGATTACTGTGGTTTTAGCATGAGTAACAAACTCAAACGCAAAACCTTGAATGAACAGGAGTTGATGGCTGAAATAGCCATTATCAAAGGCAGAGGTTTTGATTCTATTTTACTGGTGTCGGGTGAGCATGAAACTAAGGTTGGTATTGATTATTTCAAGCAAATGTTGCCGCTGGTAAAGCAGCAATTTAGCCATGTGGCGATGGAGGTTCAGCCCATGAGTGAGGACCATTATTGCCAGTTAGTCGCGCTAGGTTTAGATGCTGTGATGATTTATCAAGAGACCTATCAACCAGAGACTTATGCTAGTCACCATTCCAGGGGGAAAAAAATGGATTTTGCCTATCGCTTAGCAACACCTGACAGAGTTGCGGCGGCGGGCGTCGATAAAATTGGTCTTGGGGTATTACTCGGGCTGGATGATTGGCGTTTAGATGCGTTAATGATGGGATATCATCTCGACTATTTAGAACGGCGCTATTGGCGCACCCGCTTTAGTATTTCGCTACCAAGGTTAAGGCCTTGTACTGGCGGGATCACCCCAAAAGTCATGCTATCGGATCTAGGTTTAGTGCAAATGATTTGTGCATTTAGACTTTTTAATCAACAGCTTGACATCAGCATGTCGACAAGAGAAAGCCCTGAGCTGAGGGATAATCTTTTGCCACTTGGGATCACTCAAATCAGTGCGGGCAGTTCGACACAACCGGGCGGCTATCAAGCGCCTGACAGTCAACTCGATCAATTTGAGATAAGCGATGATCGCAGTGTCGAGCAAGTTATCGAACAGATGCAACGGCAGGGTTTTAACCCCGTATTTAAGGATTGGGAAGCTAATTGGATCACAGGATAAATCTGGCCGTAAATAAATGCTGAGAATGCGGATAAAATCTGTACTTTTGCACGTTACTGGTCAATAATTGACCCATTAATCACAGCGTGCAGGAATACCGTTATGCAAATCCAATCTGCTTATTCATCCGGTCTGCAAGGCTTGCAAAGTGCTCAATCTGGGCTCACTCAAGCAACAATAGATGTGGCTAAACCTACGCAGACGCAAAGTGCAACTCCGGCTGAGCCTGCCAGAGATGTTGCCCAGCCCGATAAAACCTCGGCATTACTGGCAGCAAATGAGTCATTAAGACAAGGTGAAGCCTCAACAGAAGTGATTGAAACTGATTCAGAAACGATAGGTTCGATCATTAATATTAAGGTGTAAATATTATGTCGGTTGTGGCGCTATCACCTAAGGTTGGAGCGCCATCCTCTTCATTTTCGGCACATGATAAGACGCTAAGCTCGAATCTAAGCCAGACTCAAAGCCAAAGCCAAAGCCAGAGTCAAGCTAATAGCACTTATCAAGGAGCCAGCGCTCACACTGCAGGCTCAGCAAAATTTGAAGTGAGTGGTGCCTATGAACCACATTTTACTGGAACCTCAACCGCTCCGGTTCAAGCCGCGCCTATTGCTTCATTAGCAACTCACGTTTCTCAATCTCTCCACTCATCACCAAATGTGTCTTTTAATGCGAGTTCTTTGGCTGCTAGTTCATTGCCATCGAGCACTCAAACATTTTCTGCTACGCCTGCCGCTATATCATCAGCGCCTTTATTCAACGGGACAAATACGGCGACACCCATAAGTTCAAATGTCGCTGGCATTAATGCTGTAAAAGCGTCGCTTGCAATTGCTGCTGCTTCGCCTGTACTACCAGCGTTTAATGGCGCAAGCCAAGCACTAAAGGCCAGTCCTTTTGCTGAATCAAGGCCGCAGGTTACTCTTCCTAAAACCAATGCTACTCAAGTCAATGGGTTAAAAGATCGGGCGAGTTTACATGCCGATGCCAGTTTTAGCTTATTAACGGGACCTAGATCCATTTCTGGTGTGCGTGGGGGACAAATTGCCGCACCTGTGTCGACTCTGGTATTTTCATCAATCACGAGTACTATAGGAACTAGCCTTGGCGCAAACGCCTTATCTACAACAAGTCCGAGTCTTAGTGTCACGAGCAGTATTCCCGCCGATATTTTTATGCCTCCGAGTTCATCAATTGGCACAGATCTTCCCGCTTTTAATCCATCGAGTACGGGCAGTGTTTCTCCAATAACGCCTGATTTAGCCGCAGTGTTTGGGCCGCAAACTGTCTTTACTGGCGCAGCGGTAGTTGACCCCTCTACCTCGGAAGGTAACAGCTCTGTAAATAACAGTTCTGGAAATTCTGGAAATTCTGGAAATTCTGGAAATATAAGTAGTAATAGTTCAGCAGCGATTGCGGGGACTGTTGAGCAGTCAAACTCTGCACAAGCAGCAGATCAATCCGCTCGCAATGAAGTTGCTCAACCGACAGTGTTGGAACAATTTACCCAGGTTTTCGGTGACGCTAAGGCTCAAGTTAGTCAGGTAGAAGATCCTGCTATAGCGTCTAACACCGATGATCGTCAGCAAGCCTTAGCCGATGTCTTTGCTAAAAACGATAATCAGCTTGAAAAGCAAGCACAGGAAGAAGCGTCGCAGAAACAGCAAGCTGCAGCAGTGGAACAAGCAAAGCAGCAACAATCACAGGCACAGCAAGCTCAGGAGCAAGTGAAGCAAGCCCAAGAAAAAGCGCAGGCGCAACAGCAACAACAGGTTGATTCACTTAAGGCCAGAGATTCTGAGGTTAAAGCCCATGAACATGCCCATGCCACCGTCGGCGGGCAATACGCTCAGAGTCCGAGTTTTAAGTATGAGAAGGGCGCCGATGGCCAACGTTATGCTACCGATGGAGAAGTGCAGATCGATGTTTCTGCTGTCGGAGGCGATCCACTCGCAACAATAAACAAAATGAAGCAAGTGTACGCGGCGGCAATGGCTCCGGTTGATCCTTCATCTGCGGATATCCGCGTTGCCGCTGAAGCTTTGCAAAAAATGAATGAAGCAAAGGTGAAGCTTGCTGAAGAGCGGCAACAACAGATTGTAGACTTACAAACAACCCAAATCTTAGTGGGCGCCGATGCGCAGATTAAAGAGCTACCGCCGTTGCAAGAACACACACCCGTAGTAACGGGGAAAGTTGACGAGTCAGGGAATATCGCTCAGCCCCAAAATGCCGTCTCAACACCAGTATCAGATGCAGTCGATAAGCTTATTCAAAGGGTTGAAGCGCAGAGGGCCAAAACCGCAGCGACGACAGATACTAGCTCTAATCCTAGTTCGGAAACTCCATCTAATACCTCTAGTACCAGCGGCTCAGTTAATACGCCAACGACAGTGGAAACCATTGAGCCACCGACTGCAACCTTAGCATTTGGAAAAGCATCAACTGCTGCTGATTTAGCGACCCGTTTTATTCCAAGACCCGATAGTACCGCAAGTCGTTATTATGCCGCTGTTGCACAAGCCAGCATTGGACCTTCAGTCCGTGCTGACGTAACGCAGCAAGTCAATATTCAGCCTTCTAATCTAGCCCCTGTAAACGAGCAGCCTAATCATGCGCAATCCGCCACTGTTCTGCCAACTCTGGCAGCAAAAGATACCAACGAGATAAACGAGTCGCCCTCAAGCATCAGTGCGATTGAGAATCGCAGTGCGTCACCGCAGAGTGAGTCAAGTGCAGAGGATGATGCATCGCAGGAAGCAGGATTTATTCAGCCGCAATACTTGGGTCAGCAACCAGCACGCTATGTTGATTTTAGTGTGTAAGATTAGGCTTTAACTATGTCCATTCAGCTGTTCATTCTCTTTTTTCAAGCAACCTCTCTGCATTTATTCTTTCGCACTAAGCACTAAGCACTAAGCACTAAGCACTAAGCACTAAGCACTAAGCACTAAACCAGCGTCAGCACTAGGCTCTTAGCGTCTTGCTCACTCAAATTGAGAACTCGTTTGGTTATCTTGCTATTAATTGTTATTTGTCGGTTCAATTCCATGCTGTTTTAAAATCAAAGAGGCAAGCAGTTTAGATGCTGGTCCTTGTTGATCCCTATTGGGGATCACTAGGCTTAACATGATGCGGCGTTTTTGACTGCCATCAAGATGTAAACGCACTAAATTGCCCGAAGCCAATTCCTCTTGGACTAAAAAAGACGGGATCCAACAGAAACCAATACCTTGGTTTAAAATGACTTTTGCTTCGTGGAAGTTAGAAACTGTCCAGCGCTGCTCAGCTTTGAGCCAGCCGATGTCGATATTGGATTGCACGCCGGTATCTTTGATCACTAACTGTAAATACTGTGCCAGTAGCTTATCGTCTTCAATCGAACCTAAGTCAGCGAGTGGATGACTTGGATGACAAACGAGGTAGAGTTCTTGTTCACATAAAGGCTCGGATAAATACCCTTTAGGCGGCACCCCTGCACAGATAGCAATATCGACTTTACTCTGCAGAATGAGCTCTTGGGTGCCGGTGATCACTGAGTCCAGCATGATGATGCGAGTGCCACGGCTGTGGGGCAGAAACGCATTGAGGGCACATACTAAGCTTTCCATCGGATAGATAATTTCACGGGCAATCGTGAGTGTCGGCTCCCACCCTTGCTCGAGATTACTCGCGAGCTGTTCTAACTCGTTGACGGCTTGGGTGACATGCCGTGAGCGGCGCAGCAGTACTTCGCCTTGCTGGGTGAGATAGGCTTTACGGCCTTTGACTTCGAGTAGTTCAATACCTAATTGATGCTGTAATTTGGCAACCGCATGGTTTAGTGACGATTGACTCTTGTTGAGTTTTTCGGCCGCTTGGGCATAGCCGCCAAAATCGACCACCGCTTGCAAAATACGCCATTGTTCTAAGGTAGATTTAGCTCGAGTCATTATAATCTCAAAAAAACGATAGATTGAGGCTTATAGTGGCCACTTCTTACGACTTTTTCAATTAAATATCATAGAGTCAGTCATTCTCACGACATACTGCTAGCTATGTCGCGCTAAGTTATTGAGGGGATAGAGAGGCGAATCATGACGATTAACTGTGTTTGCGCCCGAGCGAGTCACAAACACAGCTTATGCATTCACTCTTAAAAAGCACAAGAGCCTGTGGCGTCGAAAGCTTGATTGTCAGAATTACCAGCATGTTCCGAAGCGGTGCGATTGGAGATCCTTTGGATCAGCGAAGCGCTATCAACGGGCGCACCAATAATGGCATTCAATTGTTTACTTACGTTTAAAGCGTCTTCATTGACGACTAACAAATTGAATAATTGAAGTTTGTCTTGGCAGCCTAATGTTGCTTGATCAATCAGCTGGGCTAACGATGCTTGCCAGAGCGATTGGTAGTAGAGCGGACCTTCGTTGGCGATAGCATTGAAGCTGTAGGGATAATCCTTGGTTTGCGGCCAATTTTGGCCGAAGCTAGCACTAAACTCTGCACCGATATCCGGATAGACTTGTGAATTTACATCTTGATAAAAGTTGACTGCAACCTTAGCGCGAAAGACTTTGAGCTGTTTCGAATAAGCTTTAGCTAGTGTTTCACGCTCTTGTAAATAGTTTTGCTCAAATTGCGGAAAGAGTTGATGGCGCAGTACTTCAGCTAACCAGAGACTCGCCACAAAATGGCTATCCTGACTCTGTCCCATGGCATTGTTGAGGTAGAAATGGCTCGCTTTAGCAAGGGACGTCATTGCTTCTGCGATGGATTCGGTTAACTGTTCAATGTCTTTGTAGTTACTCAGTTGCGGCTTAAGATCCAACGCCTGTTGTCCAAATTGCTGGCCGAGTACACTTTGGCGCAATGTCTGCTGTTGACTACTTTGCTGTGGATTTTGGTTGTACGCCACATAGATTTCACCCAACAATCTTTGCTGGTGGTAAACCCTGACGATATGTGGCCGATTAGGATCGGTTGGTGCTTTCTCGGCGTTGGCGGTTGCTATGGTCTCAAACTGCAAACCAAACACTTGCAGATAAGTAAAGCTGCGACTCAAGACGTCTGAGGTCTGCCATGTGGGGCCCTTGGCTGATGCTTGTTGTGACAGGGTACGTCCAATATCCCAGGGAGCCACTTGCAAATCTTGGGTTTGGCTATCAAGAAAGGCTTTGACCAACTCGGGGGATGATAACTGCTGCGAACTAAGCGCTAATGCGCTGTAATCGGTAAAGCCTGCGGCAGTGGCGGCTTGTTGGCGCTGCTCTGCAATTCGCTGTAATGCCGTTTGATTGGTTTCACTCGCTCTGGCTTGGTAGGCTTGCCATACATTTTGGCGACATACGGCGTTTTCCTGTGTCAGTAAGTAGCTGACGATAGTGCCCGAAAAATCGCTTTGCTTTGCACTGCTGCGCTTCGGCTCGTTACTTTTATCCTCTTCTTCATGCAGATGATGTTGCTGCTGAGTCGCTTCGGGTTGGCATTGGTTGTCATTGAAGGCAAGACTAAATTGTTGGCTGCCTAACCCTTGGCCTATGCTGGCCTGCGCCGTATGCAGTTTCGCTTTTTCCTCGGCGCTCCAATGCTGTTGTAGCAAGTGTTTAAGCTGTTGGCTCAACAGTATTTGTTCAGTATTACCTTGGGCTAAGGCGTAAGCCAGTTGGCTTAATTCCGCTTGGTTGAGAAGTTGCGACAGGGTATCGGCTAGGTGTAACTGGCATTGCAGTAAACCTTCGCGTTCTTCACTCGGTAAGTTAAACCCACGATAATAGTTGAGCCTGTCGTTGATATTATTAAGCCCAATCGTCTGTTGCTCAAAAATAAGCGCGCGCTGGGCCAAGGTTAATTGCGCCGTCGTTAAGCGCGCGTTGGCGAAGGCAGACGCGAGCTCAATGTTTGGCAAACGCAGACATTGCTCAACCAAGAGGGGAACAGGACTTGGCGCCGCATAGGCGGCATTCGTAGCATAAAGGCTTAAGCCAAGCAGGCTAACCAGTAAAGTGGGTTTTAACATAGGCAACACGTTCTGCAACTGTCATAGAATGAGATGACATGGCTTCAACATGCTTAAGACGAGGCAAAATACCTTTTCCATTTGCAATCTGAATCGCCAGTCCCGGGCGCGCATTGAGTTCAAGTAGTAAAGGGCCTTTGCTTTGATCTAGCACCATGTCAGTGCCGAGATAACCCATTTCACACATTTCATAGGCGCTGGAAGCTGTATGGAGCAAGCTTTCCCAATGGGGCACTATGATGTCGGTGAGTTTTTTACCTGTATCGGGATGAAACTCAATTTGTCTATCAAATTGCACAGCATGTAACCCTTTTCCGGTGGCAATGTCAACGCCTACACCCACAGCGCCTTGATGTAAGTTGGCTTTACCGTCGGAGGCCGCAGTCGATAAACGCAGCATGCCCATCACGGGAAATCCCTTAAAAACAATCAAGCGTATATCGGGTACCCCTTCATGGCTGTAGCCTTCAAACACAGGATCGAATTCGATTAGGCCTTCGATAATGGCAACATCGGGTTTACCGCCGAGTGAAAATAACCCACTGAGAATATTGGAGACATGGCGGTTAAGTTCAGAGAGGCTGATCTCGTGGCCACTGGGTTTAAAATAGCGCCCATTATCGACCTAAGTGATCACAATAATGCCTTTGCCGCCCGAGCCTTTGGCGGGTTTGACGACAAATCCACTTCGGCTTGAGATGCGTTCAGGGATATGCGCTATCTCGTGTTGTTCGCGTACGACCGCAATCAGATCAGGAACAGCAATATCATTCGCTAAGGCCAGCTGTTTAGTGATCAACTTATCATCGACGCGTTTATAAAATTTACGCGGATTGTAACGGCCAATGTAATCGATATTACGTTGGTTCATATTCAGCACGCCATTTTTGCGTAGCTCCCACGGCCAAGCGAACCCCATGTTTATGCACCCGCCAATGATTTAAAGCGTTTGAGCTCGAGCAGACGATAACCTGTGTATTGCCCCATAAGTAATACTAAGGCCAAGATCACTAAGTGAATCCCGAGAAAGCTAAACACCCAATGCTGTACCCAGCTTGCGCTCATGGCGAGGTAGGCCAAGGTGGCAACCATCAAACTACCGCCACCTTGGAGCATGACCTCCCTCGGACCTTCTTCTTCCCACAGAATCGACATGCGTTCTATGGTCCACGCCAGAATAATCATAGGGAAGAAAGTAATGGTTAAGCCTTCACTCAAACCAAACTTGTAGGAAAGCAGTGTGAATACGCCGATGATCCCAATCACCACGATGATCACTGCCGATATCCGTGAGATTAGCAGTAGATTTAAATGGGATAGGTAGGAACGGATGACGAGTCCGCAGGAAACGATAAGCAAAAAACCAATTAACCCGGTGAGTAAGCTGGTTTGAATAAAGGCCAGTGCGATTAATACCGGCATAAAAGTCCCTGAGGTTTTAATGCCAATCATCACCCGCAAAAAAACCACTATTAGTACGCCGATGGGGATCAGCAAGATCCCTTTAAAAAGGCTTTGCTCCTCAAGGGGTAATTGGTAGAGGGAGAAATCGAGCGCATTGTTGTTCATCATCATGTCGATGGATGTCGCAAGGGCAGAACGGGTGTCCTGCAGCATTGCGAAGTTCACCTGCGAGTTAACTCCGCCCATGACATCAAGCACTGAGTGGCCCGCACGTTCCCACAGCAGCAGGTTTTGGGGGCGACCTTGTTTGCCTTTGACTAAATCGAACAGTATCCATTGACCGTCGTGAAAGACTTCAACAAAGGGCGATAAGGGCTGTCGACGGCGTTGATCTTCTAAATACAAACCGCTGACCTTGTGCGCAGGAATGCCCTTAGTGTGTAGCATGTGTAAAAACAGTTGGGTCGGCGTTTGGCTTGCGAGCAATAGCTCGACATTCTGGCTGCGTTTAGGCTCGGTTATCGATGCCATCAATTGTTGGGCGAAGGAGAGGTTGCTCGCGCTGCGAGCCCAGGCATCTGCAATCACTTGCTCTGCGGCGGCTTGTTCAGTCGCGGGCCATGAATAGGCTTCGGGCGCTGTGGGAGTTTGAGTCGCTGGCATTTCGGTATGCCCTGTCGGCACCAGTGTCACTTTGTAATATAAATCCTGTGTGCCTAGGGCTTGGCGTATCGACCAAACCGCGCGGCGATCGTTGTCATTATGATTGATGGTTAAACCGTAACCCGGTGAACTGGCATTTTCGACCAGCACTTGGTAGGCAGGATCTTGCGGTAAAGAGAAAGACACTTCTGCTGGTTCACCCGTACCTTGAAAACTGACTTTGGCTTCCACGGCCCAGCTTTGAACTTGCTTACCGGGCAAAAAGGGCACGTTATGCTCGACGCCACGGTAAATGCTGGCGCCAATGCCGACAATAAAGAGCACTGCCACCAAGATATAGAAAGGGTTGCGTGAGTGCATTATGGATCCTTCTTGTTAGGACAACTTAGTGTTTGGTCACTTAGTGCTACGTCTACTCAGTGTTATGCCAACGCGGGATTGTCTATTAAAAAACTGATGTGATAGTCACGAGTGTTGTAGTCACGAGTGTTATAGTCACGAGTGTGATAGTCACGACGCCTGCGTTGGCTGAGCTATTTTTTTGCGTATTAAGTTGTCGAAAAATAATAATTTTAAGCTGTCGTTGTGAACGGTGAGTTTGAGCGGCGTGACTGATACCAAAGCTGATACAAAATCCACGCCTGACGCTTAGCTTTGACATTCATCGCTGTTGGTTCTCACGCCTCTTGAGTTCGGCCATTTAGTTCAAAGCGTGCTCACTGCGCCGAGGTTACTTGGTTTGTTACTTTGCCGTGGACATAACGTTGACTGACATCGACTACGGCAATGTCTTTCATAAACTTGCGTCCAAGTAGTAACGGATAATCGAGGTGGCTGCGGTCGGTGAGGTTGAGATCGGTTTCTGCAGCATATTGACCAATTTTAAGATGCGCGTGGATCACAGGGCGGCGATCTTCTTTCTCGCTCGCATCTTGTTTAATGCGGACAAAGCGCACGACTTTGGCCTCAAACTGTTGTGGCGGAGTGTTTGCCCCCTGAGTGAATACCTCAAACCGTACCCATTGATTACCATCGCGCTCAAACAGGGTGATATTGCGCGCATCGATAGAGGAAGACTCGGCGCCCGTATCGATTCGGGTGGCAAAATAAGTGTTGAGTTCATCCACAAACACGTTTTCGACTTCACCTAAGATAAACTTGTCACCTAAGGGCGTGCGGGCGCATTGTTTGGGCACGGCAACGGTTTTAGCTTTGGGTGTTTCTAGACTCGCGACTTGCTGTTGTAGTAGCTGCACTTGCTCGTGCAGTTGCACGAGAGGCGCCGTATCTTGAGGTTGGCATCGCTGATTGATGACCTCAATCAGCGAGTCTTGTTGCTGGGCTAAACGGGTATTGAACGTGGCAGCATCTACGGGAACTGTGGCATGGGTGGTCGGTTCTGTCATTGCACATCCCCCAAGTGTGGTGGTAATGACAATAGCGAGCAGCTGCTTAAGCATAGTGCTTCCTGTTAGCGGTAAATCTGATATTAGATCAACTGATTAAATCCTGATTCGGCTGGTTCTTCACCGCGATAATCGTGGCGCGTTTGGGCGCAGGATAACCTTCAACCGTTTTGGTGATGTCGTTAGGATCCAAGTACTCAACCAGTGACTCGTTGGGCATCCAATCGGTACGGCGTTGCTCTGCAAGGGCTGTGACATCGGTATCGACACAACGTATGTCGGTGAAATCACACTTCTTTAACCAGAGCATCAGCGCGGCAACGGACGGAATGAACCATACATTATTCATTTTGCCATATCTATCTTGAGGCACGAGTACGGCGTTTTCGTCGCCATCTATCACTAATGTTTCTAACACTAGCTCACCACCAGTACGCAACTGATCACGCAGTTGTAACAAGTGATCGATAGGTGAACGCCTGTGATACAAAACACCCATGGAGAAAACGGTGTCGAATGCATCGAGCGGTGGCAACTCTTCAATGCCAAGAGGCAAAAGGTGCACAGGGTGATGTGTGCCCGCTAACCGTTTTACCGCTTCAAACTGACATAAAAACAACGGTGAAGGGTCGATACCGACTACACGTTTGGCACCTGAGCCCAACATGCGCCACATGTGATAACCACTGCCGCAACCAACATCGAGCACAGTGCGGTTTTTCAGCGGTGAAATATGCTGCTTCACGCGATCCCATTTCCAGTCACTGCGCCATTCGGTATCGATATGGATGCCATGAATGTGGAAGGGGCCTTTACGCCATGGCATAAACAGACGCAGTAGGTTCTCAAGTTTCTCTTTTTCGCCAGGGCTAAGTTGCTCGCCGCTACCGACGGTCACGCTATCGATAAAGTCCACTTGGTCGGGTGCAGGATAGTGCAGCTTGTTGAGCACTTTTTCCCACTTTGGCAAGTTGCCGTGTTTATGATCCCGTTGCCACTTGCCTAAAATGCTCGGCAGGGTTTCGAGCCAGTGTTGTAGATTTGAATCGGCGATTTGTTGGTAAAACGAGCTAAAGCTGATCACTTGATGGCCACCATAGAAGCAAAGTTAAAGCATTGGAACCAGAGACTAAAGTGACTGAAGCCTTGGCTGGTTAGGCGTTGTTGATGCGTGGTTAAGGTGTCAGGCTTCATGACATTTTCCAGCGCACTGCGTTTTTGGCTGATCTCGAGTTCGCTGTAGCCATTGGCGCGTTTAAAGTCTAAATGTTGCTCTTCCAATAGGGTTTGGATCGGGGCATCTTCAAAGCGAATTTTTTCCGACAGCACTAAAATCCCACCGGGGTTTAGGCCTTGATAAATCTTGGCTATCAGGGTTTCTCTGTCTTCTGGCGGTAAAAACTGCAAGGTAAAGTTGAGTACCACCAGTGAGGCATTTTGAATATCGATATCGCGAATATCTCCGCAAACCAGATCGACGTCCGTATCGCTGACATAGGCATTCAGGTTCTCTTGGCAGCGTGCAACCATAGATTCGCTGTTATCCACGGCGATAATACGACATTGACGGCCTTGGATTTGGCGACGAATACTTAAAGTTGCGGCGCCGAGTGAGCAACCCAAATCGTAAATTTGAGTATTTGGCATGACGAAACGATCTGCAAAATCGCCTATGGTATTGATAATTTGCGTATATCCAGGCACGGAGCGGCGGATCATGTCACTGAACACGCCTGCTACACGGTTATCAAACTGGAAATCGCTAATATGCTCGCTCGCTTGAGCGTAGATAGTGTCTTGAGAAACGTTCATCTGAGATTTTTCATGGGAATTCAACCCGGCATTTTAACGAATCCGATCGATTAGCAGCAAGTCTCATACTGGTAATTTGCGATAAATTTTTGTCTAATACGCCATAGATAACAAAATCGTTACATGTACATCAAGTACTAAGGGCTCAACTTGAAGTTTGTGATCCACTTAATCGTGATCTTGTGCAGCTGTTTTTTGAGTATAACAGGGCAGGCAAGTCCATTGCCCGACGAGCCATTAATTGTGGTGATGGGGGAGGATAGCTTTCCCTATCAATATGTCGACAACGATGGCGAGCCGACCGGACTACTGGTCGATTTATGGAAAGAGTGGGCGAAACAAAGCCATACCCAAGTGGTTTTTGTGGCGCGCCACTGGCACGAGTCCCTTGATCAACTGCGGCAAGGTAAGGCGCAAGTGCATATCGGCATGGGGAAAACCCCAGAGCGTGAGCAAGAGTTCGACTTTGCTGAGCCCATCGCCGATGTCGGTACCTTTTTGTATCTGCATAAATCCCTGCAGGGTAAAAAGTCCATTAAAGAACTCATTCCCTTTCAAATTGGTGTGGTGGCGGCTTCATCCCATGAAGCGGAATTGCACCGTATCGAACCTCAGCTAGTGTTTAAACGTTACGAAAGTCGTGAGAAATTACTCGCTGGGGTCGCAGCCGGCGAGATTATGGTGTTTGCGGGCTTAGAAGGTTATTTGAAAGATCCCGCTTCATCCCAAGAGGTTGCCGCGAATTATCCCAATACGGCGCGTATCCAAATTAAGGCGATGCAATTTGTTCCTGCGGTCAAAAAGGGCAATCTCGATTTAGTTGATAGGATCAATAAAGGTTTCACCGCGCTCGATCCGCACTTTATCCAACAAACGGAGCGACGATGGCTTGGCTACCAACGTCAACAAGCTGGGATTGTTATTTCCATGCAACTGGGCGCCGAGCCTTTTGTGGACTTAGGGGTCGATGGTTTACCCCATGGCTTGTATGTGGACATGTGGCAGCTTTGGTCTGAGAAGACCGGTATCGCCGTTGATTTTATTTCTGGCGATATGAACTCCAGTGTGGATGACGTTCGCCGAGGTCTTGCCGATGCGCACATTGGTTATCCAGAGAGTGATGATGTTAAAACGGGGCTTAATCGGGCTTGGCACTTATATACAGTTAAGAGCCGCTTGTTTCTCTTTCAGCAGCAATTGACCGATTTAGACAGCTTAAAAGGCAAACGTATTGGTGTGGTGCCGACGGCGCCTTATCTGGTGGAGTTACGTAAAGCCTTACCCCAAATGGCACTGCGTTATTACGACAATATGGATGCCATGGTCGCGGGCGCAAGATCGGGCGAGATTGTTGGCTTTGTGGCTTCGGGTGCATGGACATCCCATTATTTACTGCTCAATAAAGGCTGGTCTGACTTTAGCCAGTATCCCAATCTCGAATTTAGCACCAACATTTATGTGCTGACTCGCAGTGATGATCCAGGTCTGACGCAGCGGATCGCCAATGGCTTTAACAATATTAGCAATCAAGAGTTTGCCGATATTGAAAATAAATGGATGCTCAATCCCAAAGATCATGTTTTTACCCAAGCTGAGCGCCATGTCAGCCTAAGCCCAGCAGAACAGGCCTATGTGGAAAGTGTAGGCGAGCTTAAAGTGGGCTATTTAAAGCAGTGGCCGCCGATGGAGTTTATGGATGAGCAGGGCGAGTTTGCGGGGATCAACAGCGATATCGTCAAATTACTCAAGGAACAGCTCAAACTTAAGCTCACGCCCGTTGCCTTTGATGATTGGCATTCGTTAATCGAGGCGTTGCAAAAGGGCGAGGTGAGTTTAGCCGGCAGTGTCGCCCAAACGGCAGAGCGCCAGCAGCGTTTAGCGTTTAGTGAGGCTTATTGGCCATCGCCGTGGGCATTAGTGTCGCAATTGGAGCAAGTCTCGGTATTCAATATTGCCCAGCTTGCAGGGCAAAGGGTGGCCGTGGTCGAGGGCTATCATTTGGTGGCGCAATTGATGAGTCTTGAACCTTCACTCAAGTTAGTGATAGTGCCAAATACGCAGGCGGGATTGGCGGCGGTGACGAATGGCAATGCGGATGTGTTTATCGATAAAGTGGTGACATTGGCCTCCGAACTTAAAACCAGTCACTACCCGACGCTGAAAATGTCGCTGCTGAGTGATCTTGCCGATCAGCATAGCCATATTGGTGTTTATCCTCAGTTTGCGCCGCTGGTGCCACTGATTAACAAAGCCTTAGCCTTGATTGACGCTCAGCATCAGCAGCAAATTTATGCGCGTTGGGTGTCATTTTCTGTCGCGACAGAGAGTGCTAAATATCTGCTATGGCTGCGTTATATCGTATTTGGCGTGATTATTTTGTGCTTAGTGATGGTGGCAGTGTTGTTAGTGAATCGCCGCTTAAATCGTGAGATCACCCAGCGATTAGTCGCAGAAAAACGTTTGCTGCATGTGGCAAACCACGATGCTTTGACTCAGTTGCCCAATCGCGCCTTGCTCGATGACAGATTAGCCCAAGCTTTATTGTCCCATCAGCGCGAGCAAGCGCATTTTGCCTTGTTATTTATTGATCTGGATGGCTTTAAACAAATTAATGATCAACATGGTCATCCGATTGGTGATGAATTACTGGTACAGGTCGCCCAAAAGTTAACCAAGGTTATCCGTGGCTCAGATACCGTGGCGCGATTTGGCGGCGATGAGTTTGTTATCCTGCTAAATCGTGTGCAAGATCTCGATGCTGCAACCCAAGTTGCTGATAATATTCTACAGGCACTGTCGAGCCCTTTGCTTATTCAAGGCGTCAGTGTCAGCATAGCGGTCAGTATGGGCGTGGTGATTTACCCCCGCGATGGTGATACCGCGATAGGCTTATTGAAAAAAGCCGATCAACTGATGTACCACGCAAAAAGTTGCGGCGGGCGTTGTTATCGCTCAGCTTGATGTTTTTTTGAACGCTCATGCTCAGATAGTGCGTTCGCCTCTAGTCAAGGGCGTAAAACTGTTTGATACTTCACCGCCTAAGTGTGAAGTACTTTGGTAATCGGCATTATTTTACTATAATGCCGCTTTTATCTCGTTTTGATTATTTCCAAAGCACCGGTTTCCGGATAAAGGATAGAGTTAGATGCGCAGTCATTATTGTGGAGACGTCAATAAGTCTCACGTTGGACAAGAAGTTACCTTGGTAGGTTGGGTTAATCGTAGCCGTGATTTGGGTGGCGTTGTCTTTTTAGATTTAAGAGACAGAGAAGGTCTGATCCAAGTGGTCTATGATCCAGACTTACCTGAGGTGTTCAATGTCGCCAGCACGCTGCGCGCCGAATTTTGCGTTCAGGTTAAAGGCCTAGTTCGCGCCCGTCCTGACAGCCAAGTCAATGGTCAAATGAAGACGGGTGAAATTGAAGTCTTAGGCCAAGCCTTGACTATCATCAACGCTGCCGATCCGCTGCCATTGAGCATGGATAACTACCAGAACAACAGCGAAGAGCAACGTCTTAAGTATCGTTACTTAGATTTACGTCGCCCAGAAATGGCGCAGCGATTAATTTTCCGCGCTAAAGTGACCAGTTCTGTGCGTCGTTTCCTCGACTCAAACGGTTTCTTAGACATAGAAACACCGATCCTGACCAAGGCAACCCCAGAAGGTGCCCGCGATTATTTAGTACCAAGCCGTACTTATAAAGGTCAGTTCTTTGCCTTGCCACAATCGCCACAGCTGTTTAAACAGTTGCTGATGATGTCAGGCTTTGATCGTTACTATCAAATCGTAAAATGCTTCCGTGATGAAGATTTACGTGCCGACCGTCAGCCAGAATTCACCCAAATCGATATCGAAACGTCTTTCATGAGCTCTGAGCAAGTGATGGCGAAAACCGAAGAGATGATGCGTGGTCTGTTCCTTGAAATGCTGAACGTCGATCTGGGCGAGTTCCCACGCATGACCTACAACGAAGCGATGCGTCGTTTCGGTTCAGATAAGCCAGATTTACGTAACCCATTAGAGTTGGTGGACATTGCCGATTTACTCAAAGAAGTCGAATTTGCGGTATTCTCTGGCCCTGCTAACGATGAAGAAGGTCGTGTTGCCGCACTGCGTATTCCAGGCGGCGCTGCACTGTCTCGTAAGCAAATCGATGATTACACTAAGTTTGTTGGCATCTATGGTGCTAAAGGCTTAGCGTGGATGAAGATTAATGACCTAAGCCTTGGCTTAGAGGGCATTCAATCACCTGTGCTGAAGTTCTTGAATGAGAGCATTGTTAACGAAATTATCAGCCGTACTGGCGCGCAAACCGGCGACATTATCCTGTTTGGTGCAGATCAGGCGACTGTGGTTGCTGAATCCATGGGCGCACTGCGTCTTAAAGCGGGCGAAGATTTTAACTTATTGCAAGGCGAATGGCGTCCACTGTGGGTGGTTGACTTCCCAATGTTTGAGAAAATCAACGGCAATTTCCACGCTGTTCACCATCCGTTTACCGCTCCGCGCGGCGTAACGGCGGCAGAACTTGAAGCTAACCCAGCAAATCGCGTTTCTGATGCTTACGATATGGTATTAAACGGCTGCGAATTAGGCGGTGGTTCAGTGCGTATCCACAACCAAGAAATGCAGTCTGCGGTATTCCGTATTTTGGGTATTACCGACGAAGAAGCTAAAGAGAAGTTCGGCTTCCTGTTAGAAGCGCTGCGTTACGGCACTCCGCCACATGCAGGTTTAGCGTTTGGTTTAGACCGCATCATCATGCTGATGACGGGCGCAAGCTCAATCCGCGATGTGATGGCGTTCCCGAAAACGACAACAGCCGCTTGTCCGCTGACTAACGCACCAGGATTTGCTAATCCGCAGCAGTTAGCTGAACTTGGCATTGCCGTGGTTGAGAAAGCCGTTAAAACCGAAGACTGATCTTTCGTAAGAGGGCTTTTGTAAATCGATCTTATGCAAATCGACCTTATTCAAGTCGACGTTATGTAACTCGTTTTGTGAAAGGCGATTGGCATTAGTCGATTGGCGTTAGTCTATTAGCATTAGTCCTTATCAGTTATTTTTAGTCGTACCGAAAACCGAGGCGCAAGCCTCGGTCTGTTTTTAGTGAATCGTCATTTCTTTGCTTATCAATATCAGTTAGTTCAATCCTACATAGCCGTTATTCAATCCATTACACCTCGGCTCTTGATAAGCTATGCGATGACACCTCAGTTAAGGAGACTTCCCATGGCAGGTCACAGTAAATGGGCCAACATTAAGCACCGTAAAGCAGCTCAAGATGCTAAACGCGGTAAACTCTTTACTAAATTCATTCGCGAATTAACCGTCGCAGCCCGTGAAGGCGGCTCAGATCCCGATTCAAATCCACGATTACGTGTCGCCATTGATAAAGCCCTCGGTGGCAATATGACCCGCGATACGGTTGAGCGCGCGATTAAACGCGGTGCCGGTGAATTAGAAGGTCAGCAACTCGAAACCATTCTCTATGAAGGTTATGGCCCAGGCGGCACCGCTGTGATGGTCGAAACCATGACGGACAATCGTAATCGGACTGTGAGCGGAGTGCGCAATGCATTTAGTAAATCGGGTGGCAATTTAGGCACGGATGGTTCGGTTTCTTATCTGTTCACTAAGCGTGGGGTGTTATCCTATGCGCCGGGAACCGATGAAGATGCATTGATGGAAGCGGCGCTTGAAGCGGGTGCGGAAGATATCGTCAGCTATGATGATGGCGCGATTGACGTCTTCACCGATCCCGTTGATTTCTATATGGTGAAAGATGTGCTCGATAAAGCGAGTTTTGTGGCAGATAACGCTGAAATCGCTATGATAGCCTCGACGAAAGCTGAGCTTGATCTAGACACCGCCGAAAAATTTATGCGCCTTATCGATACCCTTGAAGATCATGACGATGTGCAAGAAGTGTATCATAATGCGGAAATCTCCGATGATGTGATGGCAAGCCTAGGTTAGATTGACTGTGAGCTGGATTTGGGCGTCAATCTAGACCAATTTCAGCTCGCACACGCTAACGTAGGACACTCGCTAATCCAGGAACTGAGACGAACATTCAGATCCCATATAAGGCATTAAATGGCAATTATTTTAGGTGTTGACCCAGGTTCACGGATCACAGGCTACGGCGTGATCCAATGTCAGGGACGGCATCAGATTTACCTCGGCAGTGGCTGTATTCGCACTTCGTCTGAAGAGCTACCTGGCAGGCTTAAGCAAATATTTGATGGGATCACTGAAATTATTCGTCAGTATCAACCGGACGAATTTGCGATTGAACGGGTATTTATGGCAAAAAATGCCGATTCTGCGCTCAAGCTTGGTCAAGCACGCGGCGCGGCCATTGTCGCCGCCACTGTCGCCAATTTACCTGTGGCTGAATACAGTGCGACTCAAATTAAAAGCGCAGTCGTTGGCACGGGGCGAGCACAGAAAGCTCAAGTACAACACATGATCCAACAACTACTTAAATTACCCGCAGCCCCACAAGCTGACGCCGCAGATGCACTCGGTGTTGCTGTGTGTCATTATCACACCAGCCAGAGTTTAATCGCATTGAGTGGCCGGGCAACGGCAAGAACATACGGACGGTACAGATGATAGGTCGTTTACGGGGCGTGTTAGTTGAGAAACAAGCGCCAGAAATTTTGATCGATGTTAATGGTGTGGGTTACGAGTTGCAGATGCCGCTCACCAGCTTTTATGAGTTGCCTGAAGTTAACCATGAAACTATGGTCTACACCCACTTTGTGGTGCGTGAAGATGCACAGTTACTCTATGGTTTTATCACTAAACAGGAAAGGGCGTTATTTCGCTTACTGATCAAGACCAATGGTGTCGGTCCCAAGCTCGCACTGACCATTTTATCAGGTATGACTGCCGGAGAGTTTGTGGGCTGTGTTGAGCGTGATGACATAGTGACCTTAGTGAAATTACCCGGTGTGGGTAAGAAGACCGCCGAGCGTTTACTGGTAGAAATGCGCGATAAGCTCAAGAGCTTGATGGAAGCCTCAGCAGGTTCAGAGCGTGAGTTTGTGCTGCAATCTAATTACTCTCCTGCGCCGACTGTTAATAGTGCTGAAGAAGACGCCATTTCAGCTTTAATTTCGCTGGGTTATAAACCGCCGCAGGCGAGTAAATCAGTTTCTGCAGCCTACAAAGAAGGTATGGATTCAGAAACCCTGATCAAAGCTGCCCTTAAGTCGATGCTTTAATTGAATAATGATGATAATTAAGATGAAAGCTGCGAGAAGGAAGAACAATGATTGAGGCAGACAGACTCATCCAGCCGCAGATCCAAGCTCAAGATGAATCCATCGACAGGGCAATGCGCCCTAAAATGCTCGATGAATACACGGGCCAAGATGACACGCGGGCGCAGCTTAAGGTGTTTATTCAAGCGGCGAAGAATCGCAACGAAGCCTTAGACCATATGTTGATCTACGGGCCGCCAGGATTGGGTAAAACCACCTTGGCTATGATTGTGGCAAACGAGATGGGGGTAAACATTAAATCCACCTCGGGGCCAGTGCTTGAAAAAGCCGGTGATCTCGCAGCTCTCCTGACCAATCTTGAATCCGGTGATGTGCTATTCATCGATGAAATCCATCGATTAAGCCCTGTGGTAGAAGAGATTTTGTATCCGGCGATGGAAGATTATCAGCTGGATATCATGATAGGTGAAGGGCCGGCGGCGCGTTCTATCAAGCTTGATTTACCGCCGTTCACTCTAGTGGGCGCGACAACACGGGCAGGGGCGTTAACCTCACCACTTCGGGCGCGTTTTGGGATCCCACTGCGGCTTGAGTTCTATAACATCAAAGATTTAAGCACCATAGTCACGCGTTCAGCGCAGGTAATGGAACTGGATATTGATGCCGAAGGCGCATTTGAAATCGCACGCCGTTCCCGCGGCACACCGCGAATAGCTAACCGATTGCTGCGCCGCGTGCGGGATTACGCGCAGGTGAAGCATGACGGTGCAGTCACCAAATTTGTGGCCGAACACGCTTTAGATTTGTTAGATGTGGATAGTGAAGGTTTCGATTATATGGATCGCAAATTGTTACTGGCCATTATCGATAAATTTATGGGTGGACCAGTAGGACTGGATAACTTAGCCGCGGCCATAGGCGAAGAACGTGAAACCATCGAAGATGTGTTAGAACCTTTCTTGATCCAACAAGGGTTTATCCAACGCACGCCCCGCGGCCGAATTGCAACCGTACGGGCATACCAGCATTTTGAGCTGATCAAACCCGAATAGCCATCTGCTTGATAATACCGATAATGAAAGGCGACCTAAGAGGTCGCCTTTTTTATGGTTAAAATTTACCTTTGGTTCGATCGGGGTGAAGTAAAGCGCACTTTAGCAAATCGAATGATGTTTAATGTGGCGTTAAATGTAGGAGCTTTTATGAGTTGATAACTACTAACGCCTCATTATTAAGTTGCATCAACACTCAAAAGTTTTACGGCTTTTATAGCTCACTATTTAGACATTGATAATAGCTTTTATATAGAAATCTATATATTTATAGCCAATTAGTGATCGCCTATATTTATTAACAAATGTATCTTTATAGTGTATTTATTGAGCGTGATTCTGAGTTTTTCACTATTTAGATTGATTTTTTTCTCTGAGATTAACTTAATTTAACAAATTTGATTTAGGCCATTAAATCCTCAATACAATAGTCGCTACCGTTACTCTTCGTTAGGCTTAGCATGCTGAATAATTTGTAATATTATTGTTGAGATTTTATTGGCGGCTTTATTCTCTATGCATAAATAACACAATTGATACTGATTGTATCTGTTGTTATATGCTGATTTGGTGAGATTATCTTAATTATTCTGGCTTTTCATTAGTTACTTACAATCTTTTTTATGCAGTTTAAGTGGTGGTTAATCAGTATTTCATTCCAACCAAAAGCTCTCGTTGCACATGCTAAGCGTGATCTATATCACACTTTTGCATACTGGTAATGTTTCATAAAAGTAACTCGTTAACAGTGTTAATCACTTATTATTTATCATCATTAAGACTTAACTTCTGATAAATTATATCGCTTAAGTTTTATCGAAAATAAAAATCATCAAATAAAACAAGTTGACTCATATTTATTAACATTAATGTTTAATTAGTTAATATTTTGAGTGTTGACGGGGTTAAAGTGAATCATCAGTATCGAGTGCAACACTAGTACATCAATAGTTGTACAAGCTGTAAGCATAAAAATAATAGTAAGATCTAGGGAGCATTCATACATGATCAAAAGAACCAAAGTAGCGTCGGCTATTAACTTAGCTATCGTTGCATCTATCACTTCTGGTGCATTTGTAACGTCAAGCGCATTTGCAGCGGAAGAAAAAGCCAAAGTTGAACGTATTGAAGTCACGGGTTCACGCATTCAGCGCCAAGATATGGAAACAGCTTCACCTGTGACCGTTATTGATGCTGCTGCGATTAAAGCGGAAGGTTTTACTTCTGTTGACCAAATGCTACAAGTACAAACATCTATGGCGGGTGCAGCCGTGGGTTCAAGCACTAACAATGGTGCTGATGGCGTCGCGCAAGTTGATTTACGTGGTATGGGTTCACAGCGCACGCTTGTATTACTGAATGGCCGTCGTATGGTGAACTCAGGTTCTGGTGCTGATAGTGCAGTGGATCTGAACTCAATCCCTGTGGCTATGATCGCACGTGTTGAAATTCTGAAAGATGGCGCCTCAGCGGTTTATGGTTCAGATGCGATTGCCGGTGTAGTGAACATTATCACTAAGAAAGACTTTGAAGGTTTCCAGCTCGATTTTAACGGCAGTGGCACTGACAAAGGTGACGGTGAGAGTGGTGATGTAAGTGCATTATATGGTTTCAACACAGAGGGTGGTAACTACACCTTTGGTGCTGCTTATGCTGACCGTCGTGGTGTTATCCAAGGTGATCGAGATTGGTATGACCCACTCGATAATACGAGTTCAATTATTCCAACTGGTGCATTAAACCAGAAGGTTATTGATGCAAATGGTAATTGGGTTAACAGAGCCACAGGTTATGATTATTCGAATGACGTTTACTTCCAAACGCCAAGCGAACGCCGTAGCTTATTTGCAAATATGACACAAGAGTTAGGTAATGATGTGGTACTAACCGCGGATGCTATCTATACCAATCGCCGTTCAAACCAACAGCTTGCGGCACAGCCTGCGCAAATCAAATTAAATGTTTGTGGCGACCCAAGAGTGACAGATCCAACTGCTGGTTGCCTTAATCTTGACCAAAGCATGGTTGATGCAGGGATTAAAGCTGACGCTCGCGGACAAGTGCAATATAACAGACGTATGAATGATGTTGGACCTCGTGTTTACAGCCAAGATACTGATACTTGGCGTTTATCTGGTGGATTAGCGGGTTCTTTGGATGTTCATACTGGTATGAACTGGAATGTGGACTACACATTTGGTAAGAACGAGGCTAAAACTGGTGTTGATAACTCAATTAACGCAACATTAATGGCTGCTTCTATTTATGCAGACCCATATGCGTGGTTTGAAGGGGCTCCACTGACGAATGAAATGAAAGACGTTTCGTATGACGAGAAATCAACTGGTGGCAATGAACAACAAACGTTGTCTGCTGGCTTAAATGGTGAACTCTTCGATTTAAGTGCGGGTGCTGTGGGCTTTGCGATTGGCGCTGAATACCGTCGTGAAAGTGGTTTCTATAATCCAGATCCAGTTGTTGTCGCTGGCGATAGTACTGCTGCTCAGCAAGACCCTACAAGCGGTAACTACAACGTTATCTCTATTTTCCAAGAAGTGAGCGTACCATTTACAGAAAAATTAACGGGTGAATTTGCACTGCGTTTAGATGATTATTCAACATTTGGTAAAGCAACTACGTGGAAAATTGGGTTGACATATGTCGCATCCGACGAACTTATGTTACGTACTGTCGCTGCTACAGGTTTCCGTGCTCCAAGTGTTGCTGAATTATATGGTGGTAATTCAGGTTCTTTTGATTATTTAACGAACCCTTGGTTACCTCTGAGTGAACAAACTGGACAGATTTTAGTTAATCGCACATCTGATGAAAATTTAAAACCTGAAGAATCTGAGTCATATACCGCTGGTTTAGTTTACTCACCAAGCTATATTGATGGTATGTCTCTGACTTTAGACTACTGGCGTTTCAAAGTAACCAATGCTATTGCTCGTGCAGATGTTCAAGTTGGTTTAGATGCTTGTTATAAAGGTGATGCAGAAGCATGTAGTACATTCAATATTACTGCCGATGGTGATTTGTTTAATTTAACAAGTGCATTAACAAACGTTGGGTCACAGGATACTAGCGGTGTTGATTTCAACTTAGCTTATAGCTTTGCATTGTTTGGGTTAGACTGGAAAGTCAGTAATGACACTACATACCTCATTAATTATGAGCAAGATGGTGAAAACTATACTGGCACTATCGATGGGAACTTCGGTGCTTACTCTCGTGTTCGTAACAACTTCAGCATTTCTGCGGGTCAAGATGATTGGAGTGTAATGTACTTCAACCGCTATATCCGATCTATGAATGATAATTACACTGACTATGATGTGAATGATGAACCATTTGCTGCTGTTAGAGGTGTTGATTCTATTCTGTATCACAATATTTCTGGTACTTATCACGTAAATGACAGCACCACAGTTAGCTTAGGGGTGAAGAACTTTACTGACGAGAAGCCGCTATACGTTACTAACGGTAGTGATGCTGGTACAGTTCCAGAAGTGTACGACACCATTGGCCGTACTATATACGGTGGTGTAACGGTTAAGTTCTAAGCTAAGTTAATACTCTTAGTGTTTAAAAAGCGCCTTAGGGCGCTTTTTTATTGTGAAATGGAGCTAGACACAGATTTTGAGTGGCTAAACATCATTTGACTCATCGCTTTTAAATAGCCAATTTTCGTTTAATTTTCCCTAAATTTCGTATTTTGTTCACAGTTTTCAACATCACACTTCTTAACGAATGTAATAGGTCTAGAGTCATCTCGATTCGCATGGTAATATAAATGATATAGATTCTCGTTTGGGTTTTAAGGATGAGTAAAATACTCTTAGTCGATGATGATCCCTTGTTTAGTGTGTGGTTGGCCGATGCCTTGGGCACACAAGGGCATCAAGTTGCATGTGCGGTGAATGGTGTCGACGGTTTGGCATGCATTGAAAGTTTTGCTCCCGACATCATAGTGCTTGATTTAGTCATGCCACAAATGAATGGTTTTGAGCTGTTAAAAGCGCGGGAATGCTCAACGCCGGTATTGATGATCTCAGCACGGGATAATGAAGACGATCGCATCACAGGTTATGAATTGGGGGCCGATGATTTTTTGAGTAAACCGTTTAGCATCAAAGAGCTATTTGTTCGCTTACGTGCTTTAGAGCGGCGTCTTTGTTCTCGTCAATCTCAATCGCCGCAAATAGCGACTGTGGCGGCGAAAGTGATTAACTTTGATGATATGAGTTATAGGATCACGATTGGCACGCGTTATGTCGATTTGACTCAAACCGAATTTAAATTATTTAAATATCTGTTTGAAAGGAAAGGCCAAGTCATCACGAAACAAGAGTTGCAACGCTCAGTATTACAAAAAGATCTGGGCCGATTTGACCGCAATCTTGATATGCACATTAGTAACACTCGCCGTAAATTAGCCAACATAAGCTTGCCGCGTAACTTAATCAATACAGTGCGAGGCCAAGGTTATAGTTTTATGGCTTAACACCATCGTTTACTACCTTGTTAACGGCTGAGTTTGACGGATGTTTGGCGTGAAACTTGGTCAATAAAAGGTCGACTGCAACTGCCTTGACTGATTTTACTGGCTTTCGTTTTCCCCTTGGGATGTTTTGGTTTATCCTATCGGCCATATAATAAAATGTGCCGCGTGCTATCAGTCGCGTGCCATTAACTGCCCTTAGCTTTAACAACCTATTAGGAATCATTATGCGGATCAGTGCCAACTTTGATGGCGGAAATATCCAAGTCGTCAATCTTGATAATAAAGACGATATTCAACTTGCTATTCGTCCCGATGCGGGCGGCGAGTTTTATCAATGGTTCAATTTTCGATTCGAAGGTGAGGTGGGTAACCATTACACCTTAAATATCATCAACGCGGGGACGGCTTCCTATACCAAGGGATGGGAAGACTATCAGGCGGTAGCCAGTTACGACCGTCAGCATTGGTTCCGTATTCCGACTCAATATAAAGACGGTAAACTGAGCATTAGCTTAGAGCTGGACTGCGATGCAATTCAAATCGCTTACTTTGCGCCATACAGCTATGAGCGTCACTTAGATTTACTCAGCGGCGCCCAGTTACACCCAGATGTCAATTTAGAGCATTTAGGCCTGACCTTAGATGGCCGCGACATTACCCTGATGAAAGTAGGGAATGGCGATCCTTCTAAACGCAATATTTGGATCACCGCCAGACAACATCCGGGTGAAACCATGGCTGAATGGTTAGTCGAAGGTCTCGTGAATCGTTTACTCGATAATGACTGCCCCACGGCGAAAGCGCTGCTCGATAAAGCCAATTTCTATATAGTGCCGAACATGAATCCCGATGGCAGTGTCAGAGGCCATCTGCGCACCAATGCGATTGGGATCAATCTTAACCGCGAGTGGCAAACGCCAAGTTTAGAAAAGAGCCCTGAGGTGTACCACGTCGTCAACAAGATGCAGCAAACTGGTGTCGACTTGTTCTATGATGTCCATGGTGATGAAGGCTTACCTTATGTGTTTCTCGCAGGTTGTGAGGGCGTGCCTGCCTACAATGATAAGCTGGCGCAGCTGCAAGCGGACTTCAGTCAAGCATTAACCTTAGCCAGTGCTGATTTCCAAACTCAGTTTGGCTATGACAAAGACGAGCCTGGCCAAGCGAATCTAACGGTTGCTTCTAATTGGGTCGCTCAGACCTTCGAGTGTTTATCCAATACCCTCGAAATGCCTTTTAAAGACAATAACAATTTGGCCGATCCTTTTGTGGGTTGGTCGCCAGAGCGCAGTATTTATTTAGGTGAAGCATCGCTTATCGCCATGCTCGCCGTTGTTGATAAATTACGTTAGGGCGAGGCTGATATGGCATTAATTGAATGTCCAGTGTGTCGCAAGCGGATGTCGAGTAAGGCGCCTTCATGTCCCCATTGTCAAGCGAGCAGCAATGGTGACAATGAGTCCTTATCACGGATTAGTCATATTCAAAAATCCAGCAGCTTAATGAATCAGAGTTTTGTTGCTATGACCTTGTTTATTGCTGGTGTGGTGATTTGGTTTTGGGGTGGCGAACCTGCCGAAGGTATGCGGGCGAATATCGCTGGAATATGCTTTGTGTTTGGTTTTGTGGGTTATCTCATCACACGAGTCAGAATCGTGTTACATAAGCGGAAAAGTGTATGACAGATATTAATCAAGTGATCGATCAAATGCCCATTGAAGTCTATGAAAGGCTTCGTAGTGCAGCAGAGCTGGGTAAGTGGGAAGATGGCACTGTGTTAAGTGAAGCGCAGCGTGAATCGACCCTGCAGGTCGTGATGTTGTATCAAGCTCGCAAGCTTGAGCAAACTGAGCATTTCACTATTGCGCCTGACGGTAAAATCAATGAATTGTCTAAAGCTGAGCTGAAAAAGCAATTCCGCGGTGAGCCAATTGCCGAGTTCAAAGTACAAGATTTGTAACTTACTCATTAGTTTGACGCCGTTTAATCTGAGTTAAAATTAAAAAGCCCATATCTAATGGGCTTTTTTGTTACTAGTTGTCCCGTCCTGAAATACGTTGACATAAAGAGGACTTCTTTATGACAACATCAATTAACTCAAGCCGTAAGCGCACACAACGAGATTACACCTTAGCCTTTAAATTAGGCGTCGTAGAGCGTGTTGAAAAAGGCGAAATGACGTACAAACAAGCCCAAGCCCATTTTGGTATTCAAGGCCGTTCAACGGTACTCGTTTGGCTTAGAAAACATGGTAGACTCGATTGGTCGAAACCTTTTCAGCATCCCCTTATGCCTAAGTCAAAAGAAACCCCTGCCGAAACGATCAAGCGCCTTGAACGTGAGTTAGCAGAAGAGAAACTGCGTAACCAAATCCTCAATGGCATGGTTGATATCATGGACAATGAATATGGAGCTGGCCTCAGAAAAAAGTACTTATCCGGTACGTCTGGCAAGCAAAAGGCAACGGCGAAATAAACCTGGCTGCCGCGTGTCGTGCTGCGGGTATGTCGAGGCAAGGTATCTACCAGGCAGTTGCTCGAATGGAAAGTCGTAGAGCTGAGCTATCGGTCATTAAAGACTGGGTCCAGTACTGGCGTAAATATATGCCAAGGTTAGGGGCCCGTAAGCTCTACACGTTGATAAAATCCAGGCTGGTTGAGCACGATATTAAACTTGGGCGAGATGGGTTCTTTACCTATTTGAGAAGTGAAGGTTTACTGGTTAAGCCGAAGAAAAGCTACACAAAAACCACGTTCAGCAAACACTGGATGAAGAAGCATCCTAATCTGCTGAAAGAGGAAGGACTGCATGATGCAGGGCATGTACTGGTCAGTGATATCACCTATCTTGAGTCAGACCAAGGTGTGCACTATCTGTCACTGGTCACCGATGCCAGTTCTCGTAAGATAGTCGGTCATCACGTGAGTAAAGACATGAAAGCCGAGAGTGTGGTGAAAGCGTTAAAAATGGCCATAAAAGATAAACGCTATATCGGCAACGCAGTGCATCACTCAGACAGAGGCTTACAATACTGCTCAGCAGTTTATCAGAATGCGCTTCAGGCGAGCCAAATCCAGCCGTCAATGACGGATGGTTATGATTGCTACCAAAATGCATTAGCAGAAAGAGTGAATGGCATACTGAAGCAGGAGTTTTTACTGCACCGATGTAGGACATTTGCGGAGCTGAAGATACTTGTTAGAGAATCGATAGCAATATACAACGATATGAGACCGCATCTGAGTTTGAATATGGCGACCCCTAATCAGGTGCACAATAGAAAAGGCCAGCTACTGGAGCTGGCCTAAAAACTGTCAACCTATCTTGGGGCGGGGCAAGTGATTGATCAATAAGGGAAATGTTTAAAGACTATGGCGTTAATCTATGCTCAGTTCACCGACTAGATTTTGTAACATGGCCGCTTTTATCTCCGCTGGCTGCAAATTTTTAGATAGTAAATAATGCAGTTTTGCTAAGGCTGCTTCTATGGTCATATCGGCGCCACTGATCACGCCCGCTTTAGCGAGCGCATTACCTGTGGCGTAGCCGCCCATATTCACCTTACCTTGGAAACACTGGGTAAGATTCACCAGCACTATGCCACGTTCATCCGCTTGCCTTAAGGTTTTGAGTAAGGCTGCATCCTGTGGCGCGTTACCCACACCAAATGTCAGTAGTATGAGGGCTTTAACCGGCTGCTGCAGAATGTTCTCAAAAATCTGGGTCGAGATCCCTGGATACAAAGTCACCACACCGACAGGCTGCGGGCTAATATGCGCCACTTCCAATGGGGTATCGTTGGCAACGGTGATTTTGCCAGCGCGCAGATTGATTTTGATCCCAGCTTCAAGCAGTAGCGGGAAGTTAGGCGAAGCAAAAGCATCGAAACCGTCGGCATGGGCCTTCGTCGAGCGATTACCTCGAAAGAGTTTGTTGTTGAAGAATAAACACACTTCTGCGACCGGATAATTCGCCGCAATATAGAGTGAATTTAATAAATTAGTTTGTCCGTCTGAGCGCAGCTGGGCGAGGGGAATTTGTGAGCCCGTTACTATCACAGGTTTTGACAAGCCTTGCAGCATAAACGACAGCGCCGAAGCCGTATACGCCATGGTATCTGTGCCATGGAGGATCACAAAGCCATCGTATTTATCGTAATTAGCTTGTATGTCATCAGCGATCATCTGCCAATCAGTCGGCGCCATATTGGAAGAGTCGATAAGTGGGCAATATTCGTTGATCACGAATGTCGGCATTTCTTCATGGTAAAACTCGGGCATAGATTGCACGCACTGAGTCAGGAATCCCGCCACGGGGACGAAGCCGTTATCGGTTTTTTGCATACCTATGGTGCCGCCTGTATAGGCAACATAAATGGAGCGTTTAGTCATTCTTGTCGTTTTCTTAGCTTCAAGTGGCCGAATTATACGATTTAACTGACATAAACCCAATAAAAAAGCCCGGAGATCCGGGCTTTGTCTTTGTCATCATCTTGAAGTTGCGAGCTGCAACCTAGACGCTGGCAGCTTTAGTTCATCATGTTGCAAGTATCGCAGTAGATGTAGACGTTATTTGGATCATCAAAAGAGGTTAACGTTTTCAAGCTGCTGGTCAATTGCGCTAGCATTTGCTCTAACATCGATGATTGGCTCAGTGAGGCGGGCAGGTAGCTCGATACTGAGGCAAACATCTGTTGCATAAAGCGTTGCTCGGGTGTCAGCTCTTGTTCGATAACGCGGGTGTCAAATAGTGTCATATCCGCGAGTTTAGCGGCTTTAGCTATCGCCTCATCTAAATCACCTAGTTCATCGACTAAGCCAAGCTCAAGGGCTTTTTTACCGCTCCAAACACGGCCTTGGGCAATCTTATCGACTTGTTCTATGGTCATCTTTCGTTCTTTGGCGACCAGCGAGATAAAGTCTAAATAGCCACGTTCAATATGACGTTGGATAATCGCTTCAACTTGCGGTGACAGCGTGCGTGTCACAGACAATCCCGCCCATTCCGACGTTGATACGCCATCGGTATGCACGCCTATACTGGCCAGAGAATCTTCGAAGGTGGTGATCATGCCGAAGATCCCAATTGAGCCCGTGAGCGTGGTTGGCGTTGCGAAGATGTAGTCGGCACTGGCCGAAATCCAATAACCACCCGATGCGGCCAAACTGCCCATACTGACGACAACAGGTTTGCCCGCTGCTTTAAGTGCCAGTAATTCTTGACGAATTTGCTCCGAGGCAAAGGCGCTACCGCCAGGGCTATCGACGCGCAGCACTAAGGCTTTAACGTGTTTATCGAAACGTGCCTTACGTAGCAGTTCGGCAGTGCTTTCGCCGCCAATTTGGCCCGCAGGTTGAGTGCCGTTCAGAATCGTACCGCTTGCGACAATAATGCCGACACTGTCTTGCTCAACAAAGCTTGGCAATGGCGTCACTAAGGTTAAATAATCATAAAAACTCACTTGCTTGAAACTGTCACCGCTGCTGGCTTTGCCCACGGTCTCTAGCATTGTTTGACGAAAATCTTCCGTGGTCGCTAAGCTATCAACCCATTTCATGTTGATGGCCATTGCCGCAGAGTCACCATTGGCTTTATCGAGCTCGGCCAAATAAGTGGTTGCATCGGGTACCAGTGAGTTAGGCTCAATATTGCGATTGCCTGCGACAGTCTGGGTGTAGCTTTGCCATACATCCGCTAAAAGCGCACTGCTGGCTTCGCGAGCGGCGTCGGACATATCGTCACGCATGTAGGGTTCAACCGCAGATTTAAAAGTCCCTACGCGGAAAATATGCGCTTTAACTTTGAGTTTATCTAAGGCCGATTTGAAGTACTGGTTGTACATACTCAGGCCATCAAGCGACACGCCGCCTTGGGGATTAAGGTAAATGGTGTCGGCAAAGCTGGCGAGGAAATATTGATTTTGCTCGTAGTAATTGCCGATGGCGACCACTTTTTTGCCGCTTTCTTTAAAGCGGTTAAGTGCATCTCCGATAGATTGCAGCTTGCTGATCCCGGCACGTTTCAAATCGGCTAGATCAAGTACTAGGGTACTAATCCTTTGATCTTGCGCGGCATTGTCAATTACATACAGCACATCGGCTAGCAGGATTTCCCCATCGGCGTTGGCATTTTGGCCTTGCTTGAATGCGGCTTCTAAGGGATCAACCTGTTGTTTCTGATCGACAATCGAGCCGGCCAGATTAAGCACCAGCGCCGAGTTGTCTTCTACTTGGATATCTTCGCTGCTGCCAATGGAGATGATAATGGCGGCTAAGATGCCAAAAAAGATCAGATTGAGGATCAGTTTACGCGTCCCGTTGAGGGTGTGCCAAATAAACAAACATATTCTCTTGAAAAACGATGGGTTAGCGGACATCTGCCACTCCTTTATAAGTCCAATCTGCCAATGCTAACTGAAAATGGCGCTACAGGCTAAACACAATTGTAAAGGATTTTGACTGATGGCCTCGATCCAACGGTTGAGCTTAGATTTGACTCAAGGTATGCTGATTTAAATCACTTGTTTTAAAAGGATGTTTGAATGTCGTTTCCCCATTTATTAGAACCCTTAGATCTGGGATTTACCCAGCTCAAAAACCGCGTGCTTATGGGCTCAATGCACACAGGTTTGGAAGAAGAAAAGGGCGGATTTGAGAAACTGGCAGCGTTCTACAAAGAACGCGCTCTGGGCGGTGTGGGTTTGATTGTGACGGGCGGTATTTCTCCCAATCTTCGTGGCCGCCTTACGCCGCATGCCTGTCAGCTGAGTTTTCCTTGGCAAGTCAGTAAGCATCGCGTGGTCACGCAGGCTGTGCATGAGGCGGGCGGTAAGATCTGTATGCAAATTTTGCATGCGGGCCGCTACGGTTATCATCCTTTTTCCCAAGCACCGAGCAAGATTAAATCACCGATTACACCTTTTACACCGTCTGCTATGTCTAGTCGCCAAGTGCGCTCGACCATTAAGGATTATGCCAGCTCAGCCGCCCTAGCTAAGAAAGCCGGTTACGATGGCGTTGAGGTCATGGGCTCTGAAGGTTATTTGATCAATCAGTTTGTCAGTGCGCGCACCAACACCCGCACCGACGAATGGGGCGGCGCGTTTGAAAAGCGGGCGCAATTCCCAATTGAGATTGTTAACGCGATACGGGCAAAGGTCGGAAAAGACTTCATCATTATCTTCCGTTTATCTATGCTCGATCTAGTGGATAACGGCTCGACTTGGGATGAAGTGGTGCAGCTCGCCCAGTGGTTAGAGCAAGCTGGCGTGTCTATTTTGAATACCGGCATTGGTTGGCATGAAGCGCGCGTACCGACCATTGCGACAAGTGTGCCCCGCGGCGCCTTTGCGTGGGTGACTGAAAAGCTCAAACAATCAGTTTCTGTGCCCTTAATTGCGACTAACCGCATTAACACCCCTGAGATTGGCGAGCAGATCATTGCCTCAGGTCAAGCTGACATGGTGTCGATGGCGCGGCCTTTCCTTGCTGATCCTGAGTTTGTCAATAAAGCCGCAGCGAACACGCCAGAGCTGATCAACACCTGCATTGGCTGTAACCAAGCGTGTCTTGATCATACTTTCTCCCTTAAGCGCGCTACCTGCTTAGTGAATCCTCGTGCCTGTTATGAGACTGAAATCAACTTCTTACCCACAGCAAATAAAAAGCGTATTGCGGTGATGGGCGCAGGTCCTGCGGGCATGGCGTTCTCTGTCTATGCCGCCATGCGTGGCCATCACGTTGTCTTGTTTGAAGCGAAATCCGAGGTAGGTGGTCAGTTTAATCTCGCCCGTAAAATCCCTGGGAAAGAAGAGTTTAACGAGACTATCCGTTATTTCATCAATCAAATTAAGTTGCATAAGGTGGAGCTGAGATTAAACACTCGCCTCGATGCCAGCGTGTTGGCAACCGAAAAGTTTGATGAAGTGGTGATAGCGTCAGGCGTTGTGCCGCGTGATTTAGTCTTACCCGGCTTTGACGACCCACGCGTGGTCGATTATCAAAAAGTGCTCTCGGGTGAAGTGACTGTCGGTAATACAGTCGCCTTGATTGGTGCTGGCGGCATAGGGTTCGATATGGCGCACTTTTTGTGTGAGCGCCAATCTAGCACGCTGAACGCCGATAAATGGCTACAACAGTGGGGCATAGATAAAACTTACCAACATGCGGGCGGCCTGACAGAACCTCAATCCGACAATACCGATCATCGTAAGGTGTTTTTACTGCAACGTAAAACGTCGAAGATGGGCAAAGGCTTAGGTAAAACCACTGGCTGGATCCACCGTCTTGTGCTTAAGCAACATGATGTGAAGATGAAAACAGGCGTGAGTTACGATAAGTTTGATGATGCGGGACTGCATATTCGCGTGGGCGAAACCGCTGAAGTGCTGGCCGTTGATAATGTTGTGCTTTGCGCTGGACAAGAATCGAATCGCACTTTAGTGGATGAGATGAAAGCGACGGGCTTGACTGTGCATCTGATTGGCGGCGTGGATGTCGCAGCAGAGCTTGATGCTAAGCGTGCAATTCGCCAAGGCGCTGAGCTGGCAATGCGTTTATAGAAACTCGATAAGTCTTCTGCGATAAGCTTTAGGCGTTAAGTTTTAGAGCCTGAAAGCCTGAAAGCCTGAACCTGTGTTCAGGCTTTTTTGTTTTGGTTTTCCGCGGGAATGCATTGAAAATAGTGAGAAGTGTGGGGTTTAATGCGTTTGGTCGCTAATTGGCGCGGATTGATTAAGGCAGTATTGAAAGGGACTTTGTGTTTAACAGGTAATGCTTGTTTTAACGCCGCTTACTGAAAAAGTGAAAGTTGTTTATTCAGAGTGGATCATTTAAAGCAGCTTATAGAGAAGTCTAATCTTGGCGCTGTTAGTCTTCAAACACTTCTTGTTTTAACGTGTGCGTGGTGCTTGCTTCATGCTGTGTTTGCTTTGACTTAGCCAAACTGACTTTGCTCTGACGAGGTTGACACGCATATGTGACTACGGCCGCACCTTCAGGTGACAAGTCCAGCTCTAAATCTTCGGTAGGCACACAGCAGCAGGGTAAACATTCATCATGTTTAAGTTCGGCTAAGGGCTCGTTTAAGTAGCTGACTTTTCCGCTGATGACCCGTGTTTTGCAGGCACCGCAGAATCCGTTGCGACATTCTGAGAAGATTTTAACTTTTTTTGCTTCGAGCGCTTGCAACAAGGTGCCTTGTTGCTCGGTAAAGAGCAACACAGGTTGACCTTGAAGGCGCACGATTGGCGCCTTCGCAAACAGGTTTTGTGGCCGTTTTTTCGATGTCACTGTTGTAATGCCATTTTTAACGTCACTTTTGAGCGTCTTAGAGATCGAAGTCGAGGAATTCATCGCCATCAACCGCTGAGTCAATTTGACCGACAAGGTATGAAGACACTTCCACTTCCTGAGGCGCGACTTGCACTGCATCGCTTTCTAACCAGTTTTTCATCCAAGGTAATGGATTGGTTATTTCAGGATAAGGTTGCGGCAGGTTCACCGACTTCATCCGTTGGTTCGTAATAAACTCAACGTATTGGCAGAGGATCTGTTCATTCAAACCTATCATAGAGCCGTCTTTGAACAGGTATTTTGCCCATTCTTTCTCTTGCTCTGCGGCCTTGAAGAATAAATCGAAGGCTTCCTGTTGGCATTCTGCAGCAATTTCACCCATTTCTGGATCGTCTTTACCGCCTTGCATGATGCTTAAAATATGCTGAGTGCTGTTTAAGTGCAGTGCTTCATCACGGGCAATCAGGCGAATGATTTTCGCGTTACCTTCCATTAGCTTACGTTCAGCAAAGGCAAATGAGCAGGCAAAGCTAACATAGAAACGAATCGCTTCTAGGGCGTTGACTGACATCATGCACAGGTACAAGGCTTTTTTCAGGGTACGAGTGTTGACTATGACTTCTTTGCCATCGATAACATGGGTACCCGCGCCGAGTAAATGGAACACTTGAGTCAGTTGGATCAAGTGATCGTAGTAAGCGGCGATATCTGTCGCACGGCTTAATATTTCTTTGTTCACGACGATATCGTCGAAGATCACTGAAGGATCGTTAACGATATTGCGAATAATATGGGTGTATGAGCGCGAGTGAATCGTCTCAGAGAAAGACCAAGTCTCAATCCAAGTCTCTAGTTCAGGCAGCGACACCAGTGGTAAAAAGGCCACATTGGGTGAGCGACCTTGAATCGAGTCGAGTAAGGTTTGGTATTTCAGGTTAGAAATAAAGATGTGTTTTTCATGATCGGGCAATGCACCGTAGTCAATTTTATCGCGACTGACGTCTACTTCTTCCGGGCGCCAAAAGAAAGATAACTGCTTTTCTATCAGTTTTTCGAACACTTCATATTTTTGTTGATCGTAACGAGCCACGTTGACCGATTGACCTAAAAACATAGGTTCACGGGTGGCATCGTTGGGTGTTTGACAGAAGGTAGAGTAGGCCATGGTGCTATTTTCCAATGGATAGGGATCCACTCAATCGGGATCCCTATACTTTTTATTTGTAAGAGCCGCGTTAACGTTAAAGACTAGATTTTACACGCGCCGCCGGCGCAACCATCGTCTTCTTTCTCTAAATTGGTGATGTCATCGTGTGAATCCGACGCACCATCGCGAGTGTTATGGTAGTAAAGCGTTTTCACACCTAACTTGTAAGCATTGAGCAAATCTTTCAGCAGGGTTTGCATCGGTACTTTACGGCCTTCAAAACGTGAAGGATCGTAGTTAGTGTTGGCTGAAATCGCTTGGTCAACGAACTTCTGCATGATACCCACTAGCTGTAAGTAACCGTCGTTGCTTGGCATTTTCCACAGTAATTCATAGCTATCTTTCAGCGTATCGAAATCTGGCACGACTTGCTTCAACTGACCGTCTTTGCTCGATTTCACGCTGATAAGACCACGTGGTGGCTCAATACCATTGGTCGCATTGGAGATTTGCGACGAGGTTTCTGAAGGCATTAATGCCGACAGCGTTGAGTTACGTAGGCCATATTGCTTGATATCGCTACGCAGTGATTCCCAGTCTAAGTGCAATGGTTCAGCACAAATTTTATCTAGGTCACGTTTGTAGGTATCGATTGGCAAAATACCTTGAGAGTAAGTGGTCTCGTGGAATAACGGACACGCACCTTGCTCTTTGGCCAAGTTCATTGAGGCTTTCAGTAAATAGAACTGAATCGCTTCGAAGGTTCTGTGGGTAAGCTCGTTCGCGCTGCCATCGGAATACTTCATGCCATTTTTTGCTAAGTAGTTAGCAAAGTTAATCACGCCTATGCCTAAAGTACGGCGATTCATCGAGGCAATTTGCGCGGCCTTGATGGGGTAATCTTGATAATCCAACAGGTTATCCAGTGCACGTACGGCGAGGTCGGCTAATGGCTCAATATCAGATAATTCTTTGATCGAACCTAAGTTAAGTGCTGACAGCGTACAAAGCGCGATTTCACCTTCTGGATCATCGATGTTGTTCAATGGTTTAGTCGGCAGGGCGATTTCAAGACACAGGTTAGACTGTCTGATCGGTGCGACTTTTGAATCGAACGGGCTGTGAGTGTTGCAGTGATCCACGTTTTGAATGTAGATACGGCCAGTTGAGGCGCGCTCTTGCATCATCAGTGAAAACAGCTCAACTGCCTTTATGGTTTTCTTACGAATGCTGCTGTCTTGCTCATATTGCACATATAAACGTTCGAATTCGTTTTGATCTTCAAAGAAAGCATCATACAAGCCTGGTACGTCAGATGGGCTAAACAGGCTGATGTTTTCGCCTTTGATCAGACGTTGATACATGACTTTGTTCAGCTGCACACCGTAGTCTAAATGACGGATACGGTTGTCTTCGACGCCGCGGTTATTTTTCAATACCAGCAGAGATTCGACTTCTAAGTGCCAAATAGGGTAGAACAGGGTCGCAGCACCGCCACGCACGCCGCCTTGAGAACAAGACTTCACTGCGGTTTGGAAATACTTATAGAAAGGTAAACAACCTGTGTGGAAGGCTTCACCACCACGGATTGGGCTACCTAAAGCACGAATACGACCGGCGTTAATACCGATACCCGCACGTTGGCTAACGTATTTCACGATAGAAGAAGCAGTCGCATTGATTGAATCTAAGCTGTCACCACATTCGATCAGTACGCAAGAGCTGAACTGACGCGTTGGCGTGCGCACACCGGCCATGATTGGCGTTGGTAGCGAAATCTTAAAGGTCGATACCGCGTCATAGAAATCTTTAACGTATTTCAGGCGCGTTTCTTTTGGATAACGGGCAAACAAACAGGCCGCGACCAAAATGTAGAGGAACTGGGCGCTCTCGTAGATTTCGTGCGTCACACGGTTTTGAACTAAATATTTGCCTTCAAGCTGTTTTACCGCAGCGTAAGAGAAGTCCATATCGCGCCAATGGTCGATATAGGTATCCATCACGTCGAGTTCTTCGCGGCTGTAATCCTGCAGAATGTGCATGTCATACTTGCCAAGCTCAACTAACTTAGTCACGTGGGTATACAGTGCTGGCGGCTCGAACTGACCGAAGGCCTTCTTACGCAAATGAAACACCGCTAAACGGGCGGCGAGGAACTGATAGTCCGGTGATTCTGGAGAAATTAAATCCGCCGCCGCTTTGATAATGGTTTCATGGATAGCTTCGGTTGGGATGCCATCGAAAAACTGTAGGTGCGAGCGAAGCTCAACTTCAGAAACAGAAACGTTTTTTAATCCCTTGGCTGCCCAAGTAATTACGCGGTGTATTTTTTCGAGATCGATATTTTCACGATCGCCACAGCGTTTTGTGACTGTCATAGTGCTATTCATTTGGAGATAGGCCTTGGTTCTTATATCTATTTAGGTGAGCAAGTTCACCGTACGTATCCTTGTAAAACAATCAATAACCGTCCCTTAAATACTGCTGACTGGTTGAAAACGAGTCAATTAAGCGGCGAGCTTCTAGTGTGTCTGATTGCTACCTATACACAAGATATGGTGTTTTAAATTATCTGGGATACAAGATAGTGAGGTTTGCCCCTATTTGCAAGTCTGAATTCAGGGGACATCTTGTGGATAAGTTGAGGATAAGCTTTCGCGTTAGTAACGACTAACCTTGAAGCTCAATTTCAGGTTAGCGTGTCGCACTCATGGGGGATTTTTAGGCGATCTTTTCTTTAGATCGCGATCGCGTACAAGTGCCGATCTTTTATCCGCCGACCTTTCGCAGCCTGATTTTATTCGCAGGTAAAAATCAGGCAAACACACTTATGTGCGTCTGCATAGTCACTTTAGCAAAAGGTTTATCTTCGAGTGCAAAAGTGAAGTTTGTTAACCATTTTATGGGCGAGTTTTCAGGCGAATGCGTCGGCTAATGCCTGATGTAACTCAGTTGGGCTGGCAAAGTGCGCGTGAGCTGGCCACTGCGATGGCTTGTCGTTGACACCCAGATAACCCCATAGGGCAACGCCGCCTAACATGCCCGCCGCCCTAGCTGCTAACAAATCCCGCTCGGCATCCCCAAGATACAAAATGTGCTCAGGTGCGCAGTTCAGTTGCTGTGCGCCTAACAACATAGGTGCTGTGTGGGGTTTTGGGTGTTTGGTTGAATCGCCACTGATGATAACGGGCATACGTAAGTGTAAATTCAGTTTTCGCAATAAGGGACGGGTAAAGCGGGCTGGCTTGTTGGTGATCACCCCAAACGGCAGCTGCGTTAACTCGAGCCAGTCGAGTAATGCTGCAATGCCTGTGAATAGCGCACAGTGATCGCCATTAATGCGCTGATAGTGGGCGAGCAGCCCTTGCTGAACTTGAGTACGAAGATCATCCGCTGCATTGGGGATCGCCGCATCGACTAAGGCAAAACTGCCGTGGGATGCGGCGTAGCGCATGGCCGCTAACGGCTGCGCGGCGATGCCGACGTCCTGAAGACTTAAATTAAGGGCCTGCACCAGATCCGGCGCGGTATCGGCTAAGGTGCCGTCGAGATCGAACAGTACGCCTTGGATCTGTGCCAGACTCATATTAATCAACCTTACGCGTTGCGATCATGTAATTGACATCAACTTTAGGCGTGTATTTAAAAATGCCCGTCAGCGGGTTGTAGCTGATGCCTAATGCATCGGTACAGATAAGGTCGGTATTGTCCACAAGCTCAATCAATTCCGAAGGCTTAATGAATTTTTTATGCTCATGGGTGCCAACCGGCAGCATCTTCAGTAAATATTCTGCGCCGAGAATCGTGTGCACATAGGATTTAATGTTGCGGTTGATGGTGGAGAAAAACACAAAGCCACCGGGTTTGACCATGTCACAGCAAGCCTTGATCACCGATTGTGGATCGGGCACATGCTCCAGCATTTCCATACAGGTCACCACATCGTAATAGGCTTGATGATCTTGGCTGTGGGTCTCGGCAGTATTTTTTACATAATTAATGCTTACGCCCGTTTCGAGGGCATGCAGGCGCGCGACTTCTAAGGGCTCATCACCCATGTCAAGACCATCAACCTCGGCACCTATGCGGGCCATGCTTTCAGATAAAATCCCGCCGCCGCAACCAACGTCGAGCACTTTCTTACCGAAAATACCGCCAGCAGTTTGATCGATATAATTTAAGCGCAGCGGGTTTAATAGATGCAGCGGCTTAAATTCACCGTTGAGATCCCACCACGTTTCGGCCATACGTTCAAACTTTGCGATTTCCTGTGGGTCCACATTGGTATTCTGATGCATGCTATTACCTGAAGTAGCTGTATTGTGCGGCTATTATAACGACTATGTTTGATAAACAAAGTGTTCGACTGAGCTAAGCCCTTGTGGTTGAGTGAATTTTCAGCAGTTTTCTGCTTTTATGTTAATTGTTGTGCTCCGTATCGACCTTTTACTTCATCCCTTTGACGATTTTTTCTCATCCTAAGCCGCGAATTCCAACGCTGGTTTATCGCTCAAACGACCAAATTGACAGTGTTTTCATCTATTAAGCCACCAGACTCTCAATTCGATAATGATAGGTCTGGCGACATTAAATAACTGTGTTAGAATGCCAAATCACGTTTTTGGGCTAGGCAATGATACGGATTATACGTTGTCGGCTATTTTTCAGGGGAACGAGCAGTTTATGACTGATCTGGCATCATCTATTTCGCCAATTAATATCGAAGACGAACTAAAGAATTCGTACCTTGATTACGCCATGAGCGTTATCGTGGGACGTGCATTACCAGACGTGCGCGACGGCTTAAAGCCGGTTCATCGCCGCGTTCTGTTTGCCATGAGTGAATTGAAGAACGATTGGAACAAGCCTTACAAAAAATCTGCCCGTGTGGTCGGTGACGTCATCGGTAAATATCACCCTCATGGTGACTCTGCTGTTTATGACACTATCGTCCGTATGGCCCAGCCATTCTCACTGCGTTACACCTTAGTAGATGGCCAAGGTAACTTCGGTTCGGTCGACGGTGACTCAGCGGCGGCAATGCGTTATACCGAAATCCGTATGGATAAGTTAGCGCATCAATTACTGGCCGATCTTGAAAAAGAGACAGTAGATTTCGTCCCTAACTACGACGGCACAGAACTCATTCCAGCTGTATTACCTACACGCGTACCTAACCTGTTAATTAACGGCTCATCGGGTATTGCGGTAGGTATGGCGACCAACATCCCACCACACAACCTAACGGAAGTCGTGAAAGGCTGTTTGGCACTGATTGAAGAACCCTCACTGTCTATTGAACAGCTGATGGAATACATTCCAGGTCCGGATTTCCCAACTGCGGCAATTATCAATGGCCGTAAAGGCATTATTGATGCCTATAAAACTGGCCGTGGCCGCGCGATCATGCGTGCACTGGCGGATGTGGAAACCGAAGATAATGGCCGTGAACGCATTATCGTGACTGAAATCCCTTATCAAGTGAACAAAGCCCGTTTAATCGAGAAGATTGCCGAGCTGGTCAAAGATAAAAAGCTTGAAGGGATCAGCGGTCTACGCGACGAGTCTGATAAAGACGGTATGCGTATCGTTATCGAAATTAAGCGCGGTGAAGTGGGCGAGGTGGTATTAAACAACCTGTATGCTCAAACGCAAATGCAGTGTTCTTTCGGGATTAACATGGTGGCCCTGACCAATGGTCAGCCTAAACTGTTTAATCTTAAAGAAATGCTCGAATGCTTTATTCTGCATCGCCGTGAAGTCGTGACGCGTCGTACCGTATTTGAACTGCGTAAAGCCCGTGAGCGTGCCCATATTTTGGAAGCGCTGGCGGTTGCACTGGCTAACATCGACCCGATTATTGCGCTGATCAAAGCCTCGCCAACGCCTGCGGATGCCAAAGTTAAATTGGTTGAGCAAGGTTGGGAATTAGGCCACGTTCAAGGCATGCTGGAAAAAGCAGGCGATGACGCCGCGCGTCCTGAGTGGTTAGAGCCACAATACGGTATCCGTGACGGTCAATATTTCCTGACTGAGCAACAAGCTCAGGCGATTCTGGAACTGCGTTTACACCGTTTAACCGGTCTTGAACACGATAAGATCATCGCCGAATACGAAGAGCTGCTCGAATTTATCGCGGGTCTGCTGTTTATTCTGCGCAGTCCTGAGCGTTTGATGGAAGTCATCAAGGAAGAGTTAGTTCAAATCCTTGATGAATACGGTGATGCTCGCCGTACCGTGATCAATGCCAACGAAGTCGATATGAGTCTTGAAGACTTGATCAACGAAGAAGACGTTGTCGTGACACTGTCGCACTTAGGTTATGCCAAGTATCAACCATTGACCGATTACCAAGCCCAGCGCCGTGGTGGTAAAGGTAAAGCGGCAACTAAAGTAAAAGACGAAGATTTCGTTGAAAAACTGTTAGTTGCCAATACCCATGACACCATTTTGTGCTTCTCTGACTTTGGTAAGATGTACTGGCTCAAAGTGTATCAATTGCCACTAGCGAGCCGTACGGCTCGTGGTCGTCCAATTGTTAACTTGCTGCCTTTATCCGATGGCGAGCGCATTACTGCGATTCTACCAGTACGTGAATACGCGGCTGACAAGTACATCATCATGGCGACCTCACACGGTACTGTGAAGAAAACCGCACTAACAGCTTATAGCAACCCACGTGCAAACGGCATTATCGCCGTTAACCTCAAAGACGGTGACCAACTGATCGGTGTCGATATCACTAACGGTGATGACGAAATCATGTTGTTCTCGAACGAAGGTAAAGTTGTTCGCTTTGGTGAGAAAGTCCGTGATTCTGAAACAGGCGAAGTGAAAACCGATCCTGAAACTGGTGAAGAAGTCTTGTCCTTACGTCCTATGGGCCGTACTGCAACAGGCGTTCGTGGTATCCGTTTAGAAGAAGGTCAAAAAGTTGTGTCGCTTATCGTACCCAAAGGCGATGGCGCGATTCTGACGGTAACTGAAAACGGTTACGGTAAACGGACTCAATTGTCTGAATACCCAGCGAAGAGCCGTGCGACTAAAGGTGTGGTTTCTATCAAGGTGAGTGAGCGTAACGGCGCAGTTGTTGGCGCAGTGCAAGTGGGTCTTAACGACGAACTTATGCTCATCAGTGATAAAGGCACCTTAGTGCGTACACCAGCGGGCGGCGTGTCTATCATTGGCCGTAACACGCAAGGTGTGACGATTATCCGCACTGCGGGCGACGAGAAAGTGGTTGGCCTGCAACGTATCGACGAAATCCAAAGTGATGAAGATGAAGTCGAGCTGGATGAAAACGGTTTACCGATTGTTCCTGTCATTATCGAAGGCGAATTAGCCGACGAGGCTCTTGATGAAGAGCTGGATGACGAAGAAGAGTTGGACGAAGATGAAGACGAGCTTGCTGATGATGAGCAAGACGAAGAGTAATTAAGTGCCATATTAACGAGCGTCCAATTGGACGCTCGTTTTTTTAATGGCATTGATTGTTGGTAGCATTATTCGTTTTAGAATGATTTCGTTTTATCAATACATACATGATGGTTGGGATTAAGGAGAGTGTCAGTGAGCGCGATTTATAATTTCTGTGCTGGACCTGCAATGTTACCCGCAGCGGTAATGAAAAAAGCACAACAGGAATTACTTGATTGGAATGGCCAAGGCGTTTCCGTGATGGAAATCAGCCACCGAAGTAAAGAGTTCATCGCGCTGACCGAGCAAGCCGAGTCCGATTTACGTGAACTGATGCAGATCCCTGCAAATTACCATGTGCTATTTATGCACGGCGGTGGTCGCGGACAGTTCTCTGCTGTCGTGAATAATTTTCTCGGTGAGCAGGGTAAAGCCCTGTATTTAGTCAGTGGTCAATGGTCATCAGCCGCGTTAGCAGAAGCGCAAAAACTGGCGGGTGAAGCACAGATTGATAGTCTGAATATTGTTGAAAAACACAATGGACTCAATGCGGTTGTCTTACCTGACTTACATAAAATCGATGCCGATTATCGCTATGTTCACTACTGTCCAAATGAGACTGTAGATGGTATCGAAATTTTTGATGAATTAGACTCACCATGGCCGATTGTTGCCGATTTATCATCAACAATCATGTCCCGTGAAATCGACGTCAGCCGCTACGGCTTGATTTACGCCGGTGCGCAAAAGAACATAGGTCCATCGGGTCTGTCGATAGTGATAGTACGCGATGACATGTTAAAACTGCCGAGTTTACCGCAGTCGTCCATCATGGACTATCGTCTAGCCGTCGAGCATGATTCTATGTTCAACACGCCACCAACCTTTGCTTGGTACCTTGCCGCTGAAGTCTTTGCTTGGCTGAAATCGACTGGCGGTATTTCGAGTATTGCGAAAATTAATCAACAAAAAGCGCAGATGTTGTATCAATGCATTGATGGTAATGCTTTCTACCGTAATGGTGTTGTTGCAGCGAATCGCTCACAAATGAACGTGACTTTCCAATTGGTCAACGAAGCGCTCGATAGTGAGTTCCTAAAGCAAGCCCAAATAGCTGGACTCGTTGCCTTAAAGGGCCATCGTATCGTAGGCGGCATGCGTGCTAGCCTTTACAATGCGATGCCACTCGATGGCATAGTTGCCTTGGTCAAGTTTATGAACGAGTTTGCGGCGAAACATAGCTAGGCTTAGCTATCTATATAGTCACTCACTAGCTTGCGGCGCTTAGTGCCTAGGCTTTGCTGCCTGCAGATAAACGTTATGCTTATTGAATGTTTATCATCTGCTAGCCATTCCAAGTTAGCTATCCAAAGTTAGACATCCAAAAGCGAATGCTCAAATGCATTCGCTTTTTTGTTGGCTGTAATTTATCGATTATTGGCGTTAAGCAAGATGACCTTGGGAAGAACCTTATATTAAAGATAACTTGGATTAGACATGGCTTGAATTAGAGAGAGCAGTGAGCAAGCCTGTGAGCTGACGCGCATTACTGGGGAATATTCTCAGCAATATGTTTGGTTGGTTGGATGCTATTGTTTATCATGCTTAAAAGTACGCGTTTGAGTGTGCATAGAAGATAAACCAATAGGATGTTACAGATGGATTTGGCCAAGCTTTCGCGCATTAGTATGAAGCATTTGATCACTTTGCATGTGATGCTCGATACTCTGAGCGTAACCGCCAGCGCCGAACGATTATGTCTTAGCCCCTCATCCGTCAGTAAAACCTTAAGCCAGCTCAGGGACAGTTTGAACGATGAACTGTTCTACCGTAACGGCAACTCACTGGTTGCCACACCTTTGGCAAGACGATTAGGCCCAAGCGTGCAGCAAATGATCAATGATATGAATCAGATCATGAGTCAAGATGCGTTTAATCCAGCCCATTTTGAGGGGCGTTTTTCGCTTGCGATGCGCGAAAGCACCTTTGAACTGCTGGCCGCCAAATTAAGTGCCCATATTCTGAGCTTGGCTCCTAATATCCATCTCGATATTTATGGCAAAGACAATATCGGTTTCGATGGACTTATCAAAGGCTCGTTAGATTTTGTGCTGTTACCTCACGATCTGAGCCAACCTAATTATCTTCAAGACGATCTGGTGTGGGAAACCTTATTCAGCGATGAAATGGTCTGCCTGATGAATTCATCCCATCCCTTGGCTAAACAGCCGCAGATTAGCTTCGATGATTATCTGAGTTATCGCCATATCGGCATTACGGACACAGATTTGAGTACGCCATTTTTTGATATTTTGCTCGCCCAGCAATCTAAAAAACGCGCCGTACCCATTTCGGTCCCTGACTTTGGTAGCGCAGCGTTAATGTGTCACCACAGTGAACTGCTTTTCACCTGCTCGCGCCGTTGGGCATCTATTGCCAGCCAAGCTAAAGGCTTAACCGTCAAGTCCTTACCGATAGAATATGGCAAAGTGGCTTACAGTCTCGTTTGGCATCGACAAAGCATGAAGGATCCCGCGCTGCGCTGGCTTTACGAGCAAATTTTGCTTTGCAGTCGCTAAATATAGCAAGAGGGTAAGATAAGATTGGTGACGCCTCGCTTTGCAAGCTTTGCGGCTAAGCGTTCAATATCGGCTTGTGTGCAGCTTGGCCACGTTAACGCGTCGTCGACAACGCCATGGTGGTGAAAGGCATTTAACTTGACCCGTGTATCCGCACCTAGCTGAAGCAAATAGGTCGCCAGCGCTTCTATTTCCTGTTCATAATCTGTGATACTCGGAATGTGCAGCAATCTCACCTCATACAGTTTTTGCTGCTGCGCCAATAGCTGAATGGATTTGAACACGGCATGGTTGTCCCGACCAGTAATGTATCTATGGGTATCTTGCTGCCACGCTTTAAGATCCACCATAGCGCCATCTAAAAACGGCAGCAGTTTATGCCAACCGGTTAGATTCAAACTGCCATTGGTGTCGAGCATGCAACTCAAGTGTGATAACGACTCTGTCGCCTTAATTCCTTTAAACAACGCAAGAATAAACGGTAGTTGCAGGCTCGCTTCGCCGCCGCTCACGGTAATACCATTAATAAAGTGACGCTGACTGTGCAGAATCCCTAGTATTTCTTCAACAGTGTAATGCGTGACCTTAGGGCTCGCTTGTTTCGGGCATACGGCAAGACAGGTATCGCATTGGCTACAACGCTCACTATCCCAGCGAATACGAGGCTTGTTATTGAGGTTTATCAATGTCAGCGCATTGTCAGGGCAGGTAGCGACACAATCGCCACAGGCATCGCACAACCCTATGGTATGTGGGTTGTGACAGTTTTTGCATTGGTAGTTGCAGCCCTGCAGGAATAATACGAGCCTGCTGCCAGGCCCGTCGACGCAGGAAAAGGGCAATAGCTGACTGACCATTACTTGCCTATTCAAATACACAAGGGGAGTGTTCATGGGCGATGACTCTTGCTTGGCGTTGTAATATTCCCGTATTAACCGCCGCTTCTGCGGCTAAGCCTGTGGTATTGAGGCGTGAGCCACATTGCTTAAATGCTTCAATGTCCGAGCGTTTTACCATATAGCCGGTCACGCGCATTAAATCGTTAGAGGCGACATTGGCGGTAAATTCCCTAAAACCTAACTCAAGCGCTGCTTTACACAGTTGGAACATGGCTTGCGGATTGGATTTTACGGTTTCATCGATAGTCAAAATATCGCTAATCCCCGCCGTATAAAACTGATGATGTTGCGCTAAGGCTTGAATGTGAGCGATGGGATTAGGTTCAGTACCATAGGGAATGCGAACACCTGGGGTCACGTCTTTATCGATACTGATGCCGCCCTGTGAATGCAGCAGTGCTCGCCCATGGTAACCATACGCGACGGGTGTGGATTTCACTATGGCATCGAGCGTTGCAGAAATACGATAGCCCAGCTGATTTGCATCCATTTCATGGCCATATTCAAGACCATTGCTAGCTCGTTTAGTTTGCTTAACTTCTCCACTGGCTGTTAATGATTGCAGAATATTCACCGCTTCCGCCATACCGTAAATGCCAAACATAGGCGCAAAACGCGACTCATCAATCAATTGTTCTTTAACTAAGAAGCTGTCAAAGAAGTGTGACTCTTGATGCAAAAATACCGAGCGCGCCTCGATAAGTTCAAAGGTGAGCGAGCTGTAATAGGGCAAGACAGCATCAAAAAAATCACTGATTGAATCGGCCTTTAACGCGACCTCTTTAAGATTGAGTCGAACCAAGGTATTGGCGCCGCCCGCTAACGGCAAGGCATTGTAGCAACTGACAATACCAAACCCGCGCTCATCAAACGCACTGGCATGCAGTGGGTAATTCGCGATATGCGGCTTACTGCACTGACAAATATTGGTGGTCGCAAGCAGCAACAAATCATCTGGCGTGATGCTTGGGTCGTACATAAAGGTCAAATTGGGGGCAACTTGTTTTAATTCGGCATCAATGCGCAGTAAGGTGCGGCAAACTAGGTTATCGGTAGGACCAATATTCACGTGCATAAAGGCGTCAGGCAACGTCCTGTCGAGTATGATCCAGAACAGTTTAAGTTTACGATAAAGTGCCTCTGCATCCATTCCCTCGGTGAAAGGCATTAATATTTCATCCAGCTGACCTAGATACACTGGAATGTTAGTCACCGATGGCACGTGGTGATAAAGGATGGTTAAAGCATTGAGGGCTTCATCTAAATCCTGCGCCGGTGAAAGCTCTAAATATTCTGAACCTTGCTTTAGATAGCGGGCATAATCTGGCAACACATAGCGCGGTTTAAAAGGCGCATGGCCTTCAAACATATCGCAAATAATACCGTCATTCATCGCGGCTTTTACTTCAGTCGATATCGGCATATAGGGCAAGCTCGCCTCTGCCTCCAACGCTAAATAGTTGGATTTTTGCTTAGGTGAAAGCTGCGGGTTGGTGACGATTTGCACTAATTTATCTTGTAATAGCATGGCGGAATATCCACAAGTTCTATAATGACAACTAATCTACTGGGCGGCTCTGGCTTTAAAAAGTGAAAATAGCCGCAGCCCTGATTGATGAAATGGAAATCCGCCGACCGAGATCACAACTTGCGATTTATTGCATTAAACGACTGTTTTTTAAACGCGAGAAAGTAGTTTTTACCATTGAAAATAAAAGCTTGAACAGTGAGATTTGGCGTTGCTTGATAAGGTTTTGGGGATTTAGAACCGAAGGGAAGGTTTGTTAGCTCTGATGCAGTGGCATGATTGCAAAGCTTTAAGCTTGTAAGGGGTAAATAAACTCTGCTGCATCCTGAATCGTAGCAATACAGCAGAGTGAACTGTGCAGATAAACTCAGTCGTGCTTAAAGCACTTTGGCGATCGATTGGGCTAAGTAATCGACGTTATCTTCACTGATCCCAGCAATACTGATGCGGCTTGAACCGACCATATAAATGCTGAATTCTTTTTGCAGGCGAGCCACTTGCTCTGGATTCACCCCGAGGAAGGAGAACATGCCTTTTTGGCGGGCGATAAAGCTAAAGTCACGGTCTACGCCATTGGCTTTAAGTTTATCGACTAAAATGGCGCGGTTGCCGTTAATGCGATCGCGCATTACTTTCAGCTCATCAAGCCATTCTTGGGTCAATTCTGCCGATCCTAAAATCGTTTCAACAATCGCGGCACCGTGGGCTGGCGGCATAGAGTAAAGGCAGCGAACCACATAAAGCAGCACAGATTGCGCGACATTGGCGGTATTGGCATCTTTGGCAATCACAGAACACGAACCGATACGCTCACGGTACAAACCGAAGTTTTTCGAGCATGAGCTGCACAGGATCATATTATCGACCGCTGCCGCCATTTTGCGCACGCCGTAGGCATCAATATCAACGCCATCACCAAAGCCTTGGTATGCCATGTCAATCAGTGGGGTAAAGCCTTGCTCTTTTGTCAGGGCAACCACTTTGTCCCATTGTTCTGTAGTTAAATCCATTCCGCTAGGGTTATGGCAACAGGCGTGGAATAACACCACATCATCTGGACTCACTTGCGATAGTGCAGCAAGCATCTCATCAAATTTCAATGATTTGCTATCGTAGTCATAATACGGATAGGTTTTAACGGTAATGCCAGCCGCTTCAAACAAACCTATGTGGTTTGCCCAAGTTGGGTCGCTTACCCATAACACCGCATTCGGGTTGCAGCGTTTGATAAAATCTCCTGCCACGCGCAGTGCGCCAGTACCACCGGGTGTAGAAACGGTACGGATACGATTGGCGAGAATAGCACTGTGATTTGCACCAAAGGCTAATTCTGTCATTAAAGTGTTGAATTGTGGCGAGCCCGTTGGACCGATATACACTTTGGTGGTTTCGGTATCGAGACGGAATTTCTCGGCTTTTTTCACGCAGCTAAGGATCGGGGTCACGCCTGTAGGGTCTTTATAAACGCCCACACCTAAATCAACTTTTTGTGGGTGGGTGTCTTCGCGGTACTGAGTCAACAAGCCAAGGATGGGATCTGCTGGCATTGCGATGAGTGAGTTAAACATAGCTCCATCTACCTTTCTGGTTATAGTGCAAACGTGATTGTTTGTATCAGATATGCGTTATTTATCGTTTGGGGCTTAGAATAGCGCGGAAAGGTAAAGTATTTAAAGTGAAAACTGTGATTACACGCCAGTTATCTTGGCAAAAAAGCCTGCCAAAAATACGGTTAAATCCTAAATTAACCGCTTAAATTTTGCGTTTTTGTTATTTTTACACTGAACTCAGTAAATAATCTGACCAAAAAGCCATTTTTCTCGAAAAAACGGTTGAATCCTTAGCGACAATCGGTAATTTTATAACGACGAAGCACCAACAAGGCCCCAATCTCCTTTTATTTGTAATCTTAACTTGACGCTGTGTAGCGTGAAGTTGCCATTTTGCGTATTCAGTCCGCGTGATCGTGATGATGACGCCCTATAGAGAAAGAAGATTTATTCATGAAGCAATTACGTCTTGAACCTGTTGTGCAAGTCCGCGGTGAGATCAATATTCCGGGCTCAAAAAGTATTTCAAATCGTGCCTTATTATTGGCCACCTTAGCCCAAGGCACGACCACGCTCACCAATCTGCTCGACTCAGATGATATTCGCCACATGCTGGCCTCCCTCAAGCAGTTAGGGGTGAACTATCGTTTATCGCAAAACAATACTGTGTGTGAACTTGATGGCTTAGGCGGTGTGATTTCCTCAGAATCTGCGCAGGAATTGTTTTTAGGCAATGCGGGCACAGCAATGCGCCCCTTGTGCGCCGCCTTAACCTTAGGCCAAGGCGAATTTACCCTCATGGGCGAACCGCGCATGGAAGAGCGCCCGATTGGCGACTTAGTCGATGCCTTAAGGCAACTCGGTGCCAATGTCGTTTATCTTAAAAATGACGGTTTCCCACCGCTGACGATTAATGCAACGGGTCTTAATGGCGGCGATGTTGAGATTGCGGGTGACTTATCAAGCCAATTTTTAACCGCATTATTGATGGTGGCGCCGCTTGCAAAGGGCAGTGTGAATATCCATGTCAAAGGCGAGTTAGTTTCTAAGCCGTATATTGATATTACACTGGCCCTGATGGCGCAATTTGGCGTAACTGTCATCAACCATGACTATGCCCGTTTTGAGATTGTTGCAGGCCAGCGTTATGTATCACCGGGTAAAGTGCTGGTCGAAGGCGATGCGTCATCGGCATCGTATTTCCTCGCCGCAGGGGCGATTAAGGGCGGTGAAGTCAAAGTCACCGGTGTGGGTCGTTTAAGTATTCAAGGCGATGTGAAATTTGCCGATGTGCTTGAAAAAATGGGCGCAGATATCGAGTGGGGCGATGACTATATTATTGCCCGTGGCTCTCAGTTAACGGCCGTTGATTTAGACATGAACCACATTCCCGATGCGGCCATGACCATTGCAACCGCCGCCTTATTTGCTAAAGGCACGACGGTTATTCGCAATATCTATAACTGGCGTATTAAAGAGACCGACCGCTTAGCGGCTATGGCGACGGAATTACGTAAAGTCGGCGCCGAGGTTGAAGAGGGTAACGATTACATTAAAATCACCCCGCCTGCGGTGATTAACACCGCAGAAATTGATACCTACAACGATCACCGCATGGCCATGTGTTTTTCTATGCTGGCATTTGCCGATTGCGGTATTACCATCAATGATCCTGATTGCACTTCTAAAACATTCCCCGACTACTTTAAGCAGTTTGCGAGTCTGCAAGGCTAAGTCCGTTTGTTTCGTTATTGTAACAACAAGTGATGTCAAGAATAGTCAGCCGTATTTACGCGGCTGCTAATCTTCATAAAAAATCCACGGATTTTGTTTGTCTTTTGTTGTACAATGCTGCGCGCTCATTTTCGGGGGCTCACTTGATGAACTCACGGATGATGGTTATTTTTTGCGGAGGAATGTATGTCTGAACGGGCTCCTGTAGTCACAATCGACGGCCCAAGTGGTGCTGGCAAAGGTACAATTAGTCAATTATTGGCTCAGCATCTAGGTTGGCAACTACTTGATAGTGGTGCTATTTACCGAGTTCTTGCGCTTGCTGCAATTCATCACAACGTTGAACTGGAAAATGAAGAATCGATCACGCTGTTAGCGGCACACCTCGATGTGAAGTTTTTAACAGGCAATGATACCGATCCGGTTCAAGTGATATTGGAAGGTGAAGACGTCACCACCGACATTCGCACTCAAGAGTGCTCGAATGCCGCTTCAAAAGTCGCCGCGTTTCCACGGGTGAGAGAAGCATTATTACGTCGTCAACGGGCCTTTAAAACGGCGCCAGGATTAATTGCCGATGGTCGCGACATGGGAACTGTGGTTTTCCCAAGTGCGCCGGCAAAATTATATTTAACCGCCTCAGCTGAAGAGCGTGCCCAAAGACGCTATAATCAGTTGCAGGACAAGGGCTTCGATGTTAATATCGAGCGCCTTTTAAGTGAAATTATCGAACGTGATGACCGCGATATGAATCGTCCGGTGGCTCCTTTAGTCCCCGCCGAGGACGCGCTCATTATCGATACAAGCGGAAAGGGTATTGATGAAGTGTTAGCGCTTGCGCTTAACTTTATCAACCAAAAATTATCCGACACTAACTAAGTTAGCCCACCGGATAGGTATTCGTATTATGGATGATACGGATAATTTGACTGACTCCACGTCTAGGACGGACAGTGGTTTAATAAAGAAAGTAACCTAAACATGACTGAATCTTTTGCTGATCTATTTGAACAATCCCTTCAAACTCTGGAATTCCGTCCAGGTTCTATCGTTCGTGGTACTGTTGTATCAATCAAAAACGGTATGGTACTGGTTGACGCGGGTCTGAAGTCTGAAAGCCCAATCCCAGCTGAACAATTCAAAAACGCTCAAGGTGTTTTAGAAATCGCTGTTGGTGATGAAGTTGACGTAGCTCTTGACTCTGTTGAAGACGGCTTCGGTGAGACTCAACTGTCTCGCGAAAAAGCGAAACGTCATGAAGCTTGGATCGTTCTGGAAAAAGCTTATGAAGATGCTGAAACTGTAATCGGTATCATCAATGGTAAAGTTAAAGGCGGTTTCACTGTTGAATTAAACGGTATCCGTGCCTTCTTACCAGGTTCTCTAGTTGACGTGCGCCCAGTTCGCGACACCGCTCACTTAGAGTACAAAGAATTAGAATTCAAAGTTATCAAGCTAGACCAGAAGCGTAACAACGTTGTTGTTTCTCGTCGTGCAGTTATCGAATCAGAAAGCAGCGCTGAGCGTGATGCACTGTTAGAAAACCTGCAAGAAGGTCAAGCAGTTAAGGGTATCGTTAAGAACCTGACTGACTACGGTGCATTCGTAGATTTAGGTGGTGTTGACGGTCTGCTACATATCACAGATATGGCGTGGAAACGTGTTAAACATCCATCAGAAATCGTCAATGTTGGCGATGAAATCAACGTTAAAGTACTGAAGTACGATCGTGAGCGCACTCGTGTGTCTCTAGGTCTGAAACAACTTGGCGAAGATCCATGGTTAGAAATCAGCAAACGCTACCCAGAAAACACACGTTTAACTGGTCGCGTTACTAACCTAACTGACTACGGTTGCTTCGTAGAAATCGAAGAAGGCGTTGAAGGTCTGGTTCACGTTTCTGAAATGGATTGGACTAACAAGAACATTCACCCATCTAAAGTTGTTAACTTAGGTGATGAAGTTGAAGTTCTGGTTCTGGACATCGATGAAGAGCGTCGTCGTATTTCTCTTGGTCTGAAACAATGTAAGACCAATCCATGGGATGACTTCGCAACTCGTTACAACAAAGGCGACAAGGTTTCTGGTAAGATCAAGTCAATCACTGACTTCGGTATCTTTATCGGTCTTGACGGCGGTATCGATGGTCTAGTTCACCTGTCTGACATCTCTTGGAACGGTACTGGCGAAGACGCAGTTTCTGAATACAAGAAAGGCGATGAAATCCATGCAGTGGTTCTGTCTGTAGATCCAGAGCGTGAGCGCATCAGCTTAGGTGTTAAGCAAACTGAAGATGATCCATTCAACGCATACTTGGCTGACAAGAAGAAAGGTACTATCGTAAACGGTACTGTTTCTGCTGTTGATGCTAAAGGTGTAACTGTTGAACTGGCTGACACTGTTGAAGGTTACATCCGTGTAGCTGACATTTCACGTGAGCGTATCGAAGATGCATCTACTGTCTATAATGTAGGTGATGCAATCGAAGCTAAGTTCATGGGTGTTGACCGTAAGAACCGCTCTATCAGCCTGTCAATCAAAGCGAAAGACGAAGCTGAAGAGAAAGAAGTAATGGCGACTCTGAACAAACAAGATGACGCTGTTATTAGCAATGCAATGGCTGAAGCGTTTAAAGCAGCTCGTAAATAATCGCCTGTTGTTTGGGGAGACTTCTCTCCCCATTAGGCGACTGTGTTTGGCTTGATAATAGGGGATAGCTAGGATGACGAAATCTGAACTTATCGAAAAACTCGCCACCAGGCAGTCGCAGCTGTCGGCGAAAGAGGTTGAAGGCGCAATCAAAGAAATGTTGGAGCAAATGGCAACAACATTAGAAAGCGGTGATCGTATTGAGATCCGTGGCTTTGGTAGTTTCTCGCTTCACTATCGTGCACCGCGGACTGGCCGTAATCCAAAGACTGGTTCATCAGTCGATTTGGAAGGTAAATACGTCCCGCACTTTAAGCCAGGCAAAGAACTGCGCGAGCGTGTTGACGCCGTTAATGTGTGATTGACCGCATAGTAAAAAGCCTCCGTTAGGAGGCTTTTTTGTATCTATTGCAAGGCAATGCTGGTCAGCTCAGTGAATTTCTTGGATAATCATTAAATTGAAACGCGTTTAGGGAGTGCAGCGTGAAATCATTTGTAGCAACTGTGCTTGTGGCACTGTTATTTATTCTGGCGTTGATTTTTGGCGCGCGTAACGAACAAGTGGTGACCATCAGCTATTTTGTCGCACAGGGTGAATATCGTTTACCTGTTGTGCTAGCGATCGTCTTTTTTGCTGGTTTCATCTTGAGCTGGTTAGTTGCAAGCTATTATATCGTGCGCTTGAAATTGAGCTTAGCGACAACGAGAAAGAAACTAAACCAAGTGATGGCTAAAGCCCCTCAGGATGTAGACGCCTAATATGCTTGAGATACTCTTTCTGTTGCTTCCCATTGCTGCCGCCTACGGTTGGTATATGGGGCGACGGAGCATAAGGCAGAATCAAAGCAATCAACGTAAACAATTGAGCCGGGACTACTTTACTGGCCTCAATTTCTTACTGTCGAACGAATCGGATAAAGCCGTTGATTTGTTTATCAGTATGCTAGATGTTGACGATGAAACCATAGATACCCATCTGTCACTCGGTTCGCTGTTTCGTAAGCGAGGCGAGGTCGACCGCTCCATCCGTATCCATCAGAATTTAATTGCCCGTCCAAACCTAGCCAATGAGCAGCGCGACATCGCTATGATGGAGCTGGGTAAAGATTATCTGGCCGCGGGTTTTTACGACAGGGCCGAAGAAATCTTTATCAACTTGGTTAGCCAAGATGATCACAGCGAAGAATCTGAAACTCAGCTGATTGCTATCTATCAAGTGATTAAAGAGTGGCAAAAAGCCATTGATATCACTAAGCGTCTAAGTCGTAAACGTCAGCAAGTCTTAAAGCCGTTAACGGCGCATTTCTATTGCCAGTTAGCCGATGAAGCCAGTGACGATTCACAGAAGATTAAACTGCTGCAACAGGCGCTGAAGCAAGATCAGCAATGCGGTCGTGCGTTATTGACCTTAGCGAAAAAATACCTCGATATTCAAGATTATGCCCAGTGCAAGCAAATGCTGCTGCAACTGAAAAAAGCCGATATCGAGCTTTTTGCCGATGCAATCCCCACGGCCAAACAAGTTTATCGCGACACACAAGACAAAGAAGGCTTCCAAGAGTTACTGGCGGGCGCCATGGCCGATGGCGCGGGGGCTTCAGTGGTTGTCGCCTTAGCGCAGCACATGATAAGTCTGGATGAGATTAAAGCGGCAGAGACCATGGTGCTCGATGCCCTATATCGCCATCCGACCATGAAAGGTTTTCAGCACTTGATGCAGATGCATTTGCGTCAAGCAGAGGAAGGGCAAGCCAAGCAAAGTTTAACTATGCTAGAGCAGCTCGTTGAGCAACAAATTAAATTCCGTCCGAGCTACCGTTGTAAAGAGTGTGGTTTCCCTTCACATGCACTTTACTGGCATTGTCCTTCCTGTAAAAACTGGGGCAGTATCAAGCGGATCAGAGGCTTAGACGGCGAGTAAATAAGATAATATCTATGTTAGTGTAACCCCGTTGGAGAGATGATGACGACTAAACCTATCCTCGTAGCGCTTGATTACGATAATAAAAACCACGCTTTACAACTGATAGAAAAACTCGATCCCAACATGTGCCGCCTTAAAGTCGGGAAAGAAATGTTTACCCTGTTTGGCCCGCAATTAGTGAAAGATATCCATGATCGTGGCTTTGATTTGTTCCTTGATTTGAAATTTCACGATATTCCCAATACTGTCGCCAAAGCCGTGGCCGCTGCCGCAGAGCTGGGTGTATGGATGACGAACGTGCATGCCAGTGGTGGTTTAGCCATGATGGAAGCGGCCAAAAAGGCCTTGCTGCCATACGGCGACAAAGCGCCTATGCTGATCGCTGTGACGGTATTAACCTCCATGAGTGATGATGATCTTAAATTACTCGGCATCAATGTGCCTGCATTTGAGCATGTGCAGCGTTTAGCTAAACTGACGCAGCAAGCAGGACTCGACGGCGTGGTGTGTTCAGCCCAAGAAGCAACAGCGTTAAAATCACTGTTAGGTCAGGATTTCAAACTCGTGACGCCGGGGATCCGCCCAGTTGGTAGTGATGCTGGCGATCAACACCGGGTGATGACGCCACCTCAAGCGATAGCAGCGGGCTCAGATTACCTAGTGATAGGCCGTCCGATCACCAAAGCCGCCGATCCATTAGCGGCATTGCAAGCGATTCACCAATCATTGGCATAGACGTTTCAATAGTAGTCTCAATCGCGGTTTGACCGTCGTTTGAATAAAAAAGCTTGGAATCGCTGGTTGGTATCCTTGATATGATTAATAAAAATTGAAATAGTATCTTGAATGACAACATAAAATAATTAATCACACCCTGAGTGCATATCTCACAGTTCACGGAGAACGCCCATGTTTAATGCTACGATGTTTAACTATCAAGGTAAGAATGTTGTCGTTGTCGGTGGCACCAGTGGGATAAATCTCGCCATTGCAATTGCGTTCGCGCAGGCTGGCGCCAATGTCGCAGTCGCGAGTCGCAGCCAAGATAAAGTTGATGCCGCGGTATTGCAGCTGCAACAGGCCAATCCTGATGGTATTCATTTAGGTGTGAGTTTTGATGTACGCGATCTTAGCGCCCTTGAAGTCGGTTTTGATAAAATAGCTTCTGAGTTTGGTTTTATCGATGTGCTGGTTAGCGGCGCGGCGGGTAATTTCCCTGCCAGCGCCGCAAAGCTTTCGGCCAATGGTTTTAAGTCGGTGATGGACATTGATTTGCTCGGCAGTTTTCAAGTGCTAAAGCAGGCTTATCCTTTGCTACGTCGCCCCAATGGCAATATTATTCAGATTTCGGCGCCGCAGGCTTCGATTGCTATGCCCATGCAAGTACATGTGTGTGCCGCTAAAGCGGGCGTGGATATGCTGACGCGAACCTTAGCGTTAGAGTGGGGCTGTGAGGGGCTGAGAATTAATTCGATTATGCCAGGCCCCATAGCAAACACTGAAGGCTTTAATCGCCTTGCACCCAGCGCCGCATTACAGCAGAAGGTTGCCCAATCCGTTCCATTAAAACGCAACGGCGCTGGTCAGGATATCGCCAATGCAGCGTTATTCTTAGGCTCCGAATTGGCGTCTTATATTACGGGAGTTGTGCTGCCAGTTGATGGCGGTTGGTCACTTGGCGGCGCCAGTATTGCGATGACAGAGCTTGGCGAATTGGCCGCAAAAATGTAGTTTGGTTTTAGATGTTTGATATTCAAAATCGAGAACTTTGATTTTATATAGATTAAGTAGGTAATGATCCATGGCTAATGCATTACAAGAGCAGCTACTCAAAGCAGGGCTTGCCAGTAAACAAAAGGTTCGCGACGTTAAGACCCAAAAACGCCGTGATAAAAAATCACGAATAGATGATGGCTCCAGTGCTTTTAAGCAAGAAGTGGCCGAGCAAAAACGTTTGCAGGCGCTAAAAGATAAAGCGCTGAACGAGCAACGTTTTGCAGAGGCATCAGAGCGTGGACAGGTGCGCGGTTTAATCACTGAGTTCACTAAGTCTGCGATTAAGATCCCAACTTATGCCGAACTGAAGTTTAACTATACTCTTGATAATAAAATCTATTCTTTATACATAGATGAAAAACTGCAGGCAGAATTGCTCAAAGGGCAGTTAGGCATAGTACGTTACGAAGATAAGAGTTACTTAGTACCACATAAGTTAGCCGAGCGAGTGAAACTGCTGGTGCAGCAGTGGTGTGGTTATCTGTGGCAGCAGGATGAATCTAAAGCTGTGGTGGTTGAAGATGATCCCTATGCGGATTATGCGATCCCAGATGATTTAATGTGGTAATAAGCACAAGCTTGTGAACTAACGCTGCGACAATCCTGTGGTAAAGCTTCTAAAATAGAGACCCTTAAGTTCAAGCTTAAGGGTTTTTTTATGGGTTGAATTTATACTTTGCTCACGTACCTCCATATTATTCGCGGCTGTATTTGTAATGAGATTGTTTTCTACAGTGAACTGGTATAAATTAAAACAACTGTTTTAATCCTACGTTTAAGAGTCTACCAATGAACCCTTATCAAGCCCCGTTAACGGATATGCGTTTCCTACTGGAACAGGTATTTGATGCCCCAAACACTTGGGCACAATTGCCTGAGATTGCTGAAATGGTCGATATCGACACGGCCAATGCCATTCTTGAAGAAGCAGCCAAGATCAGCAGTGAGTTGATCCATCCGCTGAACCGGACTGGCGATGAGCAGGGCGTGTTACATCAAGATAATCAAGTGATTACTCCTGATGGCTACAAAGCCGTTTATGAACAGTATTCGCAGGGCGGTTGGATTGGCTTGTGTGGCGATCCTGAATTTGGTGGCATGGGCATGCCAAAGATGCTGGGGATCTTAGTCGACGAAATGGCTTACAGTGCCTGTAATGCATTTACGCTTTATGGCTCGTTAACTGCGGGTGCGGCTTTATGTATCAATGCCCACGGCAGCGAAGAATTAAAACAAGCTTATTTGCCTAAGTTATATTCCGGCGAATGGGCGGGTGCTATGGATATGACAGAGCCGCAAGCGGGTTCTGATCTGCGTAATATTCGTACTCGAGCTTTACCGCAGGATGATGGTAGTTATGCCATCACGGGCAGCAAGATTTTTATCACGGGTGGCGATCACGATTTAACTGAAAACGTTATCCACTTAGTGCTTGCCAAGCTACCGGATAGCAAAGGGATTTCACTCTTCCTTGTGCCTAAAATATCGGTAAATACCGATGGCAGCTTAGCGAATGCGAATGGTGTATCTGTGGGTTCCATCGAGCACAAGATGGGCCTTAAAGGTTCAGCAACGTGTGTGATGAACTTTGATAATGCCCAAGGTTTCTTGATTGGTGAACCCAATCGCGGTCTCGTGTGCATGTTCACTATGATGAACTACGAGCGCTTAGCGATTGGTATTCAAGGGCTGGGCAGTGCTCAGGCGGCGTATCAGATGGCAGCCGATTATGCTAAAGAGCGTAATCAAGGCGTTGCCGCTGGCGGCTCGCCGACGGGCAGTGAATCAGATCCTATTATCGTCCACGGCGATGTGCGCCGTATGTTGTTGACCATTCGAGCGATGACAGAAGCGGGCCGTGCTTTGTCTGTGTTTACTGGGCAACAGCTAGATTTGGCCAAATATGCTCAAGATGAAGTTAAAGCCAAAGCGGCGCGTTATGTGGGTTTATTAACGCCAGTCGCTAAAGCCTTTTTAACCGATCGCGGTCTTGATGCGACGATCATGGCGCAGCAAGTTTTTGGTGGACATGGTTATATTCGTGAAACGGGTATTGAGCAATTAGTCCGTGATACCCGTATCGCACAGATTTATGAAGGCACCAATGGCATTCAAGCCATCGATTTCCTCGGCCGTAAAGTCACGGGCGATAATCTTGCCGCATTAAATGAATTTGTCGCTGACTTGAAAGCACAAATGCGCGCATTTACTCACGTTGATGCGGTGAAAGTGGCCGCAGTATGCGCACGTTTAGATGCATTAGTCATAGTCGCTGAGTCGATTAATGAGCACAAAGTCGCTCAACCTGCGCTTATCAATGCTTGCGCAGTCGACTTCTTAGATGCCTTTGGTTACACCCTGTATGGTTTCTACTGGTTGGCTATGGTCGATAAAGTCGCTGATCATGAAGATAAAGCGTTCGCCGAGCAGAAAGCCTATTTAGCTAAGTTCTATTTTGATAAGTTACTGCCTAAAGCGGATTACCATATCGCTCAAGTCAGAGCCGGTGATGCGACCACTATGGCGATGCCTGCAGAGTTGTTTTAACAAGGCTTTGATAGATTCGTTTAAATAGAAACGAAATAAAAACGAGAAAAGCACTGATGACTCAGTGCTTTTTTGTTTTATATCATGCTATTTCAACTCGGCAGTATTTAATCTTGGACCGAGTGAGCTGCGGTACTAAGCGCTGCTGTGGTGGGGGATGGCACTTGCAGCACTGAAATCAATTGCTTGAGAAACTCGGCATTAAACGATGGTTTATGCTGATGTTTAAGCTCGGGACTCATGCCATTCTCAAGCACCACAAACAGGGTGTCACTGTGCTCAGGCAAACGGATAAACCCCGCTAAGTTAGACACGCCTTGCATCGAGCCTGTTTTAGCAAAAATTTGCTGTTTCAGCGGCGGCTTGTTGTAACCCATGCGATACCTTAAGGTGCCGCTTATTCCTGCTTGCGGCAGACTGGTCATTAACGGGCTAAAGCGGCTGTCCTTATGGATGAGTGCCAATACCGCCGCTAACTGCTGGGCATTGAGCAAGTTATAGCGTGACAGCCCTGAACCATCGACAATGTTAGCGTTACTCAGATCGACGCCTAACTCCGTTAAAATCCGCTGCATGGCTGCCGCGCCATTGGTAAAGCTACCTTGGGCATTGAAATAACTTTTGCCAAGCTGTTTAAACAGGCTATCAGCAATCAAATTATCCGACTTGAGCAGCATAGTATCGAGCAATTCAGGCAGAGGCGCCGAGCTATGGCTGGCAATCAGTTTCGCCTTTTTGGGCAAGCTAGTGCCGAGCTTAACTTTACCCGCCAGTGACATCTCACCTTTGAGCAGCGAGGTGAGGTTATCTTGGGCAAATTTGAACGGATCGCTGACCGCAATCGCCAGTCCAATCGCTTCACCTCCCGGATAACAACCACGCAGATGATAGTTGTTTTGGCCTAGTCGCACCAAATCGAGCTGGCAAAATTCACGACTCGCCTTGGGATCAAATACCGCATCGCTGCTGACTTTTACCCCATAACTCCCCGTGCGCAGGCTCACCTGTGAAGGTTTGTTGGCCGTGCTGGGGTTGAACTGACCATAGACGCAGTTTTGATTGATAATGTAACTCGACACAGGCGCGGCAAAACAAATGCCTAAGTCATCCCAAACCCAACCAGGGGCTTGCATTTGCTCTTGTTTATCGCCGAGCAAATACAGATGTCCATCAATGCGATTAATGCCTTGTTTCACGAGACTGGCAAAAATGGCCTTGAGATCGGCTTGAGTGAACGTCGGATCGCCACTAAAACGCAGATAAGCGCTGCCGGCGATATGGCCCTTGCGTATTGGTGCGTCCGTCCATAATTCAGTGACATAACGAAAATCAGGCCCAAGCTGAGTCATGGCACTCACAGCGGTGAGTAATTTTTGCGTGCTGGCGGGAATAAACAGCGTCTCGGCCTGTTGGCTAAAGATCACTTGATTGCTCGACATGTCCATCGCCAGCAGTGCAATTTGCGAGTGCCGAGGGCTGATTTTGCTGACCGCTTGGCTGAGCGAAGTGGTTTGGGTCTCTATCGCTCCAGCGTCGATTTGCTCAGCGCGGGCGATATTGTGGCTCGTCGCTAGGAGTAGGCTGGCATACAGAGTGGTTTTCAGTAACGTTTCCATGTTAGCGATTGGCCATTTTTATTAAGAACATCATGGGCCTGCAGGTTAAGTTCGATACAATGTGGGGCTAATCCTCACTGCTGCCGTCATCCTTTTCCATCAAGCGATATAAACGTAGGGTAACAAACAATACCAGTCCGATAAACAGTGGCAGGATCAGTAATCCCAACTGAGCTTTAAAATGGAAAATACCCCAAGCAAACAGCAGTGTCAGCGCTAACGTCAGCAGAATTTTTTTGTTCATGGTCTTCGTCTTTTATCGTGTTGGTTTAATCGCAAATAGGCGTTTTAGTTTACGCTAAATCACTGGGTTCGGGGTAAACGAAATAGGTTTGAAGATTATTTTGTGATTTGGCCGACATTTTAGCGGATCTTCAGTAAAACCTGCGATGGTTGGTATGGGCTCGTCGCGTTAAACATCACTTAATTCAGGAACTGTCCGATTAATATAGAACCGTTAATATTCACACTTTTACATTGCCCTTAACATGATATGTGTGCCGAAAAAACAGCCCTTAAATGTGGTTGTAATCCTAGCCTAAAAGATGTGATTTTTAGCTAAATAGTGGCGCTACGGCGGGATTACATCGCGTGAGGTCAAATTACCAGCAAAACCGCGAGGTTTAAGGAGGCTTTTGGGAGAAAAGTCTTGCCGAGACGAGGTGAAGTCGGTAATTTCTACCCCTTACGATTTTAGGTTCTTAGGTAACAACTAAACCATGCCACATATTAGTATGCGCGGCTTACCACAAGCGGTCGTTGCAGCGTTCAGCCAAACATTACTGCAGTCATTGGCGGATATATGTAAAGGTAATGCAGAGAGTTTCACGTTAGATTGGATCCCAAGCATCAGTTTTCGAAATGGAAAAATTGATCAACGCTTCGTCCAAGTTGAGTTACTCTGGTTCCCTAAGGACCCTGATATCCATCTTAAAGTAGAACAAACGATCAGGCAGGCAGTGACAGAGGCCTATCCAGAGTTAACACATATTGCTGTGATGTTTTTATCATTGAACCCCAGTGCTTCCTATCGGGGTGGTTAGCATGATTAAAGGAGGATGCCTTGCTAGATAAGCTTGGTGGAATAGCCGTTCAACCCGAGGCTTTAACGTGGTTGCTCACGCCATGCCGTTTCAAGGCAGAATTACTCGCTCGTATCGCGAGCGCCAAGCACAGTATTTATATTGCGGCGCTGTATTTAGAAGATGACGAAGCTGGCCGTGAAGTATTACAAGCGTTAATGGATGCCAAAGCGGCAAATCCAGCGCTTGATGTCAAAGTATTAGTGGACTTTCACCGCGCAAGACGCGGCTTGATTGGCCATAAAGGCGATAGCGGTAACTATTTGATGTACCGCAGAGTGATGGCTGAAGCCGAACATCCCATCGATATCTTAGGTGTCCCCGTTAAGTCCCGTGAATTTATGGGCGTACTGCATCTTAAGGGCTTTATTATCGATGATGCGGTGATCTATAGCGGTGCCAGTCTCAATAATATCTATTTACAACAAAATGATAAGTACCGTTTCGACCGTTATCACTTGATTGAGTCGGCCGAATTAGCCCGCAGTATGCGCGCGATGATCCAGAAAAACATCATTGCTGATCCTGCAGTGTGTTCGTTAACCCAAGACGCTGAACAAGAAGTACTGCCGCCTAAGACGGACATGCGCAGCTTTAAGCTGAGATTGTCTGACGCTGAGTACCAGTTTAAGGAAACCCGTGATGGCAACCGCATCACGCCGTTACTTGGGCTGGGCCGCAAGAAAAACTTACTCAATAAAGTGGTTGTCGCCTTGGTGGAAGAGTCAAAAGACTCGCTGTTTATCTGCACGCCCTATTTTAATCCGCCGTATATTTTAGTGCGCGCCTTGGCTAAGCATTTGCGCAATGGCAAACGCATTGACATCGTAGTGGGCGACAAGACGGCTAACGATTTTTATATTCCGCCTGAGCAGGATTTCTCCACTATAGGTGCCTTGCCCTATATGTATGAGCAATCATTGCGTAAGTTTGCTAAACGCCAACAGTGGGCGATTGATAATGGTCAACTGAATATCCATCTGTGGAAACACGGCATCAACAGTTATCACCTTAAGGGCATCAGTGCCGACGGTAATAAGCATTTGATCACCGGCTCTAACCTGAATCCAAGAGCTTGGGCGCTGGATCTTGAGAATGGTTTGTTGATCCAAGATGAAATTGGCTGCTGGAAAGCCCAGTTTGAAGCCGAGCAGACGCATATTCTTGAGCATACGCAGCGGTTATATCACTACAGCCAAGTGGATACCTTGCAGAGTTATCCTGCGCCAGTGAAGAAGATCATGACCCGAATTCGTCGCCTTAAAGCCGACTTTTTACTGCGTCGTATTCTGTAACGCTGGGTTCTATAGCACAACGTATTTACCAATATTTCTGTTTAAGTACAGTTTGTTACCGATTAAAAAAGCCCACATCAATGTGGGCTTTTTTGTTAAATTGCGATAATAGATTTTGCTTAAGCTAAGAACGCTATCGCTTCAATTTTTCGGCATTAAATCTATGGTTTTAAATCTAGGATCATAAATTTAGGGTATTAAATCTGTGGCATCAAATTGTGGTGAGTGTCATTTTGATCTCTGGCGTAATACAAAGACAAAATCACTAACACCACCATGACAGCGCTTAATAAACCTATGCTCAACTGGCCGCCCATAGGCACTAAAGACATAGTCAATGCGGCAAGTCCGGCACCAAAATTTTGTAATCCTCCCAGTAATGCCCCCGCAATTCCTGCTTGACGTGGAAATGGCTCTAAAGCCGCCGAGGTCAGGGTAGGGAACAGCATGCCGGCGCCACTGAAGAATAAAATCGATCCAACCAGTAAACTCCAACCGACGACTAAATTGAAAAGCCCCGGGATCAATATGAATAAGGCGCCAGCGCCAAGCAGCGCAACACCTTGATAAATAACTCTTCGTGGCTTATTTTGTCGACCTGCAATCAGCGCGCCCAATAAATAGCCTGGAATCGGCGCCACAAAATAACAACTGACCATGAAGGGCGTCAGTCCAAGATATTGGCCATAGAGTACGCCGGCAATGGCTTCAAACGCCGCAATACCCGCAAAGGTTGCGATCAATGAAAACAGATAAGCTCGAAATGCTCTATGGCGCAGGACATGTTGATAGGATGCGATAACGGCTTGATGTTCCCGCTGCGCCTTAGGTAACGACTCTTTAAAGGCGAATATCAATAACAGCCAGACCACGGCACCGAATCCTGCTAACACCCAGTATACGGCTTGCCAGCCGAAGTAGGCCGCACTGGCGCTGCCGATAAATGGTGCCAGTAAAGGTAAAAACACTACGGCCATAGAAACATAACTATTAAATTTAACCAGTCGGTCGCCAAAGTAATGATCGCGGGGAATGCTCCGGCATAAAGCGCCCGCGCTGGCTGTGCCTAATCCTTGGATAAGGCTCGCCATAATCAGTTGGTTAAAGCTTGTGGCCTGAGCCGCAAACACTGCACCTATAATAAAAATAGCGATACCCACGACGAGTGGCATTTTACGACCAACGCGATCTGAAACTGGGCCATACACAAATTGAAACATCCCATAGGAGAGTAAGTAACAGGCCATCACGGCTTGTAGCTGACTGGCGTCCACATGGAGCCCGAGTGCAATTTGCGGAAGGGCAGGCACAAAAATCGTTTGCGCCATTTGGCCACAGGCGACCATAAAGACAATCATTAACAGTAAACTAGACTGACTCGCCGCTGGAGCGACATTGTGATGAATAGGAGAGTGTGGCGTGACTGACATGATATTTCCGAAAAAGGTCACTTAAGGTATTTGCGCGCATCTTACTCCCTAAAAGCGTAACTTCAAGTGTCAATCATATTGATTTGATGAAATATTTTTTAATGCGACGCATAAGTTTTTCTCTTCATTTTTAGATGTAAAGCTAAACTTACGTAGGGTTATTTGTCTGTTAACTAGGTCGAATAATTGCAAATGGATTAATACTCAGATTAACCCTGAACTGCCTATTTTCTTACATGGGAGTTTGCTTAAAAATAGTGGCTATTAAGAGATTGGAGGTAAGCAAGTGGATAAGGTGCCTAATACAAGCCACCCTAAAAAAATCACGCTAAAAATATGCATAAGGAACAAATAAGAAAGGAGATAGCAAATCGGCCTATCTCCCTTAATAGTCGCGACTAGCAAGATGCTATTTTTGTAGTTTTTCTATGCCCGTTAAAATCTGATACCCCACAGTCACCCGTGGCGGAACGGGATAATTTTTATTGCTTAACAATACTATGCCAAGCTTTTGCGCAGGAATAAATGCTGCATAAGCGGCAAAACCGCCGGTTGAGCCGGTTTTATTAATCCACACATTTTGCTGCGGCGCGAGGGGCGGCACTATAGGTTTAACTGGCGTACTGCCAAACACCACTTCCTGAGTATGACCCATAAGTATTTTATCAAGATCAATAGGATAGGAGTAATGTTCCCAAATCATATCTTGGGTCATCATGCCCACATCAAAGTATCCCGTGTGGGTCTCATCGAGTGCCGCTTGCAGTGGCTTAGCTAGCGGGTGCATTTGCATATTGGCCTCCACAAAATGCAGCAGATCCGTGGCTGTGGTTTTAACGCCATAGGCTTCATCGGCTAATACACCGGGATTGACCCGCACTGGCATGTCTTGCTTATCGTAGCCTTGGGCATAATCGGCCATTTTACTGCTCGGAACGTTAATGTAGCTGCTTGTCATACCCAATTGTGGAAATAGCGTTTGCTCAAGTGCTTGTTGAAACGTTTTATTTAAACTCTGTGCGGCAATCATGCCGAGCAGGCCAATGGTTGGGTTCGCGTAATTCCTGTGAGTCCCTGGGGCAAATGACGGTTGCCAATGCTTAAGGTAATCCATTAACTCTGCGTTATTAGTGACCTTATCAGGAACTTGCATCGGCAAATCACCCGCTGTGTGGGTGGCTAAATTGATGAGACTAATCTTATCAAAATGGCTGCCTTTTAATGCTGGAACATAATCACTGGCCATATCCGTGAGTGTTAATTTACCTTCGCCCTGTGCGTAGTTAGCCAGTGTTGCGGTAAAGGTTTTACTGATAGAGCCTATCTCGAACAGGGTATCTTCAGTCACACTTTGCCCTGTGGTTTTAGAACTGACCCCATATTGGTAAAAATACTGTTTACCCTCAATGGTGATGCCAATCACCGCACCGGGAATACCGTACTCGGCCATCAGAGGTTTGACTGCGGAATCAACAAGTGACTGGATGTCTTTGGAATTAAGCGTTTGGGCCGTAGTGACATTAGAAAAAAGCGTTGCAGTAAGCAGCACACCGCTTAATAACGGCATAGTAGCGAGCAGGGTATGTCGTTGCATAATTGACCTTTTATCGAAATTGCATTTATAGAGTAGAGATTGAACACGATATTACGGTAATTCCCCATTAAGTTAAGTCCTTACTGATATTTAGCGTCAATATTCCCTCTGTAAGTAACTGAAAGGTTAACCTCGCTAATCGAGTGTTAAATGCTGCGTGATGGCATGGAGTTTTGCATTACAGCTGTTGCGGTATTCTAAGAGGTTTCCTTAATCATAATGCAAAGTTTAGTCAGCAGCTTATACCATCAAACACCGACACTAATGCCTTTTATCGCGATAATGCATTGCGCAGATTGCGCCATTTACGGCCAAGGGATAAACTGCGCCACCGCGAGAGGAAAGTGCTGAATAATTTAGCCGTAACCCCTAATAAGTTTGAAAGAGAATAGGTTTTATGGCTTTAGCCCCACATGCAGTGCACCATTTATATCAGTACCGAAAGTCTCTATCGACTAAGCCCTTTGGTGCCCGTGGTAAAAAACTGATCCGCTGTCCATTATGTCTTTTAGGTGAGCAGTTCTGTACCTGTGCGCTGCGTCGTCAGTTACAGACTCAAGCGAGTTTTCTGCTGATCATGTACAACGATGAAGTGCTAAAACCAACTAACAGTGGGCGCTTGATTGCGGATCTTATCCCAGATACACACGCCTATATTTGGTCGCGCACTGAACCTGAAGCGGCATTACTTACCTTACTCAATTCGCCGCAATATCAACCCTATTTAGTGTTTCCTGCCCAATATGCGGAGCAAGGACAAACGGTACTAAATCAGGTACCTATGTCGATGTTAGCCGAAGGCAAACGGCCGCTGCTAATCATGCTCGATGGCAGTTGGCGTGAAGCGATTAAAATGTTCCGTAAGAGTCCATACTTGCATTCTTTGCCACTGCTTTCCTTCGATCCCGACACGCTGGCAACCTATGCATTGCGTAAAGGCAGCCATGACTTTCAACTTGGCACCGCCGAGGTGGCATCATTAGCTTTAGGGGCGATTGGCGAAGCGGCTAATGGCAAAGCCTTAAGTACATGGTTTGATTTGTTTGTCGAATCATCATTACTGGGTCGTAATCGTCGTTGCCGCGAAGATCTTCTGCCAATCACAGATTTTACCAATGCCTTTGAACTTGCCTTCGAACAAGCCAATTACGGCAAGAGTTAATTAATCTTCGAAATGAATGGGTAATATAAAGATTTAAGTCAGCGACTAACTTAAATAAAAACTCCCCTCACTTGAGGGGAATTTTATATAGGCTAAAGTTTGCTCTGGCAAGAAAGCTTTATTTGCGCTTTAACTAAAGCAAATATATTCCCTAAATAACGTCTTAAACTGCAACTTCTTTTCCATCTAATTTTCGAATAACCACAGTGGCGGCGCGAGGCCGTAATGTGATTCCGGCTGGTGTTTGTTCAGCGGCATTAGACGAATAAGGCCAGTTACCGGGATGCTGAATGTTAGCAAATACCGAAGTGTAATCAGGGCTAATGGCAAAACCTGTCACTTCACAGTCGTTGGGGCCGACAAAGAAACGCTTTAATTCCATTTGATTATCGGCGGTTACGCCTACTTGTTTCTCTTGGCCATCTACCAGTGTTGAAGGCACTATTGCGAGCATTTGATCGTTAGTTTCTTCGGCAACTTCTTTTGCGCCGTTGTCGGTTTGAACCCACAAGATACCGCGTTTATCAAAGGCTAAACCATCTGGGCTGGCAAATTGATTGAGATCAGTTAAGCCTGACAAGTTGGTCTCAGCATTGCCATCGCTGGGTGATCCAAAAACAAAAATATCCCATGTAAATTCAGTCGCTTTGTCACCTTCATCCCAACGAATAATATGGCCGAAGTAGTTTTTCAATCTTGGGTTGGCAGGATTCGCTTCGGTACGTTTTGAGTTGTTGGTCAGGGTCAAATAAGCAGAGCCTGTGAATGGATCGACCGCGCACCACTCAGGTCGGTCCATAGGTGTTGCGCCGACTAAATCCGCTGCGCCCGCGGTGTTTAAAATAATCTCGGCCAAAGTTGCGAAGCTATCGCCTAGGGTTTTGCCGTCAGTGGTTTGGCTATCTAACGTCAAAGGTAACCAAATACCGCCACCATTTTCATTGAATTTAGCCGCGTATAAAGTACCTTCATTCATGTACTTATCGCCTGTTTGCAGGCGGTTGCTGCTGTCAGCATCCTTTGCATCCCAGGCCGCATTTGAAACAAATTTATAGAGGTATTCGAATTGCGAATCGTGGCCAGAATAGAACACCACGGGCTTGCCTTCTGTCAATTTACCAAAGGTACAACCTTCATGGCGGAAACGACCAAGTGCTGTACGTTTTACCGCACGAGAGGTGGCGTTGTACGGGTCGATTTCCACAATATAACCGTGGCCGTTTGCTTCGTTACGGTAGTCATCCTGAGCACTTGTGCCCGATGGCGTGACATCGAAACGGGCAAATTCATCGAGACGTTCTTCATCATGACCCGCAAGATTGTCCCAGCCATAACGTGTACTGGTTTTACTGATCCCGATGCGACTCTGATCGGCGGTTAAGCTGCCACGATTGGCAAAATAGCCTGGCCAATTTTCTTCACATGTCAGGTAAGTGCCCCAAGGCGTGTAGCCATTACCACAGTTATTTAAGGTGCCGCGTGCTTGGCTGCCATCGGGAGAATAGCGTGTTTCGAGTAGCGAAGAGTAGGCCAGAGGACCGCTGATATCCATCACAGTCGCGCCAGTAAATCGACGGTTATGACCATCATTACTGACGACTTCCCATTGATTATTCATCAGTTTTATACGTACAACCGACACGCCATGGGCGTTAATTTCTTTGCGCACTTCATCAATCACAGTGCGAAGACCAGAAGTGGGGTCAAATGTCTGGCCCGTAGGATGCAAAGCATCTTCGTCAATGTATTCGTGGTTAATGCAGAGTAGACCGTCATCACCCGCATCATTTAATGGGAAGAAATGCATGCCATCGTGGTGCATGCCCACTGAGTTGGCTTGGTCATCGGCCGTGTTACTACCATCGTTTTTCCATGGCGCCGCTTTTGCGTTTAATGGCGTGCCCCAAGGTGCTAACACCTGCGCTGTGTAACCTTCTGGCACGACAACCGCATCTAAGCGAGAACCCGCAACCGATGTAAAGTTAAGCTTGGCACTACTTTTAGTCGGTGGCACTGGTGTGACTGGATCGACAGGTTTAGGAACAGCTTCATTGTCTGAACTACAAGCGGTTAAGCCAACACTGGCAAAAGCTGTCATAGCGCTGAGGCCTAAGCCACTTTTTACGAAATTACGGCGAGATAAATGCTTATCCAACACTTGATTAAAGGGTTCATTATTACTTTTATTATAAAGTGTAGGATCAAAGGTGGCCTTACTCATATTTTACTCCGGCTAGTACGATGAATTAAATTTCGTGCCTAAGGCTAAAGTACCAATATGACAATAAAGCTGATTTTATATTACAGGAATAATTTACATACTAACCAAGCTTATATTTTTTAAGAATGTTAAATTGGATGTGATAAGTATTTTAGGTTGGAAATACATCAATCTTAAAATAACATTAATTAGATTTATTGCTCTAATTTGATGTTTTTAATATAACTTAAATTGTTAATTTATATAATTATCTAATGTGTTTCCATTAATACTTATTAGTTCTGTACATTAATGTCCTTTGAATGAAATCCTTTTCCTGCTTAGAAGAATCAAGTGAGGTCTATTTCTCAGTTTAAAATTCAGGCTAAAACGAGAAGTTAATGCTTGACCTGTGATCGTTAAGTTTCAGTCTTTTGGTTTTAAATAGTGACGAAGTGAGCGCGGATCGGTATGTCCGGTTCTGGCCATGATGTACAAGTGATCTTTATTATTTTCATGCAGTTGTGTTACGCAACCACTGCGCAAACTGTGAGCGCCATAAAATTTGGCGGGCAGTCCTGCTTTAGTACAATATTTTTTTATGATCCGATAAATATCATCGCCGGTAAGGAAACCACTATTTTTATTCAGTAATGAACTAGATCCGCAATGTCGGTCTTTCATTTGATACGGACGTAAATTTTTTCCATCACGGGAAAGCGATCTAAATAAATGTCCGTCTTCAATATTGGCTAACGATAACCAATTTTTCACTGCGTCGAGTGCTGCAAAGGGTTCATGGTCTGGCAGGTCTTTCCATTCCCGTTGGCCTTGCTGATTACTCTTCGAATAGGGCAGGCGCACTTTTAATTTGTTACGCAGAAAACTGACATACTGAACTTTTATATCTGCCAGTTCAGAACGACGAAACCCACCTTGTAATCCTAATTGAATAATCGCTTTGTCCCGCGCTCGGGTTAATGGCTGCACTTGTTCATCGATAGCCTGGATCAACATTTCCACTTCATCATACATAATGGGTTGCTGATCATAGTCACTCACATGGCGAGATTGATTTCTGCTCAAACCGCGCATTACTCTGATCACCAGTGGATGTTCGGTGGGCGAATGAAATCCCGCTTGAATATGATGGTAGCGAATTGCTGCCAACCTTGTGGTTAATGTTTGCTTTGAAAGTTGAACGCCAGTGCTTTCTTGGATCAATTCTTTTTGATGACCAATAAATGAAATTACGCTTCGTGGATCTGCGGGCAGGGCCTGAAGTTGGTGCTCGGCACAATAACGGCTAAATACATTAAAGCTCGTATTATAAACACGGCGAGTGTTCACTGAAATTTCGTATTCAGTTTCTTCGGCGGCGCTTAAATAATCACTTCGAACAGATTGTGGTAGGAAAGTCTCTTCAAAAAAACGTGGCTGTTCAACACGGTTATTATGGTGATGATCTGAGCCAGTCGCTCTTTCATTCGATATATTGGCGTTATTTTGAGCATTACTATTTGTCCGGATCATTTTAGACATGCCGTAGAAGTCACCTGATATCGATTTAAGAAGGCGTAATTATACGCAAATTATAGCTATACCTACCAGTGATAATCGTCATTATCACTGGTAGAGTGCTTATTTGTTTAAATAATCATCTTTTATCAGAGGAGGGGCATTAAATAACATTTAGCTGGATTATTTAGTTTAAAAAACAGCCAAAATAAACCTATTCTAACAATGGCGATTAATTAAGCGGATATAAAATTAAAGGCAATAATAGTATGAAATTTATACTTTATATATGAGGTGGTTTCGAACTTGGTTAGCCACAGACGTATAATTTTAAAGAATGGTTTAACCATTCTTTTGGTTTGCATCAATGGCATGCCGCTAAACTTGGCTTGTGTGTCGGGTGAAATTTAAGCTAATAACGACAACCGCTTATCTGGTACTTGACGTGATATGCATTGAGCTATTTCTGCCAAAGGCAAAATAGAAGCATAAGGGAGCGATTCCCAGCCAATAAAATGGTTGAACCATATATTAATGCTTATCGATTTGTACTAGCATGAGGTCCCATTTATTTCATCCGCATTAAACGCATGCTTAACTAAAGAAACGTATTTATGGAACCGCAAGCTTGGATATATCAACAAGACAAACCGACAGCAGGAAGAAAATTATTATTGCTTGAGGAAGCAGAATTAATTTTTGCCTTACCCTTAATTTATCGCCTTATCAATCCTGAAGCTGTGGCATCTAAGCCAGATTGGTTTTGTGACGCTGAGTTACAAACGGTTTCCTATACTGAGTTGGTGACACAATTAAATGAATTGGTCCGATTACGTAAAAAGACACATCGACTCGACAACGAGCTCATGAACGTAAACAAAATGCTCAATCAGTATTTTACTGATTTGGGTTGGCGTATGGTTCGTAAAGAGCTATCTCAAATAAAAAAGCGTCAGAAAAAATCCCATATCGAGGTAAGTAGGGATATTATTCAGAGATTAAAGCGTTATATGGAGACACAAAAGTTAGACAGTTTTGATCAGGCGATTGATAACTTATTGTCAGAACATGATGCCGATAACTCACAAAGCCATTTACTGCATCCAGATGACAATATGAGTGTCGGCGACATGCTTGATTAATAATCTCGAGCTTATCTCGTCCTGAAATAAAATGGGGAGAGTTAAGTTTTGTAGACCTTTATTTTGACGTCGCAATATCGCCTAAAATGGATTTGTTAATAATCGCTTAAATGAGCAAGTAAGCCGTGACTTATCTGTGCAGACACGTAAAATTGCTGTTAAGTTTAAAGGGATATTTTAAGTTTAAGACTCGGTAACATGGGGCATCAGAAATGAGTGTAAGCATTGAAAATGATAGGAAAATTGCTGTCCTGTGCCGAATTGAGCCTGGCTGTCTCGGACCAGATGGTGTGGATCATATTGAGGCTTTTTGTGCTTTGGCCCAGAAAGCAATGCAACATTTCGACGTCGATGTTGGCACTTGGTTGCTGATCCCAAGATACGATAAAACCTTGGAAGAGATGCAATACAGTGTTGCCAATAAATTACTTTCCCGCGAACAAGCGACTAAATATCTTGTCTCTATCGGACGTGATATTGATAGTTTTGAAGAAAGATTTCAGGATAAACTCACCTCGCTAATTAATTTATACCTTGCGAGAAAACCTTAAACGGAATACTGCATGTTGCCGAGATTAACCTAAGCTCTAGCCTCGGCGCTTAAATTATCCATCGCTCATTTTTTAAAGCCGTTTTTATTTTTGCATTTAATTTTTTATAAGAATAGCCAATTACTTCTTATAAAATCAATAGATTAACCGTCACACTTTATCTGCGGCATCATGGTTTTCAACCGATAAATTCAGCTCCAAAACTCAGTTGTCGGTAATTAACTCCGTAAAGTACCTCAAAATTTGCTAGACTAGTCGACTCACTTAATGCTGAATCTTTTTCTTGCGGTATACCCGAATTTTTTGGGTGGTAAGGATGAGTGTAAAGGACGGTTGATGTTCAATCCCATTCCAGAAACCAATCCATACATTAGTTTGTTGCAGCAGGATTTCGGGTTTTCTGAATTTCGCCCAGGCCAAGCGCAAACGATAACACAACTGTTGGCGGGGAAGTCAAGTTTAGCGATTTTTCCGACGGGTTCCGGTAAATCCCTTTGTTATCAATTTACAGCATTGCAGTTACCCCATTTGAGTTTAGTGATTTCGCCTTTACTCGCCTTGATGAAAGATCAGCTGGAATTTTTACAATCTAAGGGAATTCATGCGGCCAGCATAGATTCAACCTTAAGCGCCGAGCAGAGTCAGCAAGTGATGGCTGATGCGCGCTCTGGCAAGCTGAAAATCTTGATGGTGTCGGTGGAGCGTTTCAAAAATGAACGTTTTCGGCAATTTATTCAATCGGTTCCGCTGTCCATGCTGGTCGTCGATGAGGCGCATTGTATTTCAGAGTGGGGCCATAATTTTCGGCCCGATTATCTTAAATTACCCGACTATCGGCGTGAGCTTGAGATCCCATTGGTACTGTTATTGACGGCCACAGCAACACGTAAAGTGAAACTGGATATGGCTAAGCGCTTTGATATTGCGCCTGAACACATAGTACAAACGGGATTTTATCGACCCAATTTAGATTTGACTGTTCTGCCAGTGTCAACGCAAGAGAAGAATGCCTTACTGGTTATGCAGATAGCATCATTCTCAGGTGCCGGCATTGTGTATGTAACTTTGCAGCAAACTGCCGAAACGGTCGCACGACTTTTGAGCCAACAAGGGATAGTCGCCAGTGCCTATCATGCTGGATTTGAAGATGAAAAACGTCAACAAATTCAAAATGATTTTATGCAGGATAAGCTGCAAGTGGTGGTGGCAACCATCGCTTTTGGCATGGGAATCGATAAGAGCAATATTCGTTTTGTGATCCACTACGATTTGCCTAAATCTATTGAAAACTACAGCCAAGAAATCGGTAGAGCTGGGCGTGATGGTGCGTTATCCCATTGTGTCACTTTGGCCAATCTTGACGGGCTCAATACCGTTGAGAATTTTGTGTATGGCGATACGCCGGAGCGAGAAGGTATAGCACAAGTTATTGAGGCTATTCGACTTGAACAAGATTCCGGTCAGTGGGAATGTCAGCTCAATGGCGTCTCGACGGCGAGTAATATTCGCCAGTTACCGTTAAAAACGTTACTCGTTCAATTGGAAATTTTAGGTGTAGTCAAGCCGTTATTCGCTTACTACGCTGACGTTAATTACAAGTTTTTGGTCGACAAACACGCCATTCTCAGCCGATTTAATCCCGAGCGGCAGGCGTTTTTGACGCAGATTTTTAATCATACGCAGATGAAGAAAATATGGGGCGCGTTAGATTTTGATGCCTTGTACAGTGCAACGGGTCATGAGCGCAGCCGCGTGTTAGCCGCGCTGGAATATTTAGCTGAACATCAGTTGATTGAATTAGAAACTAAACGAATTACCGATGTGTATCGGGTGGATGTTGCCGCATTAGCGCGTCCCGAACTCATCGATGAGCTGTACCATTATTTTATCGATAAAGAGCAGAAAGAAATTGCGCGAATCGCGCAGTTAGTCCGCTTTTTTGAACTTGAGACGTGCTTAAGCCACAATTTATCCCGTTATTTTGATGATAATGAGACGCCAGCGGTCTGCGGTCATTGCAGTGTTTGCCGCGGCAATATTGCTAAGTTGCGCTATTCGACGGAACCAACTTGGCCGACAGATCAGCAGATATTGGCTGATTTGCGTGAGTTGAAACATCATTTAACGGCTAAAGGGATTGATGCTTTGTCACTCGATACCTATTGTCGTTGCCTCGCAGGCATGTCGGTTCCTTTGGTGAGTCGTTTTCAAGTGCGTAAGTTAAGTGGTTTCGGCCGCTGTGAAAAATTGAGATATGCTGAAATTAAACAGAAAGTTGAGTCACTGTTGTCGCAACTAGATGATAAAAGAGTTGAACATGAATAAGGCCGTAAAAAAGATGTTAGCCACCCATGAACATTTAGTTCACTCTGAAGGTGTGACTGTGGTTTCCCATATGCAAAGGGAAAAGGCAGAGTGGGTACAACATACTGTTATGATTGAAGATTGTGATGTGCCGTTTAAATTTAGACGGGTGAAAAAATATCGTAATCTGCAAGGGCAAAAGATCAATGTCATCTATTACCCAGAGACAGAAACTGTGGCGGGTTTTGAGATAGAAATCATGCAGGTCGTTAGAATTAAACGATTCTAGTTAATGTTCTTCGAGTCTTTGCTTTTATCAATCAGCAAAGACTCGAAGCGCATTCGATTGATGACTCGAGCGTTAAAATCGTGCTACCTACTTGGAATATTGATAGGTTGAATCCACTTTCCACGTTCTGAAACGCAGTTCCGCGCCTTCTGGTAGATAAAATACCTTAGGTAAACGACTGTCGTAGCGCATTTTCAGTTCACCCGGAATACGTACAAAAGCCTCTTTCTTCGCCAGTTCGAAACAGGCCATCATAGTGCTCGGCCCTTCAGCGATTTCATCCACTTGATAGTAGTTATAACCCCAACCTTGTATTGTCAGTTCCTTCAATTCCCCGTTTAATCCATGCTTATTGCAATCGACCATTTGAGTCTGGCCAATTTGGATTTCGATCATGTAGTCATCTTCGTTTTCTAACTTAGGTAAACTCAGGATGTGCTGCACCATACCGGCCGCCGGAGCAGGGAACATCTTAGTCGCTTCCTGTGCGCTGTAATCTTTTGGGTCAAAACGTTGAATGCTGATCATAGGCGCATCTAATCCTGTTGGGTGTGGCGGGCTAACTGCCGCAGCATTGAATGACAATAATGCAAATGTAAGGGGAACAGTGCTTACGCTAAATAAGGTCTTCAATTTCATCTTGTTTCTCCTAATCGAACTGAATGGATGTCGACAAGTTTGTCGATGTTCTGCTCCCTATAAACGCGGCAGAGATAAAAAAGGGTCAATTTATTCAATAAAAAATCGATTTTTACACAAATAATTTTTATCCACCTGAATAATAAGGGTTAATTTTGCTTTTAAATGACTTATTTCGTTAAGTTCGCTACTATTTCAATTCTTTGCTGTGGCGATTTAATGACTCATAGCATGCGAAAAATATACGAAACAGCCTAGATAAAAACCTTAAAACTTGGATTTCAACTCGTTCTGAAAAACCGATTCTGAGTCTTTCTACAACTGCGTAAGGCTGCAATAAAGCCAATCTTACTCTGCTGAATCAGCTGTTTTCACACATAAATCAAACGCTAATCCATTAAACCTTGCCTGATATGCTTTGCCTAGTCTAGCTGCCGATCTTAATTCACATATCAGCGTCTCGACTCGTGACAGGAGTACAGATGCATTATGGGGATCCACATGCATGTTTAAAAGTTTGAAAACGGTATATCTTGATAAATAGTTAATTTGATCTTCATATATTTTGATTTTCAAACTATAATTCAGGTAACACGTTTTTTATCATTGATAGCGATGGACATGGAGTAGGAATTACACAATGAAATCAACTACAGCCGAGCAAGCGACAGGGCATCAAGCTTCAGCCCACCGCCAAGGGCACTCACTCGCCCAATGGCAACACTCCCATGAGTTTTCGAATCAGAACCGCGATGGCGAAAAAAACACACGCTATGTACTGTATTTAACAGTGATCACTATGGTGGCCGAAATTGCTGCCGGAACCATTTACGGTTCTATGGCATTGCTCGCCGACGGTTGGCACATGGGCACCCATGCAGCGGCCTTTATGATCACACTGTTTGCCTATTCCTATGCCCGTAAACACGCTAACGATCCTGCCTTTGCCTTTGGCACAGGTAAGGTGAGTGTTCTTGGCGGTTACACCAGTGCAATAGCCTTAGGTTTAGTGGCATTGGTGATGTTGATTGAATCGGGAATGCGGCTGATTAGTCCTGAGCAAATTCATTTCAACGAAGCTATTTTTGTGGCCGTTATTGGTTTAAGCGTCAATATACTGAGTGTGTTTTTACTTAAAGATCATCATACCCACGATCACGGGCATCACCACGGGCATGGACATGATCATAGTCACGACCATGATCATGAAGACGAACATGCTCACGCGCATCATAACAGCCAAGCACACACCCATGACGATCATGCCCATACCGCGCATTCACATGATGTGGATCCGCACCCGCACCATGACTCACATGCACACGATGAAAGTCATCATGATCATAGTCATTGCCAACATGAACAGGACCATCAACATAGTGCTGAGCATGAGCATGAGCATGAGCATGAGCATGAGCATGAGCATGAGCATGAGCATGAGCACAAGAGCCAGAAGGCCCACGGTAGCCATGATCACAACCTACGCGCGGCCTATTTTCACGTACTAGCCGATGCGTTAACGTCAGTGCTGGCCATCGCTGCCTTGTTGTTTGGTAAATACATGGGACTAACTTGGCTCGACCCGATTATGGGGATTGTCGGCGCTGTGATTATCAGCCGTTGGTCTTGGGGACTTATTCAGCAAACGAGCCCTATTTTGCTGGACGGCGGCGTTAAAGCATCATTACAACGTAAAGTCACGCAAACCATTGAAGCTGTAACAGATCATCAAGTGGCCGATTTACATCTTTGGCGAGTGAGCGCCGATCACCATGCTATTATGGTGTCCATCGTGTCCCATTCACCGAAAGATGTCAGTTATTTTAATCAGTTATTGTCACAATTTCCTGAATTGGCCCATATCACCATCGAACTCCATACTTGCCGTCAGCGCGAGTGTATGGCTAAGGAAGCCTAATGACTGTTGAACATCATCATTCATCAAACTTGCATTCAAGTGAGCCACATTCGACTGCTCACTCAACAGCTGGACATTCAACGGCCGCGCATTCAACCGATAATGCATTAAATCATGTGATTATTGAATTTTACGAAAAGCTGTCGTCTTGGGAGCACGCCATTGTACGTGACAAAGGTTTTAGTCTGTCGCAGGTGCACACGATTGAGTTACTTGGCGTGCACGGCGCTATGCGGATGAAAGAACTGGCTGACAAAATTGGCGTCACGACCGGTACGCTAACCGTGCAGATCGATAAAATGGTAGAGGCACAGTGGGTAGTACGTCGGCCCCATGAAACCGATCGCCGTTCGATTCTGGTGGAGTTAACCGAAAAGGGACAAGCTTTATTCCTCGAACATGATGCATTGCATCTACAGCTCACCACAGATCTCACCGCTAAAATGAGCAGTGAGGAGCGAATTGTGCTGCTAAATTTACTGTCACGCATGAATAACGAGTTTTAATTTACCCTATTTCATCTACTAAAAAAGCGTCCCTCGTGGACGCTTTTTTATAGCACGACATCTTTAAAAACGCGATTCATTCTAGATTAATCATCAGCCATTACAATATCTTACCTTTTGTTACATTCTTGTTGGATTAATAGTTGAACTGGATATTAATTAAGGTAATGTAAGGGCAGATCTCAAGATGGACTTTGTATAAAAGGAATAGAATGAATAATAAATTACTGCCTTGGTGCATTGCAGGAGTGCTCGGAATGAGCGGTCAACTTCACGCAGAAGAAGATAAATATATTTGGTTGGAAGATGTTGAAGGCGCTAAACCAATGGAATGGGTGAAAACCCAAAATGCCGCATCTGCCGCCGAAATTAAAGCCTTCAAAGGTTTTGATACCTTAGTGGCGAACAGTCTTGCCATCCTGAACGATAAAGAACGCATTCCCTACGCCACCCATATTGGCGACAAGTTATATAACTTTTGGAAGGATGACACCCATGTGCGCGGCATTTACCGTCGCACCACAATGGAAGAATATGCCAAGGCCGATCCTAAATGGGAAACCGTGCTTGATATCGATGCCTTAGGTAAAGCCGAAGCCGTCAATTGGGTATTTAAGGATATTAGCTGTCAATATCCTGAAAATGAGCGCTGTTTTGTCTCATTGTCTCGCGGCGGTGCCGATGCGGTGGAAGTGCGTGAATTTAATCTCAACACTAAATCCTTTGTTGCTGCCAAAGATAAGCCATTCTTTTTAAAAGAAGCCAAATCGAGCCTGAGCTGGATAGATAAAGATCACGCCTTTGTCGGTACTGATTTTGGTGATGGTCAAAGCATGACGGACTCGGGTTATCCCCGGGGCGTTAAACTGTGGCAACGCGGCACGCCACTTGACCAAGCTAAGCCTGTTTTCACCGGCGACAAGGCTTCAGTTGCAGTCTCTGGCTGGGTGTTATTCGATGATAAAACCCCACTGAGTTTAGTGACCGAGGCGCATACCTTTTATACCGCCAGCCAATATGTGTACCAAGACGGTAAACTCATTGGATTACCTTTACCGCCAGATGCAGAGATTAAAGGTTATTTCAAAGGTAAGTTATTCATTGAGTTAAAGAGTGATTTAACCAATCAAGACGGTAACTTTAAGCAAGGCGCGGTCGTGTATGCCGATGTGGCGGATCTTATCGCCCAAAAAGCCAAGTTCAGTTTATTTGTGAGCCCGACTCAAACCGCATCGATTGCGCAGCTCAGTTTTAGCAAGAGTGCAATTTTCGTTAATTGGCTCGATAACGTGAAAAGCAAATTAGTGCGTTATGAGCAAGACGAAAAGAGCGCTTGGCAGAGCACTCACGTACCGTTTGAAGCGAATGGCGCCTTGACTGTAATGGACGTTGAGCAAGACAGTGATGATTTCTTCGTGAATTACACTAGTTTTCTTGAGCCTTCAAGTCTCTACACTGTGAATGCCAAAACCTTAAATCCAAAGAAAATTAAAGGTATGCCGCAACAGTTTGCTGCGGACAAGTTTAAAACTGAGCAATATTTTGCGACGTCTAAAGATGGCACTAAAGTACCGTATTTTGTGGTGATGGCAAAGGATCTTAAGTTAGATGGCACTAATCCCACGCTACTTTACGGTTACGGCGGGTTTGAAGTGTCGCTGCGTCCATCTTATTCGGCCACCATTGGTAAGAACTGGTTGGAGCAGGGCGGCGTCTATGTGTTATCCAACATTCGTGGCGGTGGCGAATACGGCCCTGCTTGGCATCAAGCGGCGTTAAAGCAAAATCGACATAAAGCCTATGAGGATTTTGAGGCAATCGCTGAAGATTTGATTGCCCGTAAAATCACCTCAAGCAAACATTTAGGCATCCAAGGCGGCAGCAACGGCGGCCTGTTAATGGGCGCGGCATTTACCCGCAGACCAGATCTTTATAATGCTGTCGTGTGCCAAGTACCTTTACTTGATATGTTTAGATTCAATAAGTTGCTAGCGGGTGCCAGCTGGATGGGTGAATACGGTAACCCTGATATTCCAGAAGAATGGGCGTACATTAAAACCTACTCGCCTTATCATAACCTGCATAAAGACGTGCATTATCCAAAGGTCTTTTTCACCACTTCTACCCGTGACGACAGGGTTCACCCAGGTCACGCCCGTAAGATGGTCGCTAAGATGAAAGACATGGGGATTGATGTGTTGTACTACGAAAATATCGAAGGTGGCCACGCCGGCGCTGCAGATAATAATCAAGCTGCGGAACTTAATTCAATGGCGTTTGCCTACTTATTACAGCAGTTACGATAATCACCGCAGGGTTAACATGAATTGTTAATTCGTTGGTGATAAAACCGAGCAAGGCCCTAATAGGTTGGGGAGCAAAAAACGGTCGAACTCATTGAGGTTCGGCCGTTTTTTTAAGTTTGTTTTTAAAATGTGAGCATTAACCACAGATAATTTGAGCCATTACCAAGAGCTTGCTACTATGGCAAAAAATTTGACTGTTACAGCCTAAGATTACCTTAAGAATATTAAGTTAGTCTCGACAAACAACTAATTTGAGTGAGAGCTATCAGTGCTAGCAAGATTTAAGACTCTATCGGTGAATCGATTCACTTTTATCACAGCGTTATTTTACGTTTGTATCTTCAATATCCCACTATTCGGCATCATTAAAAAAGGCATAGAAAAACAACCAGATGTCGATCCTATCTTCATCGCCACTATGCCGTTGTTTTTAGCCTTTGCCCTCAGCTTTGTGTTTTCCTTATTTACGGTGAAGTACCTCGTTAAGCCGTTTTTCATCATACTCACCTTGCTGTCATCGAGTGTGTTCTTCGCCGCCTATCAATACAATGTCGTGTTTGATTACGGCATGATAGAAAACACCTTTCAAACCAATCATGCTGAAGCGCTGATGTATGTGAATTTCGCTTCGATAATGAATATGTTACTGACAGGGATTTTACCTGCGTACCTTATCTATAAGGCCGATATTCAGTACCAGCCTTTTTTCAAAGAGTTACTACATAAAGTGCTGTTTATGCTGGCGATGTTGGCGGGACTCGGCATTATTGCTTTCTTTTATTTCCAAGATTACGCCGCCTTTGGCCGTAACAACGACGAGCTAAAACGTTATATCGTGCCGACGTATTTTATTGGCGCTGCGTCTAAGTACATTAATGTGCACTACTTACAAACGCCGATTGAATATCAGCCACTGGGTCTCGATGCTAAAAATGTCAGTGCCAACCCTAATGGTAAACCTAACTTATTAGTGCTTGTGGTCGGTGAAACTGCGCGTTCGATGAGTTATCAGTATTATGGTTACGACAAGCCAACCAACGCCCATACCCAAGATCAAGGCTTAATTGTCTTTAAAGATACCAGTTCATGTGGCACGGCAACGGCTGTTTCTCTTCCTTGCATGTTCTCGCGCATGGGACGGGAAGATTACGATTCTCGCCGTGCCTATGCCCAAGATACTGCGGTAGATGTGTTGAACCATGGCGGGATTAAAGTGCAATGGTTTGATAACGACTCTGGCTGTAAAGGGGTGTGCGATCAAGTTGAAAACATTTCGATTGATTTGAACAGCGATCCTGAGTTGTGTACTGGCCAATATTGTTTCGACCAAGTGTTACTCAACAAATTAGATGAAACCTTGGCCACTGCAGAACGCAAAGATACTGTGATTGTGTTGCATGTGATTGGTAGCCATGGACCGACGTATTTCTTACGTTATCCACCGGAGCACCGTAAGTTCACACCGGATTGTCAGCGCAGCGATATCCAAAACTGTAGCCCAGATGAGCTGATGAACACCTACGACAACACCATTTTGTATACTGACTACATCATCAGCGAAGTAGTGAAAAAGTTACAAAATCAGCAAGATAAATTTGATCCCGCTATGTTGTATCTCAGCGACCACGGCGAGTCTTTAGGTGAGAAGGGCATGTATTTACATGGCGCACCTTACAGCATTGCGCCAATCGAACAGACGAGTATTCCTATGCTTGCTTGGGTATCTGAGGATTTTAGTAAAGATAACCACTTAGACATGGCCTGTTTAGCTGAGCACGCGGCGAAGGGCGGTTTCTCCCATGACAATTTATTCGACAGTCTTTTAGGCCTAATGAATGTCAAGACCGAGGTATATCAACCTAAGTTAGATATCTTTGCCAGTTGCCGAGGTTAATCAACCTATTAACTCATCAATATTGAGTCGCTAACATTATCGTGCGACTCAATGTTATCTTGTGATTAAGTATGATCTACTGACCACAAGTTATTGAGTGATACCTCGTTAGTTTGGTGTAGTCGATCCAAGTATGAACTTCAAAGAGGATGGCAACATCCTCTTTTCTTTTGCTCCCTATCATAATAATTGATTTCTCCCATATCCAAACTGAAGCACTTGAGTTAACTTAATGCATACAAAAACATAACAAGTCTATGGTTCGCGATTTATGTCTTCTACTGCAGAAAATAAAGAGCTTGATCCTGCCGCGCAAATTTTGCGTTTGGCCGTACCGCAAATGTCTGCCCTCGATATCCCCGTTACACCTGAAAACTACACTGTTTGGTATGAATATTTTGCAGGGACAAATCTCGATTTAAACCGTGCGATTGATGGCTTTCTGGCAAATTCGGTCTCTTTTACTAAGGAGGTCAATACCAGCCTGTATAAGAACTTTATTCAAGAACAGTCACCCGAAGTGATTGAAAATGTGCAGATTGAAACGCAAATCCTGATCAATAGTTTGTTAAGTAAAATCAGCCAGTTGAGTCAAGGCACCGCGGCGTTTTCAGGTTCATTAGCCGAGTTTGGTTTACGCCTACAGACGAATCCCGACATTAATACCTTAAACGAGCTGGTTGACGGTGTAGTCGATGAAATGCAGATGCTACTCATCAACAACCGTGAGATGGAGCAAAGCCTGTGCACCATGGGCCAAGAAGTGCAAAATCTTAAATCGGAAATGGAAAACCTGAGCCTAGCAGCGATGACAGACCAATTAACCTCGCTGCACAATCGCCGTGCCTATAAATTGAGTATTCAAGATCAAATCTACCTCTCCCAAGATCATCAAACCCGTTGCAGTCTTTTGCTGATCGATATCGATAATTTTAAAGCCTTTAACGACACCTATGGCCATTTGACCGGCGATAAAGTGTTGGCCTATGTCGCATTAGCCTTAAAACAATGTGTGCGAGGGGATGACTTTGTGGCGCGCTATGGCGGCGAAGAATTTGTGGTGGTGTTACCGAACACTCATTTTCACGATGCATTACAAGTGGCTGAAAATTTACGGGAACGTATATCTGAGCGCCGCTTAACCATAGGAAAAGACAAAAAGCTTTCCCTTGGCGCAATTACTGTTTCGATTGGTCTCGCTTCATTACAGCAAGGCGACGATGCAGAAACCCTATTCAGTCGCGCCGACAAAGCGCTGTATCAAGCGAAGGCTGAAGGCCGTAACTGCGTGAGAGGTTAATCAGATAGGTTGAATCGTGATTGAGTTTTTGCTGGTTCAGTTACAGTTAACCTGTTGATTTTGCTGCATTTATTCAGCCAACGGTTCACGGCCTTGGCTCATTACCCATACTCTTCTCAAGCATCCTGACATTTGAAGTGATTAATCGATAAGACTAAGTTACATAAAAATTGAACTATGTAGTTGTACTATGGATTTCAGCAGATGTGATAAAAAAACGCCGCAAATCATTGCGGCGTTTTTGTCAGTTTGGATTGTAGTGGCACACTAATTTTGGCCACCTAAATAGAGGTGATATTATTACCTCGTAGATGACTTTAGGTGAACACATGAGATCGACAACCAGAAAAACATTTAGTGCTGAATTCAAACTTGAAGCAGCCCAATTAGTCCTCGATAAAAACCATAGCATCATCGAAGCTGCAAAGGCGATGAACGTAGGTAAATCCACTATGGATAAATGGGTGAGACAGTTAAAACTAGAACGCCAGGGTGGCATACCAAAAGCATCTCCGATTACCCCTGAACAAATTGAAATCCGTGAGCTGAAGAAGCAAATAGCTCGTCTTGAGGAGCACAATCTTATCCTAAAAAAGGCTACCGCTCTCTTGATGTCAGACTCGATGAACAATTTACGCTAATCAGCGCACTCAAGCAGAGCCACTCTATTCTCACAATTTGTAATGCATTCAAAGTGCATCGAAGTAGCTATAAGTATTGGCTAAAAAGAAAAGAACATATTGATGCAGACTTTACTATTTTATGCAGTGAAGTGAAGGCCGCACATCGTATTAGTCATGGCTCTGCCGGTGCGCGAACGATAGCGCAATTAGTGACTAACAAAGGGATTGGCCTCAGTCGTTATCGAGCCCGTAATCTAATGAAAAAGCTTGGGTTATTAAGCTGTCAGCAGCCTAAGCATTCTTATCGGAAAGCGACACAAGAGCATGTTGCAATCCCCAATACGCTTAATCGACAATTTGCAGTAACTCAACCAGATCAAGTGTGGTGTGGCGACGTGACGTATGTTTGGGTCGGTAATCGTTGGGCCTATCTAGCCGTTGTTTTAGACTTATTTTCCCGCAAACCTGTTGGATGGGCTTTGTCATTATCACCAGATAGTGAGCTGACCTGTAAAGCTTTGAAAATGGCATTTGAGTTAAGGGGTAAGCCTGAGAATGTGATATATCACAGCGATCAAGGTTCACATTACACGAGCTTGAAATTCAGACAATTAATATGGCGTCTTCAGATTGAGCAAAGTATGAGTCGTCGCGGGAATTGTTGGGATAACGCACCAATGGAGCGTTTCTTTAGAAGTTTGAAATCTGAGTGGATACCCGCAAGTGGTTATGGGAATTTTACAGAAGCAGATAAAGAGATCACAAATTACATCACTGGATATTACAGTGAGACCAGACCCCATCAATATAATGGTGGGTTAACGCCAAATGAGTCAGAACGTTTATATTGGAATGACTCTAAAACCGTGGCCAATTTTACTTGACCATATATGGACGCCTCAGCTTTTACAACACTTTTGAATGATTGGTTCACTACCATATATTCGGCGTCTAAATAGGCTTTTTACCCGCGCCATGATGTAAATCCGAAACCTATTACCTTATCACTACATCGGCATTTAATGCCTTGGTCAAGTCAGGCTCTAATAGGTACGGTTGACCGTTTATTCATCAGTGCATGTAAACTTTTACGTGATGCTTAACGTCTTACGCAAACGCTTTATTAACGTCGAAATTATCGTTACTCGTGAGGATCCGCCATCCTATACGCGCTATTTTATTGGCCAATGCGACAACGGCTTTGTGTCGACCTTGCCTTAACGCAAGTGCATTAAACCATCGCCCAAGTCTATCATCACGTTTGCTCGCAAATCGGCCAACGGCTCTGGCGCCATGGATGAGTAAAACACGTAGTTCTGAGCTGCCATTTTTCGTGATCGATCCTAGTCGAACTTTTCCACCAGAACTCGATTGCGATGGCACTAAGCCACACCATGCAGATAATTGCCGGCCATTTTTAAATTGATGACCCGAACCTAATTCACTCATAAAGCTTGCTGTGACTAATGGTCCAAAGCCAGGGATCGACAGCAATGCATTGTAGCGAGGTTGGATTTGACATAGCGCTTTAATGTCGCGCTCGATTTGATTAATTCTCTCATTTAAAACACATAAATCTTCATATAAAAGTTTTAACAGGTAATGAAGCGTATGAGACAGTTCATGCTCATTATTTGCTAAAATACGGCTAAGTGACGCTTGTAATTGCAACCTGCCGACAGAGAAGATCACACCAGACTCGCTCGCTAGGCTTCGAATTTGATTGACCATGGCGGTTCGATTTTGAACGAGACGACTACGTACACAACGTAATGCTTTAATGTCTTGTTGCTCAACAGTTTTAACTGGAACCATGTGGATATTAGGTCTGAAAACCGCTTCGCATATAGCGAGGGCATCGTTGGCATCATTCTTTTGGTTTGCAACAAATGGCTTAACATGTTGAGCAGGGATCAATTGCACTTGATAACCAAGAGCTTGAAATTGTCTTCCCCAGTAATGCGCCGTACCACAGGCCTCCATAGCAATAAGACTACCTTCGGGGAATTGTCTAATTTTATCGAGCAGCTTGTTTCTGTTAACCTTTTTGTTAGTCATGACTGAGTTATCCATAAGACAAACACAAACTTGAAAAACATTTTTGGCTAAATCGATACCAATAACTTTAATATCCATGATGGAAACCTCCAGAACTATTTGTCAGCTTCAAGCTTGGCATAATACTGCAAGCTTAGGTGCTGAGGCGTCCATCACATCACTACAGATAGCCGCTATTTATCACTGGGCGGTTTTAAATCCATATGCATTTTGATCAAATGCTCCTCCATGTCGAAGGTCACCTTAAAACCGAGACTCTTGGCAAGGCTGGCCATATTGCGATTCTCGAACATGGTAAAGCCGGTGAGCACAGGCGTGTAGTTAGCTTGGTAATACTTAATCAGTTTTTCGAGCAACAACTTACCTAAACCTATACCTTGATGATCGCCGCGCACTGCCATGGCAAACTCGGCCTCGGTATTGTCGGGGTCGATGGAAGCCCGTACTGCACCTAAGGTGATGTCATCCCCATCGGGGCCTTTGGCGGTGGCGATAAAGGCCATCTCACGGGCGTAATCGATTTGAGTTAATACCGCCATTTCTTCATGGGTCATTTTCGATCGCACCCCAAAATAACGTTTGTATCTGTCTTCATCGGATAACGAATTATCAAAGGCCAAATGCTTGGGCTCATCTTCGGGAAGAATCGGTCTTAGCATCACCTTTAGGCCATTTTTAAGCTCGGCAACTTCTTCTAATTCCTTCGGATACGGCATGATGGCCATGCGCGATGAACTGTCGGCATTGGCATCGTGCAAACGGATATTCACATCGAGCAGAGTGATGTTTTCACCCGCGGCTAATACTGGGTTTAAATCCAACGAAGCGATTTCGGGGCAATCGATAATGATGTGGGATATTTGCGTTAGCATCACGCACAGGGCATTCATGTCTAAACCGAGCGGTAAATGCCTGTCCTTCAACTTATGGGTCTTTAACGCTTGGATCACCATGTAACGCGCCAGTGCCATATTCAGTGGCGGCAGGGCAACGGCGGCGTCATTTGTAGGGTCCCATTCAGAACCGCCTTCACCCAAACAAATCGCTGGACCAAAGACAGGATCGCTTATCACGGCAACACGGATTTCCTGTGCGCCAGCGGTCAACGCCATCTTTTGCACTATCATGCCTTCGATAATGGCTTCAGGATTGGCTTGATGCACCCTCTGGGTAATGGCACTCGCGGCGTGGCGGATATCTTCGGCCGAGGTTAAATTGAGCATCACCCCGTGCACATCGGACTTATGCAAGATATTCGGAGACTGCACTTTTAATGCTAAGGGATAGCCCGCTTCATTAGCGATGGCGACCGCTTCATCGGCATCTTTCACAAACCAAGTGTCTATCGTGTTAAGCCCATAGGCACGCAAAATAGGACTTGCCTCGTGGGTTTCGAGTACAGATTTACCTTTCGCTTGAGCCGCTTGCAGTAATTTGCGCGCCGTGTGGCTATCGGTAGGAATATTGTCGGGGATCGATTGCGGTACTTCTTGCAGCAGTTTTTGGTTACGGCGGTATTCAACCATATGCATAAAAGCACCCACGGCGCCTTCGGGCGTACGATAGGTGGATATGCCGCCCTTAGTGAAGCGTTTTCGCGCCTGATAGGCTGAGTCTTCGCCGCTCCAGTTGGTCAAAATATTAAGGCGATTCTTTTTCGGGTGCGCGTGGATCACGCTAATCAAGGCATCGGCGATTTCAACGCTTTCACCGAGCGCCGAAGGTGAGTGTAATACCAAAATGGCATCCAGCTCATTGGAATCCATCAAGATAGTCAAGGCTTTAGCATATCGTGACGCGTTCGCATCACCAATAATATCGATGGGATTTTGCCTTGACCAAGTATTAGGTAACACGGCCTCTAATTTCGCTATGGTGTCATCTGACAATTCAGCCAATTTACCGCCGCGCATAATGAGTTCATCCACCGCTAATACCGCGGGGCCACCACCATTACTGATAATCCCTAAGCGTTCACCTTGCAGCGGATTGGAATGCGCAAGGCTTTCAACCGCGGCAAACAGTTCAATTAAGTCGTTAACCCGCAGCATACCCGCACGGCGAAATGCCGCTTCATACACGGCATCGTTACCGCCAACACCGCCCGTATGCAATTTTGCGGCGCGGGCACCTTCGGCGCTGCGGCCAGATTTAATCACCAAAATCGGTTTATTGCGTGAGGCGGCTCGGGCAGCGGAGAGAAAATGGCGTTTCTCATTCACAGAATCGATATAAAGCATGATGGCACTGGTGCGACTGTCGCGGCCAAGGTAATCGAGCAATTCGTCAAAGTTAATGTCGGTGGCATCGCCCAGAGAGATAAAGGACGAAAAGCCAATACCTTTGTTATTAGCCCAATCGAGTACTGTTGTACAAATGGCGGCCGATTGAGACACGAAGGCAATTTTACCCGGTAGGGCGCTGGCATGGGCTAAACTGGCATTTAATCCCAATGGCGGCAGCAACATACCTAAGCTGTTTGGCCCCAGAATACGCATCCCGTAACGCTTGGCATTTTGCATGGTCAGGTCGAGCAGACTCACGCCATCTTCGTTAAATTCCTGCGCCATGCCCGACGCCATAATAATCGCCACTTTACAACCAAATTGCGCCAGGGTTTCAACGATGGCGGGCACACGGCAAGCGCGGGTACAGATAACGGCTAAATCGGGTTTGATGGGTAACGCTTCAATATTGGGATAGGCGAGCACGCCCATCACAGCCCGATATTTAGGGGTGACTGGCATGATAGGCCCAGAAAAACCACTGGAGAGCAGGTTTTTCATCAGCACATTACCCGCGCGTTTCTCGGTATTCGAAGCGCCGATAATGGCTACGGAAGTCGGTTTAAATAAGGAGTGTAATGTACGTTGACTCATAAGCGATTCCATCCCAATCAATGACGCTTCCAGTGTAACCTAGGGTATGAATACTGCACAGTTAAGTTTCGGGTTCTATAAAGGCAAGTTTATTAGTAAATCATGAATTTACAGCGATTTACTGAGGATTGGTGCCCAATACTGAGGATTTCAAGCGGGATAACTGCATTTTCCACATTGCGACACGTAACAATGTGAAAAATTTCACTTTCATGTTTGAAAATCACCCAATATGAAACTACTTTTTAATCACTGTACAATTATTGTGAAGTCCATATGACATACAAGGATGGGGTCGTTGCGTTGCTCGCGGCAAGCTTTGGATATTTGCTGAGTTTAATCACCTTGTGGGCGATGGGGCCGATTATTTCTGTGTTGATTATGTTGCTGTGGCAATTTTATCAGCACAAGCAAATGCAGTCAGTTCAACAGCATGATGATAAGTCTTCAAACAACCAACTTGCCGCCGATTGGCAAGCTCACGTCAGTCTATATCAAGAAACGATCACCACACTCAACAGTTGTGGATCTAATATTGACAGCGTACTTGCGGTGCAGGGCGATGCGGTCAATCTGCTGGGAGAATCGTTTGATGGCTTAGGGCGATTAATGACCGAGCAAACAGGGTTCATTTCAGCTCTTGTTCAAAGCACTGACGATGCTGAGTTATTCCATTCAGACCAAATGAAACAATTTGCCAATAATACCTCTATGACGTTAGAGCGCTTTATTCAATCCACCATAGAAATGTCGGCATCGACCATGGAGTTGTTGGAGAAAGTGAACCTCATCTATGAGTCTATGCCCCAAGCGATGAAAGCTTTGCAGGATATAGATCAGATCTCTTCCCAGACCAATTTACTCGCCTTAAATGCGGCAATTGAAGCGGCGCGGGCGGGTGATGCGGGCAGGGGATTTGCGGTTGTGGCCGATGAGGTGCGGGCTTTATCCACTCGCAGTGCAGGCTTTAGTGAAGGCATTCAAAAACAGCTTAGATCGATTCAAACTCAGATTGAGCAATTAACCGTACACGTAAGTAAAGTTGCTGCACAAGATATGACTTATATCATAGATGCAAAGAAGGATATTGATACTGCGCTAAGGCAGATTATCGTTAAAGCAGAGAAGGATTCTCAAGTGATCGAACGCATAGATTCATCGGCACATGAACTCGAACAGGCCATTTCAGATACGATCCGTGGCTTGCAGTTCAGTGATATCACCTCCCAAAGTCTGATTTATACCAATCAATCCTTAAGCCATTTAAAAGAGTCCCTCAATCGTGTTGCCACTATGTCACAACAGGAGTTTGGCATTCAAGGTGATGACATTTCGACACAAATGAGTCGCCGACGCCAGGAGACGCATAATCCCGTATCGAGGGATCAAATAACCTGTGGTGAAATTGAACTCTTTTAATTAGGGATAGCATAATGTCAAATATTAAAGTTATTTCATTGCCAGAGCGCTTTGACTTTTATTACCACAAGAAATTTACCAGTGATTATCAAGAGATGTTAACCCTCCCAGAGGTTAATCATATTATTTTAGATTTTAGCCGAGTGCTTTATTTGGACAGTTCTGCTTTAGGCATGATGGTACTGCTGCATCGAAAGGCGCAGGAATTACATATTTCAACATCTGTCAAAGGGGCACATGGACAGGCGAATGAAATCCTAGACATCGCCAATATGCAGAAAATATACATCATAGAGTAACACTCGTTATGGTATCACTTACTCAGCCTGAACATTTTATATTAGTTGTCGATGATGATGCTATTGCGAGTCAGAGGATCAGTGACTTTATTCATAGTAAAGGTTACAACGTGATTGTTTGTAATGATCTCGAGGAGGTATTTTTTGAAATAACGCAAAATACGGTTGATTTAATCCTGATTAACTACTGGCTCAAAGATGGCACTGCACTAGCGTTACTGAATAAGTTGAACGAGGAAAAACAAGAAACGCCTGTTATTGTGATGAGTGAGACTAAAGAAAGCCAAAACGTGTTAGCGTGTTTTAGTATGGGGGTATTAGATTTTGTCGTTAAACCGATCAACGTTGAAATATTTTGGTATAAAGTTGAATGCTTACTTAGCCGTGTGCAACTACAACATAAAGTCGAACAACAAAGAATTGAACTCGAAAAAATGCTTTATGAGAAGGCCAGAGAAGAACACATGGCCCGGCATTTGTTTGAGCACTTAGTTAATATTGATAATACTGATTTTGATTTTGTGCAGACCTACTGCCAAGCAAGTGCCAATTTTAGTGGTGATATTATCCTTAATGGCATGGCACCTAATGGCAATTTCTTCTTAATTCTCGCCGATTCAACGGGTCATGGCCTGAGTGCAGCCATGCCGATTATGCGCGTCGCGAGCACATTTAGAGCCATGGTTTCAAAGGGGTTTTCTTTAATAACGCTGATCTACGAGCTGAATGCTAAGGTTCATCGCGAGAATCCAGAAGACAGATTCGTAGCCTGTATTATTTTGGAAGCCGATTTTAATCGCAATAAATTACACATTTGGAATGGCGGTATGCCGCCTGTGTATATTCAGGCTGATGAACACGCCAAGTTACCGAATACTGATATTGAAGAACGACATATTTTAAGTTCAGATAGCCATAAAGCGATAGAACAATTTAAATCGACCAATATGGCACTGGGTATATTGCCGCCACATACTTTTATTGCTGATATTTTTACCGTTGATTTACCGATTAATGGCCATGCCTGTCTTTTTAGTGACGGTTTAATTGAGCAATATACCCATGAAGAACGCCCATTTGGTATTGATAAATTAAAAGCGTTGTTTATTAATTTATCCGGTGGTCTTACCCATTATTTGAATGAAAATATGCATGAGTACTGCTCTGCTGAAAATATTGCAGATGATATTACGATTTGCACTTTAGATTTCGAGAAACTAAGCCGTTGGCATCAAAGTCGAGAAGTCAGCCGAGTGCAATCTATTATGGACGGTGAGTTTTGTTGGGATGTCAGCATCGCCGGACCTATGTTACTCAGCGCTGACTATTTAAGCTCATTAAATCAATTTTTAAGCATATTTGGCTTTGCCACTCATTTCTGCCAACGGGTTTTTACTGTCGTCGCAGAGTTATTTAGCAACGCCATTGACCATGGTGTACTAAAATTAGATTCACGGCTAAAAAACGATCCAGAAGGCTTCGAACTGTACCATAGTATTAGGGACAGTTTTGCTGACAGACTTACATCAAACGATTGGGTGAAAGTGAGCATTATCTGGCGCTCATCGAAAAACGAGTTACATATTAGTGTGAGCGACAGTGGAAAAGGTTTTACGGGTAATGAGAACATCATTGCTGACATTCCTCAGTTGTCTGGTCGCGGTCTCTCACTGGTGAAAACATTATCTAAGACCTACGAATTAGTACCCCCAGGGAATATAACTAAAGTCATAATGGAATAGCGCATGAGTAAAAAAATATTAATTGTTGATGATTCCGCTGCGATTCGACAAATGGTCGAAGCGACCCTTAAATCGGCTAACTATCAAGTGGTGCTGGCCAAAGATGGTCGAGAAGCCCTCGATATCTGTAACGGGCAAAAATTTGATTTTATTCTTACTGATCAGAATATGCCGCGAATGGATGGGCTGACCTTAATTAAATCCTTACGTGCTATGTCGGCATTTATGCGAACTCCGATCATTATGCTTACGACGGAAGCGGGCGATGACATGAAGGCGCAAGGAAAAGCGGCAGGTGCGACGGGATGGATGGTAAAACCCTTTGATCCTCAAAAGCTGTTGGCTATTACGGCAAAAGTGCTGGGTTAACTGCAACGGGGTGCACTATGTCCATCAATATGGCCGAGTTCCATCAGGTCTTTTTTGAAGAAAGTCATGAACATCTTGAAAATATGGAACAATTGCTATTGGCATTGGACCTTGCTTCTCCCGATCCTGAAGAACTGAACACTATTTTCCGTGCCGCCCACTCGATTAAAGGTGGCAGCGGTATTTTTGGTTTTACCGCACTGACCAGTGTCACCCATGTGATGGAAAACCTGCTAGATAAAACCCGTAAGGGCAACTTCCAACTCACCTCATCGATTATCGATTTACTGCTGAGTACCGTTGATACGCTATCTCATATATTGAGCCTGTACCGCGAAGAAGAACAGATTGATTGGCAGGAGGTGGAGTACAGTAAAAGTCAGCTGGTCGCAGCGTTAAATGGCGAGTCTTTTAGCTCATCGGTTGCAGTACGCAATGGCACTGATGCTGCTAATGCTCCGATTTTTCCCATTATCCAAGCCGAGTCAGTGGAGAAGGTGGAAGATCAGGGTTTTGGATTCTTTGAAGATGAAATGGCTCGCGATATTGCTATTGAAGGTGAAGACTTTGGCTTTTTTGAAGAGGCTTATCAAGCCGAAGAAATCAGCGCACAAAGTGTCATAAATGATGTAAGCAATACTGAGAAAGCGGCAGAGCCCATTGATTTCACATCCGATGATGAATTAGGCTTTGGCTTTTTTGAGGCATTAACGCCGGAATCCTTCGCCAATGAAATCGAGTTACTGAGCTCAAAGCCAGTAGCGCCTAAGGTAGTTAAACCCACCACAGTTGCCAATCAAGCTGAAGTCAACGCAGATAGCTGCCAAGCAAAACACCGCATATTTAAAGAAAAAGAGAGCGTTACTGACGCCAAAGTGTCGCCTGCTGTAAGTGTTCCCGCGAGTGTTTCTGTAAACCCTAGCTCGCCTGCTGTACCCCATTCAAATGCAACAAATTCAAATGCGGCACTCAGTTCATCCGCTATACCAAAAAATACGCCTCCAGAAGTGAAAGCAGCGGCTAAAAAACCAGCCGCGTCGGCTCAGGATGCCACCTTAAGGGTCGAAACTTCTAAAATAGATACTCTGGTCAATCTAGCGGGCGAGCTGGTGATCACTCAGTCCATGCTAACGCTTATTGGCAATGAAATGACGGGCGATTTAGGCGAACGCCTTAAGACTGCACTTAATGAATTGGAACGTAATACCCGTGAGATGCAAGAAGCTGTGATGTCGGTGCGTATGCTGCCGGTATCTTTTGTGTTTAACCGTTTCAATCGTTTGGTGAGGGATCTTTCTGAGCAACTGGGTAAAAACGTCAATCTCGTGATTGAAGGTGGCAACACAGAAATTGATAAGGGCATGATTGAAAAGCTTGTCGATCCGCTGACCCATTTAGTGCGCAATAGCTTAGATCACGGCATCGAAAAACCAGAGAAACGACTAGCAGCGGGTAAATCCGAAGTGGGCGTATTGTCCCTAAAAGCCAGCCAAAGGGGTGGCAATATTGTTATCGCTGTGCATGATAATGGCGCGGGGTTAAACCGTGAGCGCATTATTCAAAAGGCGCGGGAAAACGGTTTGCAAGTGGCTGATAACAGTAGCGACAAGCAAATTTGGCAATTGATTTTTGCCGCAGGATTTTCAACCGCGCTGGAAGTCACAGATGTGTCTGGCCGCGGTGTCGGTATGGATGTGGTGCGCCGTAATATTGAAGCCTTAGGCGGACGCATTGATATTGAGTCCACTGAGGGTCAAGGTTCAACCTTTGAAATCCAATTGCCACTTACGCTGGCGATTGTCGATGGTATGACAGTTTCTGTGGGAAATCAGATCTACATTTTGCCCTTAGTGCACATCATTGAATCCATTCAGCCGCAAACTGAACAACTCAAATTTCTAGCCAAAGAAAGACTCTTAAAAGTACGTGAAGAATACTTACCTCTACTTAACCTTTATCAGCTGATGGAAATTGAGCCCAATGCGAAGAGCCCTGAAGAGGGCATAGTGGTATTGCTCGAAAGCAACCACAAGCGCTTTGGCCTGTGCGTTGATGCCTTAGTTGGCCAGCAGCAAGTCGTGATCAAGAGTCTTGAAAAACATTATCGCAGGATCCCCGGAGTTTCCGGCGCCACCATCATGGGCGATGGCAGCGTCGCTTTGATCCTCGATGTCGAATCGCTCGCTCTGCACATAAAAAATTAAGGAAATAGCCATGGAGAGTCGATCAACTATGACTGCCAAAGTGGAATACAACTCCCATGATGAGGTGGAGTTTTTGAGTTTTATGCTGGGCGAAGAGCACTATGCCCTCGATATTATGTCTGTGAAAGAAATTCGCGGTTATGAGTCAGTCACCAAAATTGCCAACGCCCCTAGCTTTATAAAAGGCGTGATTAATCTACGCGGTGACATAGTGCCCATAGTGGATTTACGGATGAAATTTGCTGTTGGAGCAGTCACTTATAACGAGTTCACTATCGTCATTATGCTCAACGTGTTCGAGCGCATTGTCGGCATAGTGGTCGATGCCGTATCCGATGTGATTAAGCTATCAGCGGAGGAGATCTTACCCGCACCAGAATTTGGTGTGGCGTTCGATAGTCGCTATCTCAAAGGCTTAGCCACAGTCGAGGATAAGATGATCATTTTAGTAAATATTCAGGCTCTGATCAGCAGTGATGAGCTGGGTCTAATTGATGCAAATAGTCTGACTGATCAGGAGTAACAATAATGAGTATCTTCAAATTTTTTGGCAATGATGAAGCGCGTGAACAAAGGGATGAAGAGCGTCAGCGCTATTTTCAGCTACTCGATAACAGTGGCAACAGCTTCATGATTGCTGACAGTCAGCGCAATATCATCTATGCGAATAAAGCCGTCGTCCGCTTGCTTCAAGAGGCCGAGGACGATATTCGTAAAGAGTTACCCCAATTCTCGGTCGCTAAACTGATCGGCAGTAATATTGATATTTTCCATAAAAATCCAGCGCATCAACGCAACCTATTAGAGCGTTTGACTCAGTCCCATACTGCACAAATCACCATTGGCAAGCGTACCTTTAGGTTGATTCTGACGCCGATTATCACGGCTGAAAATAAGCATTTAGGCACAGGTGTCGAGTGGATAGATCGCACCGAAAGTATTGAAGCCGAGCGCGCAACCCAGCGCATTATGGAAGCGCTCAACAATACCAGTACCAACGTCATGATCGCCGATGCTAACCGTACGATCATTTATATGAATCGCTCGGTCGAAGCCATGTTACGCCAGTCTGAACACGAAATTAGGCAGGCCTTACCACACTTTTCCGTGGATAAAATCCTCGGCAGCTCGATGGATATCTTCCATCGTAATCCTGCCCACCAAGCGAGTTTACTTGATAAATTAGACCGTAAATATGAATCGCTGATTAAGGTCGCTAGTTGCCATTTCCGTTTAACGGCTAGCCCCATAGTGTCAAAAGAAGGCGAGCGCTTAGGGACTGTGGTTGAATGGCTCGACCGCACCATTGAAGTGCAAACTGAGCAAGAGATTTCCCGCATTGTGACCGCAGCAGCAGCGGGTGATTTCTCCCAAAGGGCGGACACCGAAGGCAAGCAAGGTTTCTTCCTGATGCTGGCGAACAACTTGAATTCGTTAATTGAAACCTCGGACCGTGGACTGCAAGATGTGGCGCGCGTACTGATGGCGCTGGCGGATGGCGATCTGACTACCCGCATTTATAACGATTATGAAGGCACTTTTAATGATTTGAAAAACTACTCAAATCAAACCGCTGAAAAGCTATCCTTCATGATCCAAGATATTCAACGAGCGGCGGATACCATTAATACTGCCTCAGCAGAAATTGCCCAAGGCAACGCCGATTTATCCAGCCGCACCGAAGAGCAAGCTTCGAGCCTAGAAGAAACTTCCGCCAGCATGGAGGAACTCACAGGTACAGTGAAACTCAATGCGGATAACGCCAGCCAAGCCAATGCCTTAGCCTCTAAAGCTTCGGAAGTGGCAGTGGACGGTGGTGAGCTTATCCAGCAAGTCGTACAGACCATGGCATCGATTAATGAATCGGCGCGTAAGATTGCCGACATCATTGGTGTTATCGATGGCATTGCATTCCAAACCAATATCTTAGCGCTTAATGCCGCTGTTGAAGCTGCGCGGGCGGGTGAGCAAGGGCGTGGCTTTGCTGTAGTCGCATCAGAAGTGCGCAGTTTAGCCCAACGCTCGGCCAATGCCGCTAAAGATATCAAGGCATTGATCTCGGATTCCGTGTCTAAAATCGAGAGTGGCAACAGCCTTGTCGGTAAGTCCGGCGATACCATGAAGGAAATCGTCATCGCCATTAAACGGGTGAACGACATCATGGCGGAAATCGCCTCAGCGTCTAATGAGCAGGCAATCGGTATTGATGAAATCAGCAAAGCTGTGGTGCAAATGGATGAAATGACACAGCAAAATGCGGCATTGGTTGAAGAAGCGGCCGCCGCCGCTGAAAGCATGCAATCCCAAGCACAGCAACTCTCAGACAGTGTTGCAAGTTTTCGTGTAGACGATGAGGATGAAGCCCCAAGGCAGAGCAACGCGAGATTAGCGGCGCCCAAAGCTAAGGCGATGAAACCCATGAAGCAGCTTCAACCTATGGCAAAATCAAGGGTGACAGAGAAACCTAAAACCAATGCGATGAAGCCCATGAAGCAAGATCAAGATGAATGGGAAGAATTTTAATTGAGCGAAAACAAACCATTGGAGCGAGAGTTTGCCTATACCTCGGTGCACTTTAATACTGCGCGGACGACGCTGTACCGCTTAGCAGGGATCAAACTCGCCGATAGCAAGGATGCTATGGTGTATAGCCGTTTAGTGCGGCGGATCAGGACATTGAAATTAGCCGGATTCTCGGCTTATTTTGAGTATCTGTTAAGCCATGAAAACGAACACCAAGAATTTATTAATGCGTTAACCACCAATCAAACGGCTTTTTTCAGGGAACCGCATCACTTTGAGGTGTTAAAGCAATATTTAATCGATAATCCAGATACCCGCAGGATCTGGTGTGCGGCCAGTAGCACAGGAGAAGAACCATACTCGATCGCCATTGCTGTCGCTGAGCATTTTAATAGTTTTAAAACGCCTATCGAGATCATTGCCTCCGATATCGACAGCGGCGTACTAAAAAAGGCTGAAATGGGTATTTATCCCTTAGACCGGATTGATACTGTTAGCGATATCCGCAAGAAACGTTTTTTTCACCGCGGACGCGGTTCACAGTTGGGCAATGTGCGCGTGGTGCCCGAATTAAAACAAATGCTCAAGTTCACCCGCATCAATTTACTCGATTCATTTTGGCCGTTAAAAACGCCAATCGATGTGATTTTTTGCCGTAATGTGATGATTTATTTCGATAAAGAAACACAGGAAGTCATTTTAAAACACATGATGAACTCCCTCAGCGAGGATGGGCTTTATATAGCGGGACATTCGGAAAATTTTAACATGTTCCCGCAAATCATCACTGCCGTTGGCCAAACAACCTATCGGCCAGTGAAGGGGCTCATGAGTGCTAAAACCTAATATCGAATATGCCATTACAGAGCCGAATCGCTATCATGACCATCATTTTGGTTGCGATGCGGTGAAAATCTTACCCGGCGAATATTTTGCGACCCGTGAAGACACCATGATAGTGACAGTGCTTGGCTCCTGCGTGTCCGTGTGTTTGTATGATCCTAAGCTCAAAATTGGCGGGATGAATCACTTTTTATTGCCAAGCGATAACAGCAATTGCACTGGGGTACTCGCTGACTCAGCACGTTACGGTGTATATGCAATGGAGCTATTAATCAATGACTTGCTCAAGCTTGGCGCGCAGCGCAATTCACTCGAAGCGAAAGTGTTTGGGGGGGGCAATATGTTACGTGGCTTTACCGTGCACAACATTGGCGAGCGTAATGCCGAGTTTGTGATTGAATACCTCAATCTGGAAAACATCCCCATAATGGCCGCCGATTTACTCGATGTGTATCCGCGCAAAGTGTATTTTTTCCCCCATACGGGCAAAGTGAAAGTTCGCAAAATTAAAACCATGCATAACAGCACGATTCTTGACCGAGAAAGCGAGTACCGCTTACGGGTTCGTAATCTCCCCACGGGCGGTGACGTTGAACTATTTGGTGATTAAGTTATGACGATCAAAGTGCTAGTTGTTGATGATTCCGCGCTGATGCGCAGCCTACTCGGTAAAATGATTGAGGCTGATCCTGAACTGTCTCTGGTTGGGCAAGCTGCCGATGCCTTTGAGGCCAAGGATCTGGTGAATCAATTTCGCCCCGATGTGATCACCTTAGACATCGAAATGCCTAAAGTGGATGGCTTAACCTTTCTGGACCGCTTGATGAAAGCCAGACCCACAGCGGTAGTGATGATTTCCTCGTTAACCGAGCAGGGCGCGGATGCGACCTTTAATGCCTTGGCCTTAGGCGCGGTGGATTTTATCCCTAAACCAAAATTAGACTCGCCCCAAGGTATCCATGATTATCAGGATTTTATTTTAGATAAAATCAAATCCGCCGCGAAAGCCAAAATCATCAAGCCGCAGAAATTTGTTGAGCCAGTACGACCAGTGTCGAGTAAGCGGCCGGTATTGGCCAATGCAACCCTGACACAACATCTAGTTGCGATAGGCGCCTCTACAGGCGGCACCGAAGCCATCTTGTATGTATTACAGCATTTACCTGCGGCTATGCCACCGATAGTGATCACCCAACATATGCCAGCGGGGTTTACCCGCACTTTTGCGGAACGTTTAAACCGACAGTCACGGATCACTGTTAAAGAAGCGGAGCATGGGGAACGACTCTTACCCAGTTATGCCTATGTTGCACCAGGAGATCATCACCTTGAGATCATCAAAGTGGGTGGTAGTTATAAAGTCAAATTAACCCAAGATGAAAAGGTCAGTGGCCACAGACCTTCGGTCGATGTGATGTTTATGACCTTGGCCCAATGTGCCGCGCCCAATATCAGCGCGATGATTTTAACTGGCATGGGCAAAGATGGCGCCGAAGGCATGGTGGCGCTGCATCAAAAAGGCGTCACCACTTTTGCCCAAGATGAACAAAGTTGTGTGGTATTTGGCATGCCAAGGGAAGCGATAAAGTGCCGCGCGGTGGATTATGTGGTGGAGTTGTCGCAGATGCCGAGCAAACTTATCAACCACTTAAGCTCACTGTGATTGCTGCTTTTAATGAAGTTCAAAAGTAACCATCAATATGGTGGTGAGCCAAACGAATGACATTACGGCCAGACTCATGCACCGGATGAGTGAATGGCGTTCAATCCTGCTCACTTGGTGAAAACACTAATTGATTTCGGCCTAAACGTTTCGCCTCGTATAAGTGCTTATCCGCCAGTAACAGACAATCTTGAAACTCCTCACATTCGTCCGAGAACACTAAACCGCCGCTGAGCGTCACCTTAAACTCGACGCCATCTTCGACAAAGACGATATGGCTAAAGCTCTCGCGGATCGCATTTAACTTAGCGATCGCCAGTGGTTTTTGCATATCTGGCAGCACTAACATAAATTCCTCACCGCCATAGCGACCGGTAAAGTCAGTTTGCCGTAAGGATTGTTGTAAAAGATGGGCAAAGGCTAGCAACACCTTATCACCACCGGCATGGCCATAGGTATCGTTCACTTTTTTGAAGTGATCTAAATCGAACATGGCGATACAAACCTGAGAGTTAATTCGCCTTGCCACGTTATAGCAGCGCCTCGCGGCAACCAGAATCTGGGTATGGTTTAACAATCCTGTTAAGCTGTCGCGGCTTGCCGAACTGCGAATATCATGGCCACGTTGGGCGCGGGATATCACTTGCGCGACAAATAAACTCGGCGCGGTTTGCTTCGAAATTAGGTCATCCGATCCTGCTTGTATGATGCTGACTTTATTCTGCATAGTATCGTCAGAGCTCAACACGAGAATTGGGCTAGAGGTGTATTTATCCAGTTGGCGTATCATTTTTGCCAGTTCAAGCCCGTTCACCTCAGGCATGTATAAATCGAAGATAAACAAATCGGGTTCAAACTGCTCAAGGGCAGGCAAGACTTGCTCGGCGCTCGATAACCCTTTCACCATCAAACCGTGACTGCGTAACAGGCTTGAAAAATAATCCACCATAGATTGCTGATCATCCACCAGTAACACCTTCAAGGGCTGCTTCTCTGACATCTTGAGAGATTGATGGATTTTGCGCACCAATAAAGTGGTTTCCGCAGGTTTGACAAAATATTCGCTAACGTTGGCACGAATGGCCAGCAACCGCATGTCAAAATCCCCCCGCGAGGATAAAACAAACACTCGGGTATTGTTCTTCTCAAACTCTGTGGCTGCTTCGAACAAGGCCTCTTCAGTCCAATCGGGCAGAATTAAATCCAATAGAATCAGATCGAAGGGCGTTTCATTTTGCACCGCCAGAAAGCTCGTGAAATTCAAAAAATGCTGCACACTAAAACCGAACTCTCGCAGTTGCTTTGTGATCATCGCGCCGACATTACCATCGTCCTCTATGATGGCAATATGGTGATCATGCCGCGCCTTAGCCGGTTTATAGGGGCTTTGCTGCATTTGCGCCTCCACCACTGGCGCCGACGGTTGACCGCGCATATTGTTTTGCAACAACTGGTGGAAGAGGGTATCTAAACCCTTGATCGTTGGTAGTTCGGGAGCTGGCGCATTGAGCAACCCTTTAAGCTGCAGCTCAAGTTTATCGACTATGTGTTTGGTATCCGACAATCCAAAGGTCTCGCTCGATCCTTTTAAGTTATGCACCTCACGATACACAGCCGACAACATGTGTGCATTCCAATTTTTACGCAATGAAATCCACAGGGTAATGATTTGTTTCTTTTTATCCGGCAGTGCATGTAAAAACTGTCGTTTAAGTTGCTCTAACGAATCTTCAAAACTCATAGGCAATAGATATCCTAAATGATTGAGCCCTAGGTTTCTCCGTGTGGTCGCTACCTCGGGACGATAAAACCCGTTTATACCGATACTTAAATTGACACTGTTCTCAACAGAAGGATGTAACAGATTCAATCAATTGCATGTATCTTTTGACTGACTAATAGAGTGTAAACCACTGCGAAAAAAACGACGGGGAAATGCACAGATGCCACCCGCCTAAATAGACTTCCTTTTTCAATCGCCAATACTCGGGTTGTGGTATAAAACAGCAAAACGCAAAATATTTTATGCAAAACAGCAGGATAATGATGATGTGTATTTTGTATCAAAAGTGATTGTGATAAGTTAGCGTCATTAAAAACAATCACTTGTTGCAAAAGGATCTTTGTCAGTGAGCATAGCGTTTTATAATGGCAATGCCGTAACACTCTCGGCGCAGTATTTGTCTAAAACCTTTGAAGAAGTGCATTCAAGTTGGTTACATCATCTTTTGCCGATCCTCGCGAGAGACAAACTATCGATACTGGATGTGGGAGCAGGCTCAGGGCGGGATGTGCATTATTTAGCCAAAAAGGCACAGAGCAAAGAGACGCAAATTTTTGCAATCGAACCTGCTATTGCTTTAGCGAAAATAGGGCAGATGTTAACGCTGGATCTGCCCGTTCGTTGGATTGAGGATGGTTTACCTCAGCTACAAAAAGTAGTTGGCCTAGCACAACAGTTCGATCTGATTTTACTCAGCGCTGTGTGGATGCATTTATCTCCCTCTGAGCGCCCACTAGCACTAGCAACACTCTCAGGTTTACTCAATTCAACGGGCCTTTTAGTCATCAGTTTGCGCCATGGTCCAAGCCCCGATGCCCGCGTTATGCACCCAGTCAGTGCAGATGAATTGCTCGCACTGGCTGCAGATTGCCAGCTAGCACTCAAAGATTCGAGTCAAGATGAAACTGACAAACTCGGTCGCACGCAAGTGCATTGGCAGACCCTCGTATTTACACCAAAAGCCGTCCCAAACGTTACTGTTCCCGAAGCAAACGCCATTATTCAGGGTCGTCATCATGCCGATTGATGCGAGAAGACAAGTTGAATTTATTAGCTATTTACAACGTCTGTTGGTTGAAGGGGATTTTGTTGCAACATACAAATTTGCCTTACTGCATGCGATCGCAGATGTCTGCATCGAACGGCCATTAATACTCAATGCCGATCCTGAACAGAAAACCCTAATCAGTATTGATGAGCTAGTAGAGAAGTTTATTGAACTCTATTGGCAACACTCTTTACCTTTTGGTGCTGTTAATGCGCATTTTGTTCTACTTCAAAATAATGGAAAGCAATCAGCCTTAATCAACAGTTTGATTGAGCTACGTAATCAAGGCGTTAACAGTTTATCCCAGTTAAAAGCGCATCTTAGTTATCCTGCTCTATTGAGTAAAACGCGCGGCACCGTTAAAGAGGGCCCGTTATGGCGCTTACAAATTTTGTCTCGAAACGCAGATTGTTTTCTTTATCCCCATGATAAAACTAAAAATTATATCGAGTTGAATCCGGGTATCGCATTCTGCTTCAGGCGATTTCATGATTTAGTGGTGTCATTAGCTCGCACACAATGGGTGCAGAAAGTCGCCGAGTTTCCCGCAAATCAGGTCGTTATTGGCAGTAAAGGCAATTTAAGCGAGTTTCTATTTGGCAGTGACCGACAGACGATCACTCACGCTAGACCTGTGCTGCTTGATATCCAAAAGGGCCAATGCTTCTATTGCCATAAGTCATTAAAAGAAACTGGCGAAGTGGATCACTTTATTCCTTGGGCACGATATCCTAATGATTTAGGGCATAATTTTGTCCTCGCTCATAGCAGTTGCAATAACAATAAACGCGATCATCTTGCCGCACAGCGTCACAAAGATAACTGGTATGAGCAAAACATTATCCAGCATGGCCAAGCGTTACATTCTGAACTCAGCCGATATTTCGTCTGTGAAAGTGATCGCTCCGAAGCCATCACCACTTGGGCCTATCAGCTTGCAGGGCAAAATCGCTCACCACTCTGGCTCGATAAAAAAACCTTAGTGCCTTTTAACGCGATAGATAATGACTTATCGAGCACAGCAATTTAGAAACAAAGAAGTAAGTAGCGTTTATTCAGTCTCAGAATCTTAATTATCTAATTTTTAAAGGAAAGGTATGACAGAGTTACTAAAAGGGATTTTTTCAGTTTCACTTATTTTGTTGGGTATGGGAGCGATTTTAGTCCCTATGTTTTTTGTTATACGGCATAGAGACAGAACGGTAAAGCTGCCTATTGATAGGGAAAAGTTGAACAGATTGCCTGGTTTTGGCATTCAAAAACAGATCCAAGAGCTGCAATTTGATATTTTGAGCGCAATGCTCATGTCGGTCATCGTTGTCACCATTCCGTTTGCATTTGAAGGATTAAGGGGATACCTCGACAAAGGAACATTTCCTTTGGCATTTATTGGATTCATTGTACTCGGCCCAATTTATTTTGTGGCCAAAACCTATCGTAGTATGACTCGATTGACTAAGTTACGTTTGGGGCATACGGCCGAATTAGCGACCGCAGCCGAACTAATGCGTTTGCAGGGATTGGGTTATCAAGTTTTCCATGATATTCAAGCCGATGGTTTTAACATTGATCACTTAGTCGTGGGGATTAATGGTGTGTTTGCCATTGAAACTAAGGGGCGGCATAAGTGGTACAGTGATAAGAAGAATGAGTCAAATGGAGGGCAACATAAGGCACATGAGTTGTTTTACCGTGATGGGAAATTGGTGTTTCCGTCTTGGACTGAAACGGCACCGATTGAACAAGCTCAACGTCAAGCTAAGTGGGTGAGTGAATGGCTCACAAAGGCTGTAGGCCAATCTATTCCGGTAATGCCTGTACTCGTATTTCCCGGGTGGATGGTGAAGTCACAAACTAAACCACCGTTTCCTATCATTAATCATAAGCAAGTCGCTATTACGCTTCCTAAGATGAATGCCGCTATATTCACTCAAGAGCAAGTGAATGCGATTGCTTATCAAATTATGCAACGTTGTTTGCAGGGCAAGCCATGACTCTCTTCAGGTTTTTAAATCATTATTTAGCCCAATAAAAAAGTCGTCACTGGATAACCAATGACGACTCTTTAATACGATAACGCTGGGTTAATTGGCGTAAGTTAGCCGAATAATACTATGCGCTTTTTCTCGCTTCCATTTCAGCTTGGCTTGAAAGGTACTCATCGAAGGTACCTTGGAAGTTAATTATTTTTTTATCTTTAATATCAATGATACGTGTAGCGAGTGACGATACAAACTCACGGTCATGGCTGACAAATATCAAAGTGCCTTCAAAATCTTTCAACGCATTATTTAATGCTTCGATGGCTTCCATGTCCATGTGGTTGGTCGGTTCGTCCATGATCAGCACGTTGATGTCTTGCATCATTAACTTGCCGAATAACAAGCGGTTTTTCTCTCCGCCTGAGCAATTACGGGCCTTCTTGTTAGCGTCGTCTTCGGTGAACAGCAGACGGCCTAACATGGCGCGTACCATCAGATCGTTATGCTTGGGTTGGCGCCACTGTGACATCCAATCCATTAGCGTGTAGTCATTATCAAATTCGTCACTGCTGTCTTGCGGGCAGTAGCCGATTGATGCGTTTTCTGACCACTTGATCACGCCTTTATTGTGTTCTAAATCATTAACTAAGCAACGTAGGAAGGTGGTTTTACCCACGCCGTTCTCGCCGATAATCGCTAATTTTGCACCAGCTTCGAGGATCAAGTCGCCGCCTTGGAATAACTGTTCGCCATCAAACCCGTGGGCGAGATCTTCGAGGATCAGCGCTTGGCGATGCATTTTTTTGCCGGCATCAAAACGAATAGAAGGGTGGATACGGCTAGATGATTTGACATCATCGAGTTTGATCTTATCCATCTTCTTAGCACGCGAGCTAGCTTGCTTCGCTTTAGAAGCGTTGGCACCAAAGCGGTTAACGAAGTCTTGCAGTTCTTCGATTTCAGCGCTTTTCTTGGCGTTGCCCGACAATAATTGCTCGCGGATCAAAGAGGATTGGGCGAGGAAGTATTCGTAGTTACCTGGGTAAATGCGCAGTTCGCCATAATCGATATCGGCCATGTGGGTACAGACAGCATTCAAGAAATGCCTATCATGGGAAATAATGATCATGGTGCATTTACGTTTGTTCAACTCGGCTTCTAACCAGCTAATGGTATGGATGTCCAAGTTGTTGGTTGGTTCGTCGAGCAGCAGAATATCTGGATTGGCAAATAACGCTTGTGCCAACAGCACCCGTAGTTTCCAGCCCGGTGCCACTTGTTGCATTAGGCCGTAATGGAAAGATTCTTCAATACCCGCTTCGAGCAGGATTTCACCGGCGCGGCTTTCTGCGCTGTAGCCATCCATTTCGGCAAATTCACTTTCAAGATCGCCAACGCGCATGCCATCTTCTTCAGTCATATTCGGATTGGCGTAAATGGCATCACGTTCCTGTTTGACTTTCCACAGGGCAACATCCCCCATGATCACCGCATCGATCACACTGTATTGTTCAAACGCGAACTGATCTTGGCTTAGGGTACCGACTTTTAAGCCGGGCGTGATGGACACATTGCCAGAGGTTGGCGCTAAAGCTCCGCTGAGGATCTTCATAAAGGTCGATTTGCCACAGCCATTCGCGCCGATCAAACCATAGCGGTGACCATTGCCAAATTTCGCTGAAATGTTTTCAAACAATGGCTCAGGGCCAAACTGCATCGTGATGTTCGCGGTAGAGATCAAAGGAGCTTTCCTAGGTATTTGCTAACAGGGATTGTGACAAACAAGCCTCAAAATGAAACATGCGCTTCACCCACTCTAAGCCAAAACATTAAAGTTGGGATAATAAGGTCGCGGAGTATACAGACTAAGGGCTAAAGATGCGAGCAAGTATGTGATGCGCAGCTATAAATCGAGCCGTTTCAGTTGCGTTTATTTTGAGGATGAGCGAAGGCGTAAGCGGTTTATCGGCAAAAATTGGGACAGGTTTGAGCTTGCTACTGAGTGAAGGTCTGTTAAGTATCTCTTATCTAAGCGTCTACCTATGAAGTCTCTATATAAAATGCCTATCTATGAAGTGACATCTATTAAGTATGTAGTGCTCTCTATTAATGATAGGTGCCGATGGTAGATTCAAGCCTTCATGGCGACTTGAGTTGCGGCGTATTCCCCGCACTAAAGCCGATGCCAAACCCTGCCAGAACAAATAAAAGGAGGCGTTTAGCTTATTTACCGTTATTATTCCCACAGTTTTGCTGAGAAAGCAGATTTTGCGGCTATGCGGCTAATAGTTAACTGCTCTATATGCAAGTTTTGGGTCTAGTAAGATTAACGATTCAAGCATATAACGCTGCATGCTAGTGCCGTCACTTAACGAAACGAATAGCTGAGCGAGTGCCATCATTCGCCTAGATGGCTTAAATGACTTAAGTGATTTTAATGGCTTAATTAAATAATGTTATAGCTGTCATAGCCCGTTTAGTCGCGAATTCAGTAACTAATTTGATAACTCAATACCGTAAACTAATACAGTAAAATCAGCCAATTGGGCTGAATTTGGAATTCCCATGATAGAAGAGCAACAAAACAACCCATTACACGGCCTCAAACTCGAGACAATGATCACTGAGTTAGTCGATTTTTACGGTTGGAAAATTTTATTCGCGGCATTAAAGCTAGGCTGCTTTAACACCAACCCGACCATTGAGGCCAGTGTCATTTTCCTCAAAAAAACCGAATGGGCGCGGGAGAAAGTGGAAAACTTCTACCTGTACCGATTTAAGCGTATGCCTAAAGCCGTCGGTGAGCAGTTTGATCTCAAGCCACGTGAGCGAGGTTTTGCCTCAGGTATCGCGCCGCGTAAACCGATGGAACTGACATTAGCCTCTATCGCTGAAATGCAGGCCAAAGCCAGCGCCGAGTACGAAGCGGGTAACCGCCGTCCAAACTCTGGATATAGCTCGGGTAAAAGCGCAGGCAAAAAACCTGCGGGTGGACGCGGAACAGGTTCTAGCTATGGTTCATCGAATAGCAGCTCCCAGCGCCGAAGCGAACCCAGAAACGAGCAAAGAAATGATTCAAAACTGACAGAGCGTTCAGGACCTGGCCCGTCGACGGATGATAACGATCCGTGGGGCACTAAACGCAGCTAATCCTAATCCCATGTCTGCCAAATTTAGCGGACATGGCTTTTAGCTGGCGTTAGTTTTGCACTCGCTATTTTCACGCATGCGATTTGCCGTTGTTTCTACGGCTTGCTGTTTCATGCTAGTAAGGAATGAGTGTTGTATTAAGGTCGCTCTGGTATGAGTTAGCTTTTACATGAGTAGACTTTAGTCACTGAGTTGATTTTTTTCTATGGATTGGCTTTTTGAAGGGCCGGTTTATAGTCATGAGTCTGGTTGTTTGATAAAACGTCTGATTTATCGCCTGACTGAAAGAAAAGAGGTTAGCCGTAGAATACGACCAACCTCTTTTTTATGATTAACTATTCAATTTATTGCATGATGGTTAGAAAATTTACGGGGTTTATAGTTTTCGATTTGCATATCTAGCGCATAATGAGTGAATACCTCAATTTACAGCCAGATAGCGCTAGTCGCTCACTATTACGCCAAGTTCAAATAACTCACTTACGAAATCAGCCCTAAAACTTGCTTTAAACGCGAATGCCAAAGCTCATGCTAAGTACAGCTCCCAAGGTTTAGTTCAAACCTTTCATCCAAAGCACAAAAGCCTTTTCTACACTTTTCATTTGTCAATTCTTGTCACTTGTCACTTGATGCTTTTTGCGCTGTGCCATTTTGTCAGCAAACTGACCTTAGTGGATGTTGAGTTGTTTGACTATGCTGCTCCAAGGTAACCATTTAAAAGCTTGGTTGGCATCGGGTAAGTGGTTGTGACCATCCTGCACTACCAGCATACCCTGTTGCCACACACCGCTGCCGACGGGCAAATGCGTGACGGCTAGCCCATCGGTTTCGGCGCTGCCGTCGATGCTGGTTTCGCGGCCGTTTTCCATCCCGTTCAAGTTCACGCCAATGCGGAAACGTCCCACCTGTGCGTAAGGCGCGCTTGCTTGATAAAGCAGATAACTGTTATTGCCTTGACTGGATACCACCAGCAAATCTTGTTGTTTGCCGTGAATGCTCGCACCTTGGTAGAGTGAAATCCCTTCAACATCGGTAGCTTTGAATCACAACCCGCACCTCACGTTGTGACTCATTCTACTTTTCATTCTGTCATTCCGCGCCAAGGGCTATTTCAATCGCTCCGTTATACATTTTTGCCAGTGAATATAGGCTCGGGTTGGCGGCGGGTACTCGTTTGTCGCTGATGCGGGATAACTTAAGTTTGCCAGAGATGGCAGAAAAACTATCGATGAGCCCAGCGACCTTAAAGCGCCGCTTGGCTGAAATGGATTTAAGCTTTGGCCAACTCGTCGATGAAAACCGTTTAATCAAAGCCCTGTATTTTTTAGCCACACCTTCGCAGGACGCCCACACAATTGCCAACTCATTATCCTTCAGCGACGCCAGTAATTTCAGGCGTTCTTTTAAACGCTGGACGGGCCAATTACCCACCTATTTTCGCAGTTGGCTGGCTTAAGTCATAAGCGAGTAACAAGATGTCCTGTCTGCATTTTCAAGCGTATTTTTTGTTTTTATTTATTCAAAGCGTGAATTTTTATGCCTTAAAAGTGAAGTTAGGTGAGAAATTTGTCGGCATTATATGTTAATAATTGAATATTTAACGCATAACCAATCAATTTCACCATTAATGGTTATTGCGCAAGGCTCATAAGCGTTATGCTGGCTGAACTGTGATTCCGCTGAGTGAGTGGCGAGTGATGATGGTAATGATTTTACCGGATGAATGACTAGGGTCTGTTGATCTTTGCTGTACAAATGGTGTTCAGCAATACATCGGCAGCCACATTAACATAAACGCCAGTGACACCATACTGGCGTAATTTCTTGCTAGCTTGTCATACCTTGTTGATATTGCTCGATAATGTTTAATTCTTCCAAAAGCATTCTCCACTAAATGTCGATACCGATATAAGCACCAATCGACTCTTTCTTGAGGTGTATTCTTATAGCGGCGCCTTGGAATAACAGATTTCCCGCCTTTATTTGCGATAAGTTCACGAAATGCATCGCTGTCATAACCTTTATCTGCAATGACGGTATCAACCTGCTTCAGGTGTTCAATTAAGCTGGGGGCGTGTGTAATATCGTGTTTTTGGCCTTCTGATAATTCGAAATAAATCGGTAATCCTCCGCTGTCGACGGCTAAGTGAATTTTGGTTGAATTACCGCCTCGACTTTTACCAATACTCTCATTATTTAGCGTCGCTGCACCTGCACTGTGCTGGTGAGCCCGCACTATCGAGCCATCAATAAAGACCCATTCTATATCAGCAAGGTTGGCTAAGGCCTTGAATAAATGTGCTAGAACGCCTTTCTTAGACCATAAATGAAACCGTCTAAAGACCGTGCTCCAATGACCGAACTCTTTAGGTAAATCTCGCCAAGGGATACCTGTTCTAAGCCGGTAAAGAATACCTTCGAATGTTTGTCTATGTTCAGGTTTGTCATAAACACGGCCTGTGCTTTTCATTAAATGAAATAGCTTTTCCCAGCGTGCATCGGTTAGCATAAGTCTTGGCATGGCTTGAGGTTATGGTTACTTTTGGCGAAGCAAATTATAACGTCTTGCCATGCTGTCTAAAAATCACTCTCGAAAGATCAACAGACCCTAGACACTTTTTTATTGTCGCTATTTTAACTGTGCCATGGTCTCAGATAAACAATGCCATTTATACTCACTTTCCTATTGCAAAAACGTGGTGAACATTAAGCTGAAATGGAGCAACTAAGTGGTGAGTGACGAAAATATCACTGGACTTTATTTCATCGAGGGACTTAAGCGCATTTGGATTACTTATACATATAGACATCCAGAGCCAATAGATGACATCGACCATACGACATATATGGAGCTGCTAGATAAAGTAAAAAATACAGATGGAACGCGATATGATTTGTACACCTATCTCCTATCAAAACAAAACAAGTGCACAGACATTCTCCAATTTCTTAAAACACACCCGCACAGAGAATAACCTTTCCCAAGAAGATTTATGTGGTTTGCTCAGGCAAAAAAGTTGTCTGTTCGATACCTTAGATTCCATCACGATTAGCCGTTGGGAGCGAGGGGTTAACATCCCATCCCTTGCTAAACAGTCTGAAATTGTTGAAATATTTGGCTCTGAACTCTTTGATATTTATCGGGAGGATAAAAAGTTTATCAACGAAGGCTTAGCCCTGATTAACCTTTTTGAGTCCAACATAGAACGCAGTGACCATCCGTACTACCGCAATACGCCTTATCGTGTCGAATTTATCGAGAGCCACCATCATAACTTCATGGCGTTACTGCAACTCAGTTTGGTTTATGAAAGTAATCCGCGTTTATCCTTTGTGAGCCGTAACTTATCTCAACCGTTTTTCCATGGTCTGTCATTAGTTGTTGCGTTTAGCTCGGGCGATCAGATAGTCGGACATAGTCTGTTTTGTCGCACTCAGGGCAAAATCGCCCTCGAATTTATGAATGATGAGGTGGACTTATTCGAGGTGATTAACCATAACAGCCAAGCCTTACCAGATACCTTGATGGTGTTCTCATCTTTTGGTGTGACTCCCTATATTGAAAACTACATGATGTCTGTTTATCTCAATGAATTGGCTGCGAGTCGCTCACTCAAGTTTTTAAGTTTTAATATCTGTGATGAGTCATTAAAACGAAAGTTAACGCAATTTAAGTTACCCATTTTCAAAGTGAGAACGATAGAAAGTTGCTGCAAACCGATAAAAAACTATTCGTTTTTTTCCAGTCGCACAGAGGTGATGGCAAATCGTAATCTACTCAAGCTTTCCGTCATTCCTTCATCAAAATCCCAAACGATCGATCCCATTTTCTTCATGCAGTTAGAGACCCCTATATGAATATTCTCATCATAGATGATCAGCGCTTTATTCGAGAAACCATGAAAGCCGATATCCATAAGTTCTTGGTTGACGATAATGTGCAGATCTATGAGGCCTGTAATGGTAATCAAGGCATAGAACTGATTATTGACATCGAAGTGGTGCTTGATTTGATCATCATAGATCTCAAGATGGACCAAGGAGATGGAATCGCAGTCATCAATATGTTGGCCTCCGAGCCCCGTTTTGCCGCGATTCCGATTGCGGTGATCAGCTCTTCGGATAAACGGACTTTAGAGCTGGTGGACAATATCATCACAGTGCTGAGGCTCAACTTGCTGGGGGTATTTGCTAAGCCTATCAACGTGAATGATATTTTAACGCCATTGTTAGAAGCATCCACGGATAGACATCATGCGCATCAACATCAATCGATCGTGCAAAACAGGGCGGCCAATATCAATGTGCGGCAATTGCTTAAAGATGAACAATTAATTCTCTGCTATCAACCTAAGATCAACCTCAAGACCAAGGAAATCATAGGTTTTGAAGTGCTGTCGCGGCTTTGCGATCAATCCAATGGCTATATTTATCCCGACGTTTTTTTGCCACTGGTTAATCAACAGGGGCTGAATAGCCTGTTCTCGCGGATGGTCATTTCCCAGGCGTTGCAATGTTGGTCGCGTCAACCTTTACTGACGGCGTTTGCGCTGTCGATTAACATTACCGCCGACGATCTGACCTGCGATGAACTGATTGAATTCATCATCGAATGTGGCCGTGAGCATAAACACATCCATGTGATTTTAGAGCTCACTGAATCGCAAGAGATCATCAATCAAGATAGAGTGCTTAACTCAATTGCACGGCTGATTATCAACAATATTGATATTTCCCTCGATGATTTCGGTAAAAGTTATTCCACTTATGATCGCCTCGATGCCATTCCCTTTAAAGAAATTAAAATTGATAAAAGTTTTGTCTCCGATATGGATATTAATCACCAACATTATCTCATTGTGGAGTCCACCATAGCACTTGCGCAGAAGATGCACGTAAAGGTGGTTGCCGAAGGCGTTGAGACAAGTGCAATAGAAGCCATTCTCTCTGAACTAGGCTGTGATGTTGCCCAAGGCTATTTATATAGCCCGCCAATTGAAGGTCGTTATCTTATTGATTGGATAGCGCAATACAATAGGGAATGCCTAACCCATGGATACTAAGTCAATAATTAATAATGAGTTAACACTGGCCTTATCGACATTTTTTGAGCAATACAGCCAAGAACAGCAATCGCGACTGCGATCAACACTTATCGCAGAGTTGCAGCGTATGCGACTCGAGCTAGAAAAATGTAAGTCCAATGACAGTATCGAGGCCATAACACATCAATTCGTGGGGATTGCTCGCTATTTGCAGCTTAAGAATACCGTGCCTATGGCTAATTCTTGCGAGCGAGAACAGTTTAATCATCAGCTAAACGATTTACTTAATACCGTAATGGATTACGCCAATGAGCGTTAAATACAGTGCTTGCATCAATATGTTCAGTGGCTTATGGGTCACAATATTAGTGCTGTGGCTAACCTTGTCCCACTCGCTGTATGAGTTTGACGCTATTTACGATAAAAAGGCGCAGGCGGTTTTTACTTCCTCGCGGGATATGTTCCTACAACATAAGATCATGTTGGATGCGCTGAAATCTTTTTTCCACGCGTCGAGTAAGGTGACGTCAGAGGAGTTTGAGATTTTTGCCAAGGATTTACTTAAGATCAAATCTGCCGTCGCTTTTACGCTGACCCCCAGTCTTGAACTGGCCTATATCTCAGATCAGACTATGGCTACTGAGCTTAAACAGTTTGAGCTAGTCAAGGAGCCTAAAGGGGAGCTTAAGGCGAGCCTTGCCAATTACACTTTGGCTGTGGTGGCCATTGATAAGCCTAATATGCCTTATCTCGTTTATGCCGTTTCTCATCAGCGGATACTCGCGCGAATCGAACAAGAGCAGGGCGTTTGCATTACCTATCAATTTGAACAGTCATTTGAGCAGTCGTTACTGCAAAACTCATTCTGTAATCTTAAGTTAGCCAGCGGCCTATTTTCATTATTTAATTACTCTGATAGCCAAACCTTAGCTATCCCTGAATATCAAACCCGAGTGAGTTTACAGGTACAATATCAAGTGCCGCAAAAAGAAATTATCGAGCTTATCGTGATCATCCTACTGATTGCAGCCCTTGGCATAGTTTTGTCCTTCCTTTTGTACTTTAAGTCTAAAAATCAGCAGGTTGTTGAGCAAATTAAGCTCGACAATCGCGCTAAATTAGCCGTGCTTTCGAGCATTAATCATGAGATCCGCACCCCAATCAATGCCATTCTTGGCTATAGTCGCATGCTAAAAAAAGCCCTCTCACAACCACAGGAACTGGATAAAATCGTCGATAAAATGGCCTGGTCTGCCAACTTACTCTATTCGGTTGCCGAAAATACCTTAAATTACAGTAAGGCAGAAGCTGGGCAGTTAAAACTGAATTTACATTCGGTGAACTTACACGAGTATGTGGGCAATATTCAGGACTATTATCGTGCATTTAGTGCAACCTCCGGCAAACGTTTACACATTGTAGTAAGTGAGTCTTTGCCGCAGTTTATCGAACTCGATGGGACTAAGTTATTCCAACTCATGACCAACATTATCAATAATGCGTTCAAATACAGTACGGGTAGCGAAGTGCATTGCTATATGGATTTACACCTTAAAGCGAATGCTAAAAATCAGCGCCCTGTGCTTAGGGTGCTGATCCGCGATTTTGGCGATGGTATGTCAAAGGAAGCGCAGCGCGCTTTAGTCGATCCCTTTATGCACGCCGCTAACTCACCTATTGCCGCGACATCGGGTATGGGACTCGGGCTCTATACGTGTAATCGATTGCTTGAGCAGATTGGCGGTCGGTTTAGGCTGCGCAGTCAAAAGGGCAAAGGCACCACAGTGTTACTGCATTTCCCCTGTCAGCTCAGCGCAGTGAAAGAACGATTAACACTTCAATATGATCAACAAAAGGTGCTGATAGTAGATGACAATCTGTTTAATCTTGAAATTTGTCGCGCCATGCTGGAGCACTATCATTTTCAAACCTTCAGTACTGATAATACAGAGCAAGCACTGAAGATGTTGGTTAACCATTTGCCACAGATTGTCATTGTGGATTATCGTTTACAAGAAATGAACGGTTTACAACTGGTCAGGCAGATGCAGCAAGTATTACAAAACTTGGTGAGTGATAGCCCTATTGAACATCGCTGTCGTTTCTTTTTGCTCTCCGCGAATGACTGCGATGATATTCCCGAGTTAGCGTCGTTTCCTGAGGTGCATTTCATGCAGAAACCTTTTAGTGCCGAAGTCTTTCTCAGCAAATTAGCGGTAAAAGAGTAAATCATCAACATATTGAATGTTATATAGAAATATGATTTTCTGACTTCATCCAATTGGTACTGAAATACTGCAAATATCTTTGCAGTTAATGTGTAATCTATGGTAGAAGCGCTGTGATCCGCGCAGAACACTGCTACGCTAAACATACCTAAGTTCTTATTTAAATGTGTCACTGCTAGGAATGCCGATGGATAAGAAACCCCTTGAATTGGTTTACCCATTTTTAACGGAAGCTTTGCGGCTGAGCGAGAATGGTCTAGCGGTGTTAGACAAGCATAATTATTTTATCTTTTATAATAATACCTTTGCGAAAATGTTTGGTTTTGTTGATCAAGACATGGTCGGCAAGCATTTTGACGACATGATGCGCTTTGCCTTTACCCATAAACAGGGACCGAAAATTGAGCATGAAACCATAGAGGAATGGCTCGAGCTTATTCATGCGCATCAACGTAAATCGGCTTTTAGACGTTTTGAAGTGGATCTGGTCGACGGTCGCTGGTTGCAACTCTCGGAGCAGGTTTATCACAATGGCGATATGGTGATTGTTTGCACGGATATCACCCAGTTAAAACAGGTCGAGTTTGCCCTCAGGAATGCGCAAACGGAGTTAAATCGCCTCGCGCTCACCGATGAGTTAACGGGGATAGCCAATCGGCGGCACTTTTTTCAGCAGTTAGAGCACGAAATCAAACGCTTGAGTCGCTTACAGTTGCCATTATGCCTAGTGATGATGGACATCGATAACTTTAAACTCGTCAATGATCGCTATGGCCATCAAGTCGGTGACAAAATCTTGCAGCATTTTACCCAATTTATCAGCAGCCGAACCCGTCCCTACGATATTTTTGGCCGCTTGGGCGGTGAAGAGTTTGCACTGTTACTGCCAGAAACCACAGTTGATGCGGCCCAGAAAATCGTGACGCGGATGATGTCATGCCTTGCCAATGAAGATATTTCTGCAATCGTGGCTGATTTTCAATATCAATTTTCAGCAGGGGTTAGCGCATTAACCCCTGTGATTATTCACCATGGAATCGATAACAGTGCTGATATTGCAGATGTGGAGCAGGTTGGATTGCCCGTGGGAACCGGAAGTCAGTGTCGCTCGGATGCTGAAAAGCTGGTGGCCGAGGCCGATAAAGCACTCTATCACGCTAAAACCCTCGGGCGGAATCGTGCGGTAATATGGGACGAGGTGATGTTACCTCGCCACAAGCCCAGCTAAACAAAGCATTCGACATTCAGTGCATTAGTACTCAAGGGAAACTGTGTTAATCAATCAGCAATATATCCGCCATGGACCCGATTACCGATTTGGTGAGCAGGTGACATTTCTTGATGTTAAACAAACCTTTGGTTTTAGTCATGTACGTGTTGGCCGCTGGGTTACGCGGGATGAATCGCGCCTTGCTGCGGATCTGGTGTTTGATTCGCTCGCCGATCTGGCCTTTATCTTAAAGTTGCCACCTTTGACGTTAGGGCTGCGCGAAACCGTGAGTCTGGCTTTTGGTCATGGCGGTCAAAAAGGCGTTCAGGCCCATTATGCGCCCGCGACTCGGGAATTGGCCTTGGCTAAAAATGCCGGCGCTGGCGCTTTGGCCCACGAATTTTGGCACGCGTTTGACCACTATATTGCCGCAAAGTCCTTCAAATCTTCGTCTAAGCGGTTTCAATGCGCGAGCGATCTTTGGTTATCGGATCTGCCCATCATAGAACATCCACTGAATGCACGGTTATCGGAGATCTTCAAGGTGACATTTTTGAGTGGTAATGGCGATGAGCCCCATAATTATGTGCGCCGAGCGATTGCCTTAGATAAAAAACATGGAATGCATTACTTCGCACGGCCAACTGAAATGATGGCGCGGGCATTTGAAGCCTGTATTGAATCCTATGATGATATTTCTAATCCGTATTTAGTGTCAGGGACACGCTTTTCAGCAATGGCAAAGGAGGGTGCTTATCCCGATGAAGCCCACAGAAAAGTGATTTTTAAAGCTTTGATCAATTACTTCGAGCCGTTAGGGATGGCATTAAGTAAACATCCACTTGGCTGATTTTAAACTTTTGAAAGTACGATAAAAATACGGTAAATGGTAGTGTGATGCGAGTACGAGCTTAGTTGGCAAGTCGACAAATTCAAACCTGAATTAACGAATTAACGAATTAACGATAAGTGATGGTGTGAGTCGTGCCGTTTTGCTTAGTCGAAAGTGTTTGCCAGCAATAGGCCAAACTGTGGCGGATAGCATCGAGATATTGGGACGCCTGAGTATCCATTAAATACCAATAGCTGGGTTTTGATTCTGGCATGTGATTAAAAAATAATGCCTCGGCATTGATGACTTGTATCGAATCCGCAAACTGCAGCCAAACGTCGATAGGCGTATGAGCCAGTGCAATCAGCCAATCAAGTTGCATGTGTTTTGCGGAATGTGGCATATCTGCCGATGGGCTTGATTCTTGTAAACGCGCAAGTAAATCAAAGGGATTGCCCGTGTTCATCATAAGCGAAGCTTGGGATGAACTCTCTTTGTCTGTTGTAGCTAAGTTTGCTAAAAAAACCGGTGACAGAGTGAACTCCGGCCAGTCGAGTGCGGGCGCGAACGTCTGCGCAATCCGCCGCTCGCCTAGCCAGTTATGCACCATACAAGGTAAGTGGTCTTCAAGTGGTAAATCATTGGGCCTTGCTAAACTCGGAAACAGCGACATACGCTGCACTTGTACATGCTGAGACAACTGCTGCATCAATACGATTGTGGTTAAGCCAGATGAAGGCCAGCAGCCAAGCTGAGGCGTTAATTCAATCGCAACTTGTGTCAAAGCTTGGGTAAGTAAATCATTTTGCGGGTGACCTTGTACCACAAAAGCATATTTTGATTCGGCAAAACCGCCATTAGCGATATTCACTATCTGATTATTTGGGTTACTTTTCTCATTCCATTGAGTGCCGTTGAAGATAAATGTCGTGCCAGTAGTAGCTGGCTGCCAATTGCCAGAAGCATTCCCAATAATGGTCACTTGCTCGAAGGCAAGTTCGCGCGCCAAAGTGTGCAGTTCGACTCGCGAATGCGGCATCTGCAAATGTTGGTGCATGTGGGTATGAGACTTAGGCATAGGCTGAATATCTGTTTCACGGACTCAAAATGACCTTCATTGTAATGGATATCTCCCTGAGCCCAAAGGCTTAATCCTCTGTCGTTTACCGGATGATGTTTTAACACATGATAGTGCTAACCTAGGGATGTCGCGCATAAAAGCGATGCGCGGTATCCCTAATGAGTAAGATGATCAGAAATTGTAGCTCAGACTAAGTTCGACATTTCTCGGTTCGCCGAAGAAGCCTTGATCGTAGAAATCGATACTGGAGTAGTACTTTTCATCAAACACGTTTCTAATATTCAAGCGGACAATCGCATCGTCAGTAATTTGATAACTCGCCATCAGGTTAGTAATGAAGTAACTGTCTTGTTCAGAGCTTGCGCCGTTAGGACCTGCATTTTCTACATAAATCTTGCTCTGCCAGCTTAAGTTACCACCCAATGTGAGATCTTCGAGAGCACCATTAAAATGATAAAGCGTAGATAATCGTACTAAGTTTTTAGGCAAATGCGTACCAAAGGCTTCACCATTGGCTTTTTCAGACTCACTGTAGGTGTAACTGAAGTACAGATCCCAATCTTCCGTCGGCCTTCCGGTTAACTCCATTTCAAAACCACGGTTGCTGGTGCCATCCACTGCGCGCATTGGAAAGCTGCCATCTGGAAGTGGATCTTTAAAATTAGGATCTCTTTCTGCCACATTTTCTTTTTGAACTTTAAATACTGCCACACTGGCGGTGAGTCTTTCGTCGAAGAAATCAGCTTTACTACCAAGCTCAATATTATTGCCGGTTGTCGGATCTAGGCGTTTATTATTGGCATCTTTTGCGTCTTGGGGCTGAAAGATTTCGGTGTAACTGGTATAGATTGAGACGCTGTTAGTGATGTCATACACGAGTCCCGCATAAGGGGTGATGACATCATTGTGCTCATAACCTGGGTCGATTCTGTATTGGCTAATACGACTCCCCAGTAATAGAGTCAGCTGATCATGCAGACTGAGTTGAGTGGCGATATAGGCGCCTTTCTGGATCTCTTCAGTCTCTTGAGTAGTGGGGGTTAATGGGTAGTTTGGTTCTGCAATCGAGCCATCCCACTCGAAGAAGTTACCAACGCTCAAGGTATCTGTGGTGTAATAAGAGTCAGCGCTAATATCTTGTTTTGAATAGAGTAGGCCGGTTGTCAGTTTATGTTCTCGACCAAATAATTCGAATGGACCTGAAGCAAATAATCGCGCGGCATCCTGCTTACGGCTTGACTGGTAGATCATGGGCGATGCACTCATACCTAAACCTGTGGTTTTATCTGGGGCGCCATACAAAAATAACAAGTGGCCATCCATTTTGTCTTCGCGATGTTCAATGTCGAGTTTGATATCCCAATTATTATCGAAGCCGTGTTCTAAAGTAGAGAAAACGTTCGTGCCATGACGCTTCCAACTGGACCAAGATGCCGCAGTGGTCGTTGAGCGGGGTAAGTCATTGGCTAGACTGCCATCGGCATAAAAGAGTGGCAGCGCACCCCAAGTGGAGCCTTTAGGATCGCGGTCACTATAATCCGCTCCTAAAGTGAATAAAGTACTGTCACTTAATCGTGCAGTAACAACGCCATATATTTGCAGGTTTTCATCCTCAGCAAGATCGGTAAAACTGTCAGATTTCTCATAGGCAGCTGCAAATCTCGCTTGAACGTCACCATCATCTGTTATGTCGACTGAACTGTCGCCTTCAACACGGTAACTGTCCCATGAACCTAGTTTGGCACTGAGATAACCACCAGGTGAAGACTTTGGACGTTTACGAATGAGGTTGATGGCGGCAGAGGGTTCACCTGCTCCGGTTAATAATCCCGTTGCGCCCCGCACCACTTCAACGCGATCGAAGATAACGGTATCGGTCGAAGCATCATTAAAGAAACTTGAGTAGTTAACTGGCACGCCATCAAATTGAAAGTTAGTGATAGGATTACCGCGGGCACTAAAAAAGTACCGATTAGTTTCTATTTTTTGAGCCGAAATACCCGGTGTTAAAAACATTAAGTCGGCGACATTGTTAAGTGAAAAACTCTGAATAAACTCTTGATCTATAATCGTAACCGACTGGGGTGTATCTCGCAGTGTTAAAGGCAATCCCGTTGCAGTCGCTGCTTTATCTAAACGACTTCCTTTAATACTGATCACTTCAATATTTGCGTCGGATTCTGTCTCTTCAGCGTACAAACTCGAGGCAAATAACAGGCCTGAAATGAGTGTAGCTAATAACGTTTTATGCATCATGATTCCCCATCATAGTATTTTGTGACCGGCATTCTAATTGAAAACAATTACCGGTACATCGTATTGATAACAATTTGCATTACCTTTACACTCTCGGTATTAGATAAGTGTTAGGAAAGTCACAAATGGCGAAGATCAGTAACCGGTTCTGGTTTATGTTGCACGGTTGGGTGTCGCTCCCAATATGGTTGTTATTTTGTTTTATCTGTTTGACGGGCACGATTGCGGTATTAAGTCATGAGATCACTTGGCTCACTAATCCTGCATCCAGAGCATTGAATCCTAATGATTTACCGGAAAAACCAGTCAGCGAGCTAATGACGATTGTTGAGAAAGCCTACCCAAGTGCGGCAGTTACTGGCGCTATGACTTTAGAGCCATATTTGGTGAATGTGGTGATGTTCAGTGACGTGGATAAACCCTATGCCATGGCCTATGTGAATCAATACACAGGTGAAATCCAACAGATCAATGAAGGCATGACATTTGTCGGTTTCATCAGATCGTTACATGCGTGGTTATTATTTCCTTGGCAAAGTAGTTACAGCTTGGGCTATTACCTCGTTTGTTCGATGGCGCTGTTCATGCTCGCATCTTTGATTACTGGCCTGATTGTTTACAAACGTTTTTGGCGAAGTTTTTTTGCTCCTAAGTTACGTCTCAATCAAGGAAAAAAGACGTTATTAGCAGATTTACATAAATTGTCTGGCGTCTGGTCTATTTGGTTTATCGCCATCATGGCCGTGACGGGGTTATGGTATTTAACCCAAGCCATTTTTTGGCATGCGGATATTGATATAGAACCCCATGCGCCATTGGTCGGCGTAGAACAATTGCCCTACGTCCATGAAAATGAAGGGAAGCTGGCTCCGAGCGTGTCATTTGCACAAGCCTTAACGCTAGCGCAAAGACGTTTTCCCGATTTTCAGCCAAGTTATGTGATGCAACCAGAACACAATCGAGACATGTATCACCTGAGCGGTAGCGGCGATCATATTTTCTACGATCAGTATTCATACAACCTCAGTATTAATCCTTGGACAGGGGAGGTTGCCAGTGCCACATCACCCGAGACGATGACGGGCATGCAAACCCTAATGCATATTGCCGATCCTCTACATTACGGCACCTTAGGCGGTATTTGGACAAAAATCATTTGGTTTATTTTTGGATTAATTCTATCGGGTATGTCGATTACAGGATTTATGATGTGGGGATTGCGCAATCTGCGAGCATTTAAAAATGCAAGCGCTCAAAACACAGCAACTGAAGTCCTAGAGGAGGGATGTTAATGGCTGTTACTAACTCAAGCTTCTGGCTAAAAAACAAATATAAACTCAGTGGGTTAATTCTACTCCTACCGATATTATTTCTATATCAGTCGTTAACACCCACATTTCCGCCTGCATGGAAGGCTCAGCAGTTGGGCGAGTTTACCATTGCGCCTTTACCCTTAAATCTTAACGCACCTTATGTGCATCATGATGATTATGTAAAAGATTTTATGTTGGTTTTTGAAAAAGGTGAAAAAGCTAATATACGTCAAGGCTACGCTAACATTGGAACTCAGGCTCTGCCGATAGCAGACTTACAACGCAGTGAGAATGGCATTTTACACGGTAACAAGCATGGCCAACATGTGCACGCCATCGCATCTGAAAAGTTAACCTCGGCCGACAGTCTGTGGATTTCGATAGAGAATTGGCAAGGTGAGTGGCAAGTCGGAAAATGGCCACTGCCCGCTGATATACTCGTGCAGTAGTACAAATCACCTTAAAACAAGTTTAAAACCTAAAGCCCAGACAGCAAAGACGACCTCTTAGAGTGACAAGCTAAGGGGGTGTTTTTTAAAGGTTAAGCATCTGGGCTTAAATACGGCTAAAAAATCACTTTTCTTGCTGTGAGCTTTCTCTTAAATGGCAAGTTTCAATTGCATGAAACACCAAGTTGCGTTGTCCTTCATGAGTCAATAGCAAATATGTTATCCGAATCACTAAAATACAAATGAAAGTGATTCGCAATAGTGTTACCGTATTGCCACTCTAAATAAACTATCCAACTAACTATGCAATTTAATTTACTTCCTCTTGCGGCGGCTGTTGCTTTGGCCTTAAACCCTTTACTGGTTTTAGCCGAGGAGCAGTCAACTCCTGATCTCCAAGACCAGAATATTGAAAAAATCACTGTAATGGGTAAATACACTGTCAGCAAAACTATCGATACCGCCACTGGGCTTGGATTGTCGTTGATGGAAACGCCGCAGTCAGTGTCGATTTTAACGGCTGAGCGAATTCAAGATCAGGCGCTTAATACCGTCGTTGATGTCGTTAATAATGCTGTCGGTTTATCGTCATCTAAAACTGACAACGTGCGTAATGGTTTCAATGCTCGCGGATTTTCAGTGCAAAATTACCAGATTGACGGTGTACCTTTATCTTGGAGTTTAGGGGGGGATGCCGGCGAAACCGTTTCTGATGTATCCCTTTATGAACGAGTTGAAGTGGTGCGAGGGGCAACAGGCCTACTCACAGGTGCCGGAGATCCGTCTGCTTCGATTAATTTGGTACGCAAACATGCCGATAGCAACGACCTGAAGGGTTATGTCGATGTAGCAACGGGCAGTTGGGATAAAAAACAGATCACCGCAGATGTCTCCAATGGCCTCAATGACAGTGATAGTGTACGTGGTCGCATGGTCGCTAAATACGTCAATAGCGATTCATACCAAGAGCTTTATCAAGACCGCAAAACCATTCTTTACGGTGTTATCGATACTGATATCACAGATAACACTATGTTGCGCGTGGGGGGTAGTTACAACAACAATAACCCTAAAGGCGCCATGTGGGGAGCATTGCAAGCCGTATACAGCGATGGCACTCCTACCGATTGGGATGTTTCAGCTACAACGGCAGCAGATTGGAGTCGCTGGGAAACCACCAACCTAAACTACTTTGCAAACCTCAATCATTATTTCAACAATGGCTGGCAATTGGTGGCGAACTACAACCGTATGGAGTATGAAACCACCACTAAAATGATCTACATGTCTGGTTTGCTTGATAAAGAAACGGGGGCAGGATTAAGTGGTCAGCGTTATCACAGCCACGGTGAGAGCAACTCTGATAATTTCGATTTGCAGCTGAAAGGGGATTATCAACTGTTTAATCGTGAACATGAGTTTGTCGTCGGTGCCTTATACAGTAAACAAAAATCCTATACGGATACTTTCGAACCCATTCGCGATAACATGAGCGGTTACGATAACAAGCCCGTAGATAACTTTTACGAATGGCAAAACAATGCATTTGCAGAGCCTGAATGGTCAACGGACGCCAATCGTCAGCTTAAAATGGACACTGAGCAGAAAGGTTTTTACGCTGCAACCCGTTTCACCATTACTGAAGCCTTAAAAATCATTGCTGGCGGCCGGATTTCCAGCTGGAATCGTGAAGGAGTGAGCTACGGCACTGATACCAACTTTGGTGATGATGGGGTGTTTGTACCTTATGTCGGTGCCTTATATGACATTAGTGAGCAACATCGTGCCTACGCGAGTTATACCGAAATATTTAATCCGCAAAATGTGACTAATGCTTATGGAGAGTATCTCGACCCATTAAAAGGTAAAGCTTATGAAATTGGTCTGAAGAGTGCTTATCTTGACGATCGTCTGCACACAACTGTCGCGCTATTTAAAATTGATCAAGACAACCTAGCAACGCCAAATGGAATAGTCATAATTGATGGCAAACCCGTTACTAATTACAAAGCTGCTCAAGGTACTGAAAGTACAGGTTTCGAGTTAGAAGTGGTGGGTGAGTTTATTGATGGTTGGAATATCACAGCTGGCTATTCTCAGTTTACCGCAGAAGATGTGGAAGGAAACAGCATGGCAACCACAAGCCCACGTAAACAGTTTAAGCTATTTACCACGTATCAGTTTGTCGATTATCTGCCTGAGTTAACCGTGGGTGGTGGTATTAATTGGCAAAGTGACAGTTACTCTGAAGGCGGCACAGTAAAAATAGATCAGGAGGCTTACTCCCTCGTTAACCTGATGGCCCGTTATAACCTCGCCGATAATATGGATCTGCAACTTAACGTGGAGAATTTATTAGACGAGAAATACTACGCTTATATGTCAGCCTCATCCTCAATGTCCGAAGCTTATAGCGTGTATCACTATGGCACGCCACGTAATGTGACCTTGAGTTTTAATTACCGCTTTTAAGTTTTCCGCTAAACAGGGTAGCCGAGTGATCGGCTACTTCTCCTGCATATTCTATTATTGCTAATGTTTTGATTGCTCGAGCTAGTTCGTATTAACGACTCAGCACTGACATCTATAGATGTTGGACTAAGCCAACCTTTGCTTCGTACCAAAATACAGTTATCGGTTGAAAGTGAAAGTGAAAGTGAAAGAATGATGTGGTTCAACCAAGTCATGGAAGGGCAACACATTAGGTTAGCAGTTTCTCCCTATTTTTTGCAGGCATTATACTGTTCGCAATCAGTGCGGCAACGAACAGAGTCAATGAATAAAAACGGGTATACTCATCATTAATAACCTTATGCTGAGGATAAATATGCAAATTGAAACGCTTTATGATGTTATGCAATGGACTAAAAATATCCACCAACAGCTGCATGTGTTTGCGGCACATTGCGCACTGGAAAATGATAGCGAACGTAGCGAATTACTGCTGGAATATATTTCATCGCACGAGCAGAAAATGGCACGGGTCATCAGACAGTTCGAAGATAATGGCAATAGCAATGCACTTAACACTTATTGTCGACATTTCTATGAAAAAACGGCCATACCTATTCATTTAACAGGTGAGCATCCGTTTGAAAAGATGGATACGGATGAAATAGCAATAGCCACACTTGAATATCATAAAAATATTGTTGGACTGTTTGAATATCTACAAAATTGCAGTTCTGCACCTTCCGTAACTGAATTTCTTCGCAATATACTATCACTTGAAGAAGCTGAAAAGCGGTTGCTGGCACGTAACATGAAACAAATTGACGATTTATAGCATCTACAGTTCGAGCAGGCTCTGTATTTATTCAGTAGTTAAGAAATTAACTCATCTCAAGCGTTGATGGTAAACTGATATATAGCGGGATTAGCTATATAATAGAACTAGATGCGTTAAAAGCCATATTGAAATCTAGTGAGAATTGATATTTAACGTTAGTCATATCAAGTGCATTTATTTTGTTGATTTAGTGTGATTTATTATTTTTGAGATTTGTGAGCGACTACATTGATACAGTTTGTACGCTATCGCACAGACGCACTTTTAAAGAAAGTATAAGTTTAGCTATAGGTTTAGATTGATATATCTTCAACTAGCAAGATTTACATAAACCAATATGGCTGCGGTTATTTAATCTAATGCTTTGTGAATGTGACTCGGCTACAGCATTAGTCCACAGTTACAAATAGTTTGATAATAAAAGTAATTCGTAATGAATTTTAAATTCACGGTAACATGCTCACAATGGAGCACGCTCAAAGATATTCGCGCAAGATAAAGTTCAATATGGCAATAAATCATTCCTATATTAGAATTTATTTTCATTTTGCATCATTATTAATATCAAAATTGATACTATGTGCTTGATGTAAAGCATTGCCAGTGAAATCTTACACTAATAAATCGATATTACTTTCCTTTAACCTAGTTTTACTAATGCATTTGCTCATTAAGATATTCACTAAAAATCAACCCTGGCTCCGAGCTGATTATGAGCATTTGTTATTTAAACAATATATCAACCACTTCAAAAGGAAATTGACCATGAACAAAGACTTGGTAGAAGGTTCAATAAAAGATGCTGCAGGCAAAGCGCAGCAAAAAATAGGTGAGATAGTTGGAAACCCCAAACAACAGGTGAAAGGTGTTCAGAAGCAGATAAAAGGTAAAACTCAAAAAACAATGGGTAATGTAAAAGAAGCGGCTAAGGATGTCGACAAACATAGTTGATGTAAGAGGCTTTACGATTAAGTAAGCACCTTAAGCATAAGGTATGACTACTTTATGTGATTTTTTAAAAGGGTCTTAGTCTGTAGTGCTCAAGTCATATTGATTAAGATTTCTGGTTCGAGTGATATCCATAATGTCTAGGAGACTCTCATGACGGTAGGAACAATATTATTGGTTGTTTTGATTCTGATGCTGATCGGTGCGGTACCGACGTGGCCACACAGTAAAAGCTGGGGGTACGGACCAAGCGGTGGATTAGGTTTGGTGGTATTTATCCTCGTTATACTCCTTCTACTCGGTAAAATTTGAGTTATAAACCCTAAGTGATGTGATACCTCAATATTGAGTCGTCATTTCAATGTAAACAAATAATGAGTGATGTTTTTAGTCGTTTAGACATGACTGGCATCGCTCGTTTTTCTAGCACAGCAGTGCTCGCGATACTGGCATTGAAATGTCCCATACTGCTAAATAACTTTACACGTGAGATCGCTTGTTAAGGCGTCGTCCTTACGATAATGATAAAAGTCACTAAGCCCGTAGTGATACACTTTGCACGCGAGTATTCAGCAAGGTTGTACGAAGTGAGCTAAATGGCGAAATAATACATGCAGAAATGGGTATTACAACAACGGCAGCCTAGTAACTAAAGACGTTTACTCGTGCAAATCGCTCGCACAAACAACCAGATTGAATGCTTATTTGTGAGCAATAGGTGTATCTGTAAATAAGTAATGTTTTAGCTGTTTATCAAAGCTTTGGTCTTGTCTCCTTATCCATTCCTGTAGCATTGCAGCATGTTCTTTCTCTTCGTCTCGATTATGTTCAAGTATCTCTCTCAACTCATTATTCTTGCACGCATCAACTCTTTGGTTATACCAGTCTACCGCTTCGAGCTCTTCCATCAGTGATGTAAGTGCTCTGTGCATGTCCTTGGTTTTATCTGTGAGTTCAGTGATGGATTCATGAAAGCCTTCATTCGACATTGGGAGTTCCTCGCTAAATGCTGATGGGATCGCTCACTATTGAGCGACTATGATAATTGCAGGTGATTGTCTTAACGCTATTTTTAACGAACAGACGATGAATGCATGATTCTGCGACATTGACCTTCGAGTGTCTGTTCGATGCCGTACTTAGTCAGAGATTTTTAGGCGGCTAGCTTAAAAGGATTGGAGAGGGCGTAACAATTCTGCTGCCAATATTGGGTTTAGTAGGGGGTATTACGTTTTGGATGTTGAATAGTGTAGATGTTCTGGAGTTTATTTAACTAAATCAAAAGTATAGAGGCAATGGAGGACATGACTATGTGTTTTAAAGACGGTTTGATTTAATTTTTTATTGATAATTGGATTACTAACCAGGCGAATAGATCAAATGCAGAATAAGAAATGGTACACCCGAGTGGACTCGAACCACCGACCCCTACCATGTCAAGACGTTAATATTCATTAATTAGATAAAAGCCACTTTAGCATTGTTTCAATAAATATATGTTTTATATGGCTAAAATTCAAATTAAAACTCACTTTGCTAGGTGCTTTGGCGTATTTTCAAGCATTTATTTACTTGATTTCGGCACACTTTAGGCACAATCTGTAAATGTCATTTTTGACCACTATTCCATCAAAGGGTAGGTTTGCAGATGAATCATCAAGTTGAAACCATACGGCGCGAATTGGAAAAGCTTCTTGAAGGTGTTCAATTAGAGAGAGTCGACTTGAAGTTGACCACTCTTGATAAAGATGTGGAGGAATTTGCTAAGAGCTTTAATTTAATTAGCTCATTGAAACCATGCTCAGATGATTCATTCGAATCGCCAGCGACAATTTTACTCGATGCCTACCAGTCCCCCTTTTTGGTTTATAAAACCGAAGCAGGACATTATCGGGTGTTATCAGGTTTATTAACTTTTCAGAAGTTATGCAAGGCCAAATATGCTAAAAATGTGGATTCAAGCGTCCCTTGTTTAATCCTGTCTCGAAGACCCAAGGCGCAACTGAGACGATTAATTTTAATGAACGATGTAGTGAGGCCGCTGTTAAAAGAATTTGTGGATATTAGCGCCGATACAATTAACTATACATTGCCCCATTTGTTTACGAGTGTAGATCAGCAATCAGTATTTTTTTCCCCCGAATGGCAGTCATTATTCCCGTCGATTAAAACAAAGACTGAACTATGTCGATGGCTACATATCAGTACTAAATCGGTGAAGTTAAAATGACAATACTTGAACAAAAAGTCCTAAAACACATAGAAGGCTATTGTAAGATAAACGCTATAGAGATCGATGCCGAGACCATTTTAGCTGATCTCCATGAGTTTTTAGAACGGGTCAATGCGCCTGATGATCTGAGCGCTTTTTTCCAATTAATTGTGTTAATTACTCGTGTGAATAATGTTTCTACTGAAGTAGCGAATTTTATTCAAAAAATGCTGTGTCTTGCGCCTTACATTTATAATGCCTTCCATGCACACCAAATGGTAGTGAACGATTTATCAATAAACAAAGAGTTTTATCGAAACACGTATCGTAAGGGATGGTGTCATGAACGCCCATTTTATGTGCTTTTGATCTGTTCTTGGAAATATAAGGTTGATTACCATTCCTGTGCGTTACTTGCCGCCTTCATCAAGCAGTATTTTGATACCCTTGACTCGCTGACTGATCCTGAATTTGCCACTAAAACGACATCAAGAGAAGAGGAAGCATGCAGTAATTTTCGATTAATGATGGAATTAGGAGATAAGACGTTCGACGCTAGTCGAGTACACATATTGAATTCTCATCTTGATAGCCCAGAATCAATAGCAGCTAATCTCGATAGCATTTTTGCTGGAAAATATAGCAAACTTAATATTTATCCGACGTCCCATGTTAGAGTTCTGCGCCATTTTTTTCGCAATAGTTGGTGTCCCGCCATTAGCCGTACTCGTGGACATGGCGATAAAGATAGAGGACCCAAGAGATATGGAGATCCGGTTACCGACCCCATAGTGGGGACTGATGATGGTTTATCTGCGATATTGCCACAAGATAATATGATTCCAGATAGCGAAGGTCTGGACGAAGATGATTTCTACCCGTCGCAATCATTTGTGATGGCTAATGCTGATATGTCGGAAAAGCGAGACAGAACGGCGTTGCTTGACGTTGCAATTAATTTTAATCCAATGGTTAAGCACCGGACTGAAATTGATGTTACTAACCGAGTAAGACGATCTCATAACATCGGCATGCAAAATACTCAGTTATTGATGCCTGCCGAACTCTACCTGCTCGCTAAAAAATTATTGGTTTATGGCCGTCGCGGATCAACTCGAGAAACCGCAATAATTCTATGGACTATGCTGATTCTCAGTAAATCGGTTTCAGAGGTCAAAAATCTGTGTGTGTTTCGTGATTTGTCATCTAAAAAACAAGGTCTTTATATCGATCCTAGCGGAAATGGATGGTGGTGTTTTCCTCTATCGCACTCAACAGGACCTCGTCTGAACCAAATAGGGCTAAGAAAAACGGTTGAAGATGTCTTTACTGCGTGTCCAAACTTTTTGGTTAAATTAATCACCATTCACATGGGAGCACGTTTAGTCGGCAATCTTATTGAGGACGTTGACGTTGAAAAAATTGAGTCTAAATTGGCCCAAAAGCTGGCGAAAATTTCTGACAACTCCGGTGGTGGGCGTTTAAGTCTTAAAAGATTAACCAACTTTGTATGCAATTACATCAACTCTACAAATGTGATAGATCCCATTTATATCGATTTTAGTTATGCAGTTAATATGTATACAACTCGAGTCGCCCGCAGTTATTCAAGTGTTCGAGATCAAAAACGCTGTGAGCAGTTATTGCATTTTTGGAACGATGTTGAAAAGGGGATCTCCGTTTACAGTGGTAACCCACTTACAGTCAGCTTATTTGAGTTGAGATACTGGCAGCAAGACGAGCAATATTTGGGCTCGACATTTACTCCTACACAAGCCACTATTCAGCAATTGATAATCCATTTATCTTTGCAAACAAAGGCGTTATTCCCAACACCTCAACACAGGTTAGAAGATATTTTAGCCTATCATAATGCATTTGTAGCTTACACTGCATGGATGTTGCTGTTTGGTACCGGCTATCGTGCGGCTTGGAATCCATTACCTACCTTGGCTTTGTTTCTACCTTCTTTTAATTTGATGGGAATAAGCGACAAAGACGATAGCGACTTTACTCATTCACGTATTGTCGCAATCCCATCAGTGTTAACGGCTCAATTAGTCGAATATCGAAGGCACCTTGGCTGTTTGCGCGGATTGTTGCGGCTATTAATGCCACAATTATGCAGCGAACTAGACAATATAATCGATGTTGATCGGCAAGTATTAAGCTATGACAATTTACAAGCCTCAGCTTGGTATACAAAGATAAGAAACTCCCGAAGTCAACATGGTCCATTTTTTTTCTTTCAAAAGCAAAAGTCAGGAATTGTTACCCGCAGCTTGTCTCCTTCACAATTAATTAGCGTACTAAAGGAAAAAAACTCTATACCAGCCAATGCAGGTCGTCACTGGTTAAAAAGTAGTTTATTAGATCAAGGAGTCGATCCTGAGTTAATCAACTTTCAAATGGGTCATTGGCAAGCTGGTGAAGTACCAATAGGAAATTACTCAGCGTTAAGCCATATCGAAGCCATTAATGAATTAGTGCCTATCTTAGATAAGTTATTCAGGGAGGTAGGATGGCAACCACTAAAGTCAGTGCTTTCATAATCCAGCTATCAAAAGAGGGGAAGCTACATCCATTATACATAGAATGCCGCACCGCATTTTTAAACAGCATATCGCCATCTATTGCTGTAAAAAATAAAAAGTCAGAAAAAATTGAAAACGAATTTTTTGCATCCTATCACAATCTGCTCGGGCATCTAAAAAAGGAGATTAAACTTTCTGATAACGCTTTTTTACCAGAAGAGTTAGAAAACATGCTTGCCGCATTGAAGCCTGAAGTGCTAAGCAAACAAGCACAACTTCTCATACTGCAATCTATACTCAACTATGCCAAAAAGTTCTTAGACATAGACTCGCCAAACATTCCTTCAATCATCACGTTAAAACGTGATAAACCGATGTTGACCCCGGTAGATTTGACAAAATTACCCATAGTCGAGCTCATTAACACTCAATTAAGCAGGGAGTTGATAGCGCCTCATAGAGATTTAGATGACAAGGCTACGTCGGGGAGACTATTACTCGTCTTATATTACACAGTGAACATAGAGAAAACTGAACATTTACAGCTTATGGTTGAATACCCACAGGACATATTCTACGTGGGAGGAATTTGTTATTGGCAATGCCAAAATATCAAAATAAATTCGCCACGGTATGTGCTAAGTGATATGGCTGTCATGGCTTTACAGCAATGGCATAATGTGCACCATAGCGCGTCTTTCGCAATAAAGCCCAGTCAGTTCAAAGCTGCTTTAGTACATTATCTTAATTACGGATCGTATTTCGATTGGTCAGATATATCACTATTGAAGCTAAGGGTGCTGCGACGAATTGATAACGTCCTCCGTTATGGCCCGGTTCAATATCGTATGTACATGTTACCTGGCGTTTGCCAGCCATTGCCCACACATGCGTTTGTACGTATCCTGACAGGAAAAGTTTATGCAAACGCCGAACCGTACCTTTCAGAAGCCATTTCTGATAAAACCAAGGCTTTTCGTGATTGGTCCGTTGTCACGAACGAGAAAACTTCTTTTGTGTCGATGGAAAAGACCCTCGAACAATTAGATAAGGTATATACCGAGCTCTGTAAACTTGTAGATAGCAACAAACCTCGAGCCGATTGTCTTGGGGCTATAGCAATCATTCTGGATCAACAATCATCTAAGAGTAATCCATACTTTTGGATTTTATGTGCATGGCTGTATTCGTTACTAAAGACAGGTGGTACGCACAAGCGGCGGCTAAAAGTCTCGACAACTATTGATTATGTCAAAAGTTTAAGCCGGCCATTTCTAATCATTTTTTGCACAAGCGATATTTACTTATTGTCTGGTGAGGATTGGGCTGAGAAATTAAATGATGCTGCTGACCATTTTTCTTCGGCACAGCGAAAAAAATATATCTACTATTTTGCGCAGTTTCTGAGTGATTCAGGCTTTGTTCGAGATTTATGTTTATCTGATATTGAGGTGTTTGGGAGCTCCAGTGAGGTAGATAGCAACCTGATTTCCCATGAGCATGTGCAAGTCATGTTGTCCTATTTAGATCATCAATCGGCACATTGTCCGGCGCACCACGATGCCTATTTTCTTTTGTGTTTCTGTTTTTACAGTGGATTACGTCGAAATGAAGCCGCCAAGTTAACCTGGGGGGATTTTACATTCTCTCTGACTGAACCAACCCATAACGACTTTGATTATGTTCAGCTTTCAGTGAGACCTAATAAACATAGGACATTAAAAACGACCTCCGCCAGAAGAGAGTTACCTTTAGACGCTTTGTGGCCGAAAACGGCATTGAGTAAGTTGCGATACACTTATCGAATCATCCATGGAGCAGGGGCTAAGAATAGCACCTTACTATTTGATAATCAGAGAAGAGTGAATCAGGCTTATGACTTAATAACAGACTTAATGCGTCATTACACCCAAGATCAAAGTTTACGTGTACATCATTTACGACACAGTTTTGCTAATTGGACCTGGTGTCGTTTGAATGCCAGCATCATAGATACGGGCAGGCGACATTTGACCTTGTTCAATGATGAGTTTTTTGATGAAAAGTATCTAAAAAGGTTGCAAACTCGTCTTTGCTATAGTGATAACACCCGCAAGAAAATGTTTATTCTGTCTCATATGATGGGCCATAAAGACGTGCAATCGACGCTAAATAGTTATCTTCATTTAAAAGACCTACTGTATTACCTGCAGCACAATTCGCGCTTTGAACTGACAAAATACTTTACATCAGAGTGCGTGGGTCGTGTGACACTGCAACCTCTTGAACCAGGATTGAGTCTAGCTGAACGCATAACGTACTACACTCAGGACGTAATGCACAAACTTGCCATTAAACCAGCTCAACAAACAGTCAGCCTAGTGATGCCAAGTTTAGCGAACTTCTCTGTCAATATAAAAACAGACTTAACTATCAGTAGTTTAACTTGGGCCAAAGCATTAAATGCGTTACATACATCATCCACCATCGAAGTTGCCGCGCACTATGTGGTTCCATTAGAGCAATTACAAAAGTTACTCAGTAATGCCGAGACTATTCATAAGAATTATCCTCGCAGAGGTAGGCACTTACCCTTAATCCCTAAGTTTCCGCGTATAGACGTTTCAGTTGTTAACATCCAACAAAATAAACATTTAGCTAATTCAACACGTGTGTTTATCTTTTTATGTAATAAATTGGATAACAACATTGGTGAAGGTTCATTGACCTTAGAAAATATTCGCCTAGGGGTAGAAATTTTGCGGTATGCGGTTCCCGGTAAAAATTACGCCTTACGCTGTCCAGACGCAAATATTTCAAGAATGTTTATCCGCCTATGTCAATTGTTGGATTTAAAAGCCAGGCATTTAAATTTTCGCTATCATAATGCAAACCTAACCCCTGAAAAGTCTAATATTATCCAGGCTAGATGGAAGAAGACGCTTATCGAACATGGTTTCAGTGACACTAAATTTGTCGTTGCTAGTGAGAGTGAAGGGCTTTATTTAGGCAAGCATGATGGTAATGGGTTTCTAGAGATAGCCGTAGTTAACAATTCATATAAGCGAATACAAAGACATCAAAGCATATTCAGTTTTTTACATTTGCTGCTTATTTTGAGCTATTGATGTAGATCTTTTTTGAGGTTTATGTCAACGAAACTCTGATGGAACAGTTGTTACATTAGCATTTTTTATCGTCATTTATCGTTTTTAGTTGACAACTGCATTGAGCCCAAATGAATCAGAGCGAAGATTTTGGTTAGATTTTAAAGCCGTGGCCAAAATTAGTGTGCCACTACAATCTTCGGCCTGAGCCGTGATCTTTTGCAGCTTAATCTGACAAAGCTGCATTTGTTCCGGCGTCAGCTCTGTGCCTCGCCAGCATTCGGGAATTGTCATGCTAAGATGCCAGTATTCGGCACTTTTCAGCGTGAGTGCGACCACCATATGGATCGGCAAGCTGCCGATGATGATATCGCCAGCTGCGATGGCATCTATATCAAGGTGGGCGATCTGCTGTCCCTGAAATCCTTGTTGATTTAACCAAGTCTGTGCCCCCGGATGGCGGCTCACCAGCCAAATACGCTTATTCAATAGTTTGCTCCATTAACAGGTGAAGTCCAATTAGCTTGATATGCCAGTGGAGTGCCAGCTTGGCTCCGGAAAGGCCGCAAAACGACGGCTAGCCTATTGACCAGTCCGTCCAAGTTGTGTTGCTCGGTGGCCTGCGTCACGATTTGGTTTTCGCAGACGGCAAACTGCTGGTAAACAGAGTGCCGTTTGAGCCGCAGGCTGTGGTGCTGCGCCGTTGTCAGCGCAAAGGGCTGGCTGCGGTTGAGTGGCTCCATTTTAATCGTACAGCGTAAAGTCATCGTCATCACCAAAGCCCCAAAAGTCCACCAATACCACCGATAACGCCGCCAACCACAGCGCCAACCTTGCCCGCTACTTTACTGCCCAGTGCCGCACCATTGGCCGCACCTGTGAGCGTGCGGGTGAGAACCCGTGACAGCGAGCTTTTCACCTCTGTTTTTGACTTGGTTGAGAGATTTTCTGCAGGCACCTCTTTGGCAACCGAGACTTTTTTCTCATCCGGCAGGGAGAAAATAATCTCATCCACCAGCTTTGTCAGGCCGAACTTCTCATCGGCCGACACAGGTATCACTAGTGAACGTTTAACCTGGAAGTGGGTCGCAACATTGGCGGCTTTCAGTTCTATGTTCTTTGCCTGAGTTGGGCCAGGAAGACGATTTTCACCATCCCATTCACGAAATGGCTCAATCTTATCAACCTGATTAAGCACCAAAATAAAGGGCTTGTCTTGTTCTAGGTGCGGTTTGACCACATGGGTATAAAAATCTATGTCTACCGAATAGGCGCGGTCATCGGCCTTCAGTACCCAAAGAACCACATCCAGCTCAGGTAATAGCTTGCGATAGAGCTCGGAATATTCTTCATCCCGTTGCAAGTTTTCGCCGACACCGGGCACATCCAGCAAGATGATACCCTTGCCGTTATCCATTTTCAGCATCACTTCCTGGGGATCCCGGGTGCAAGCTTCGATATCTGAGACCGCACAGATGTATTTGCCAAAGAGTGCATTGCACAGCGAAGACTTGCCGACACCTGTCTTACCGAAGACTCCAATCCTTGGCCGGTAGTTAAGCATGCTGGTAAATTTCTCCCGGATCCGCTCGGCTTGCTCTGGGGTAAAATGGGTGTCCACGTCTCGAAAAATCTCAAAAATGTTATTCATCTTGTCTTCCTCGTTTCAAATATAAAAAGGGTTTTCCTTGCGAGTTGGCCTGCGGCTGCGGGCCAGTCTAGCCTAGCCAAACATGGCCTGCAGACTTGCTTCTGCTTTGAGGCGGTGGCTTTCTGTCACATGGGCAGCAACCGTAGCCAGCGCGGCGGAGAGTACCGCCAGATCATCGGTCAGTCCGATGACGGGGAGCATGTCCGGGATGGCATCGATAGGGCAAATCAGGTAGCCCAAGGCTGAATAAATCACGCCCTTGGCCCAGGCTGGGGTCGAGGCATCCGCCGCTGCATAATAAAGCTTCAACGCCAGCAGTAATGATTTGCGCCCGAGGCGCTTCATATATTTGGCTAGACTTGACCAAAACATCGGGGTGCTGAACTGACTGCTGTAATTGGGTGTTATCATGTGGCTTACCTCTGTGTCTGCGTCGATGGTGAGGATATTAACCTCTAGATGTAGAAGCTATGGCTCAGACAAACTTGTCTGGTTTTTCCGGGTGATGAACTCGATGGCGTATACCAGAATCATCACCTTGCCAGCTTCTTGTCACTCGATTCTATTGAGTGGCTGCGATAGGAAGGATATTAACCTATAGATTTACAGGTGAAGGCTCAAACAAACTTGTCTGGTGTGGGCAGAGAACATGGGCTTTGGCGGTGAGCATAGCTGTCGTGGCACAGGGGAAGTCAGGGGTAAGCAGGGCTGGGTTAATCAAACTAAGGCCATTTGTTGCTATGGCCGTGCTGGTTTTCTGCAGTTAAATCCTTTTGTGCAGGGCGGGTGTCGTTAGACTAATAATTCTTGCTGAAGACACAGATATGCTAGGTCTTAATCCCTTTGTGCAGGGCTGGTGTCGTTAGACAACAATGGCCAACCACTGTGCTAAAACTGTAAAGTCTTAATCCCTTTGTGCAGGGCTGGTGTCGTTAGACCTTATAACCCAAACGCACACACTCAATCACATGCGTCTTAATCCCTTTGTGCAGGGCGGGTGTCGTTAGACACATCAGCAAGAACGTAGATCACCTAAGGTATACGTCTTAATCCCTTTGTGCAGGGCGGGTGTCGTTAGACCCCTTACCGCCCAGAATGATGCTGTGATTAAGGCGTCTTAATCCCTTTGTGCAGGGCGGGTGTCGTTAGACTTAAGAATGATCTTAAAATCAAATCCCCAGCGGTGTCTTAATCCCTTTGTGCAGGGCGGGTGTCGTTAGACCGGCTTCTTCATCGAGAAGGCCCTCCGTTTGTAGTCTTAATCCCTTTGTGCAGGGCGGGTGTCGTTAGACAGCAATGGTTCAGGTGAAGCATTAAGCCGCACTCGTCTTAATCCCTTTGTGCAGGGCGGGTGTCGTTAGACTGAAATTCCTGGATACGAAGCGGACGACGTCATGTCTTAATCCCTTTGTGCAGGGCGGGTGTCGTTAGACATCAAGAACGCTTTCCTAACACCGTACGTGAAGGTCTTAATCCCTTTGTGCAGGGCGGGTGTCGTTAGACTGGTAACGAAACACATGCAAGCGTTGATCCACACGTCTTAATCCCTTTGTGCAGGGCGGGTGTCGTTAGACCCGTGCAGAAGAAGAAACAGTAACTGAAGCACAAGTCTTAATCCCTTTGTGCAGGGCGGGTGTCGTTAGACGCGTTACTTGCGTCATGTCGTTCGGTTCTTGGAATGTCTTAATCCCTTTGTGCAGGGCGGGTGTCGTTAGACTCAATGCACTACACAGTTCTGTTAGCTCTGTATGGTCTTAATCCCTTTGTGCAGGGCGGGTGTCGTTAGACAGCAACACACACACAAATTAATGCTGATCGTTATGTCTTAATCCCTTTGTGCAGGGCGGGTGTCGTTAGACAAGAACAGTTCCAATCGTTCCTGTCTGCTTTAGGTCTTAATCCCTTTGTGCAGGGCGGGTGTCGTTAGACGCAGCCGTAGAAACGCTTAGCTGGGTAGTATCGTGTCTTAATCCCTTTGTGCAGGGCGGGTGTCGTTAGACCACATTGGATACATTTACTCAGTCATCGTCACCAGGTCTTAATCCCTTTGTGCAGGGCGGGTGTCGTTAGACGGGGACGTATGGGTGATATGGCAGATTACTTCTTAGTCTTAATCCCTTTGTGCAGGGCGGGTGTCGTTAGACTTAGCTCAAACATCCTAAGCCTTACAGCTAGCATGTCTTAATCCCTTTGTGCAGGGCGGGTGTCGTTAGACTAGAATGTCCCCATTTCTTCAATGCTGTAGAAGGTCTTAATCCCTTTGTGCAGGGCGGGTGTCGTTAGACGTCGTAAGTATACCAGACGAGTTAGTTAACATTAGTCTTAATCCCTTTGTGCAGGGCGGGTGTCGTTAGACCAGACTATAAAGACCCACGCGGTATCCGGCTTTAGTCTTAATCCCTTTGTGCAGGGCGGGTGTCGTTAGACAAACCATGTCACGAAAAATCCTTATTCTGGGTGGGTCTTAATCCCTTTGTGCAGGGCGGGTGTCGTTAGACTTAAAGGGATTCCCCGATGGCGCGTACATTGAAAGTCTTAATCCCTTTGTGCAGGGCGGGTGTCGTTAGACATGGCAACTGGGATAATTCGTTTAGTTCCAACGGGTCTTAATCCCTTTGTGCAGGGCGGGTGTCGTTAGACCCAACACCTACTGATCCATTCACTGCGCAGATTTGTCTTAATCCCTTTGTGCAGGGCGGGTGTCGTTAGACTTAAAATCGCAACATCAAACATTAAAATGGGCACCGTCTTAATCCCTTTGTGCAGGGCGGGTGTCGTTAGACGTAAAAGTGTTGAGCTAGACACTTTAGGCACTGTGTCTTAATCCCTTTGTGCAGGGCGGGTGTCGTTAGACAAGAAGAAATATTAACTCATTGTTTTTACGAAGGCAAATATTGCCTGAAACAGGTGTTTTAAACAACCTCACATTTGACAATTTAAGCATAAATTGGGCCATAAAGAAAACCCCCTCTGTATTATCAATATCTTATCTCTGGTTAGATTTTATAGGCTGATATTTCAACTTCCGACATATTTTCGCCTGGTTCTGCTCGTCATGGCAGGCAGACAAACTTGTTTGGCGACTTTTTTATCGCCATTGGTAGCACACTCATGTTGATGAATACCGTTGGAACGTAAAGGAGTGGATATGAGCCTGATGATTTTGGATGAGAAAGATTACAACTTGTCGGTACGTGACGGCATGCTGTTGTGTGACCACCCACAGAAGGGGCATAAGAGTTTGCCCTGGGGGGCGCTGACCCAAATCTTAATAGGGAGGCAGGTCAAGCTGAGTTCAGATGTGCTGCTTGCCTTGGCCGAGCATGAGATCCCGGTAATATTTATCGATGGAAAAGGGCAGCATCCGGCCTGTCTGGTAGGGCTGCGTCCACCTGCCAGTGATATTCGCCTTAGACAATATCGGGTTTGTGATCATGTTGAGGTCAGGGACAAGCTTTGCCGGAAGTTGGTGAGCATTAAGGCACAACAGCAGCAATGGGCATTGCAACAACTGGGGTTAGGGTTACCAACAGGTTGGGATAAACAGGTTAGCGTGCTGGTAGAGTCAGAAAATTTGATGTTACAGGAGGCAAGGTTGTCGCACCTGTATTGGCAACAGTGGTCGCTGAAATTCGGCCCGTTTGGCTTTCGCGGTCGAAACCGACGACCGCCCAAAGATCCGCTCAATGCGCTGCTGTCATTGGCGTCAGTTATGGAGGATGGTCTGCATTGTAAAGCATTATTGGCTGAGGGTTTAGATATTAGTCTTAGTGTCCATCATGCTGTTGGTTATCGCCGTCAGAGCCTGATCTGTGATACCAAGGAACTGACCCGAGTATGGGTGGAGGTGTGGGTGGCTAAGTTGTTTCTGTCGGCAATTATGAGTGCCGAACTGTTCAGCGTCAGCGAGGCAGGCTGTCGATTAACGCCGGCGGGGCAGATCATTTTCTATCCGGCGTGGCATCAGTTTGCAGCTAGCCATGAGGTGCGGGTTAAGCGAATTGCCCGTATCGTACGCCGCACTATAGCGCGTGAGGCTAGCCTATGACGAATAAACCATTGTGGTTAGTCAGCTATGATATCGCCTGCACTAAACGCCTGCGGCGGGTACACAAGTTTTGTGCCAGTAAAGGATGGGGATTACAGAAGTCGGTATTTGTATTGGCTGCTTTACCTAATGAGCGTCAGGAATGGTCGCAGAAACTGGTGGCCATGATAGATGCTGAGCAAGATAAGTTGTTGTGGTTGCCTTTTATGCCCAATGGACAGAGTTTTCATCTGGGGAAAAAGGATGAGTGGGTAATCGTGCATGATGATGCGCGTTTGAACGGCTTTGTGTTTTGAGTCGTTCGGCTTGCTATACACTCCTATGGTGACTTATGCCCTTAACGCGGGAGTCAACTGCGGTGAACCTAAAGCGATTTTGACTTTCATCAATTGCTGCACAAAACGGCAATAGTGGTAGCTGTCGGCATCGTGCGGTGTAATGGGTTTGCCCAGTAATTGCGCCACTAAGCTACTGTGGATGATGTACTTGTGGCCATCGCAATATTTGAGTACAAAGCGTTCGGCTTTTTCCGATAACTCCATCCAGCAGTTAGGCAGATCTTGCTTGATAATCAGGATCAATGCCGCTTTACCTAGGGCTTGCAGGCCTTGGTTGATGCCCATGGCCACCAGCTTGAGTCCCTTCTTTGCCTTGTAAACAGTGACAGCCAGCAGTTGCTTGTCTTGCAGCACTAGCTTCCAGCGTACCGTGGTTTCCAGCAGTTGCTGGCGTGAAGCAAAATGCAGTCCACCGGGGACATCGGCATAACTGTCCTGTAGCAATTGCCATACCTGTTCGAGGTAGTGACGCATGGCACTTTCGCGGGTCAGCACACGTGTTTTCATAATGAACCTCATGTTGAATAGCGCTTCTGCGTACGAAGCAACTTGAATGAGGCTTATGTTAATGGGGATAACCGTCGGCTGACGGTAATACAAGTTTGTCTGTTGGTTGGGTTGTGGCAGGTGTTATTCAGCGATAAAACATGCAATGCCAATTAGGCATTGCATGTTTTCAATGGCCGGTCACGAAGGACTGCAATAGGCTATTGGCTCAGGTTACTCCGGACTTTCAATCCCATGGCGGCGGTTTGCTTGGAACTCGATGCGCTTGTTCGTAGGATATAGATGGGCGGTTTTGTTTCCTTATCCTCGTTGATAAACACGCTATCAGGTAGCAGGATGTCAACCATTACTTTGGGGAACTGTTTCGAGAGAATTTTCTTCAAGGTATTTTTTCGTTGGTCGATAAAAGTATCACTTAAGCCAATGTAACCGTTCGTAGTTTTCAATCCTTGAATGGTTTTTGAAAAGTCTTTAAAAAAACGTTCATCTCTGTGTTGCATACGTTCGCCATAACCCGCGGCATCGGTTTCAAGGCAAGGAGTCAGACCGTGCATGCGTTCGAGTTCTTGGAAAAATAAATCCGCATTTCGCTGTTCTAATTCTGCTACCGCTTGTCGGTGAAATTTAACGGGGTTAACGCAGGTATTGTGGCGAGCTATCATGGCATAGAATGCTAATTCCAATGGATTTTCTTGGAAGTTAATCACAGTCTGTATATGGCCTGAACGCATTAGGGTGACGCTAGATTTCTTGAGCTCAAACTCCAGAGACAGTTCTTGCTGACATTTGGGGTCTGCCGCCAAATTTTGGTACTCGACCAGCTGACGATAGCTGATTTTGTCATGAGCATTGGAGAACTGGGTCAGTAATGATTTTTCAATTTGATTACGGTGGCGAATAAACGGGATTTCAGACAACTCAACGGATACTGAAACCTCACTACTGTCCAGTAGCTGGGATTCATTTTTGCCCTTTATTGCCTGTGAGCATGGTGTCGGATAGTAAAAGTCGGTTAGCCCTTCGTATTGCTGTGGGCTAATAAGCACATGGCTGAGTCTGTCTTCTGGCCGGGCAAATAAGGTCATGGCATAACCTAGGTAGAAGGTCATGGTTTTACGCCCGCCAGCCAAGGAGGCGTGGATCTGACAAGATCCATCGTTGCACAGTTGCGCTACATGCTGAACAATAAAATCTGCTAACGCTTCTTGGTCTTCTTTAGTGCGCGCATCATCGACTTCTTTCCCATTGGCGTCAGGAACAACCAAGATTTTATCGACACTAAAAGCTGGCAAAGGGCGTTGATAGTCTTTACAGAGCTGCTCCAGCACCGACACCTTACCTATATCCCTATTAAGTAGGCCGAGTCTGGCCTGTTCTTTGCCATAGCTGGTGGTGATAATTTGGATTTCATCCGGCCAGGGGAGACCTTGTTTGTGGATGGCATAAAGAGTCTCTGTTACCACCTGAGGGCTTGAACCTGTGACGGCCAGTAAAATGTGCTTCTTGCGGATTGCTGATGTTTGTTCCATCATTTTTCATCATTCCAATTTGTCTTGGTCATTTTAATTGTCAAGAATTGAGTGTTATCTCAACGCATATTGAGCGAGTGAGTTGCCATATATAGGGCTATTAATTGCAATCCCATCATGCTAAACGGTTGAATATGTAGTTGGATCGCGGTTTTTACTTCAAGCCCATTCGGCGTACTTAGGTTAGTGCTGGGAGCTAATTACCCCACCATGGCCAACCATGACTTAAGGGCTTGTTGCAGTTTTTTTTCTGTGGCTTGTTCGCAGCACAGAAAACGGTTATGGGTGATGCGACTGCGGGCGGCATCGCTGAGTTGCTGGGCAGTCACCAGCATGGGTGAGCCAAACAGGCCGCCGAGATTTTTACTCAGTGTATCGAGCTTGTGGATGATATCTTGATTCTTGCTGCCATGTTCTTCCTGCTTTAACCAGTTGCTGGCCTTGCATTCTATGGTCAGTAGCTGGTTGTTGTGCAGTACCAGCACGTCGAATTCATTGGTGATATTATCACTGTCAAAGTGACGACTGTCTTGCAGCCAGCGGCCGGTGACATTCATGGCGACTTCCTGGGCGCCACAATCGAGGGCGGTGAGATAAGTAAACTCTTCCAACCAGCGTCCAGCTAAATAACGGCAGGCATCCTCGCTTTGGAAAGTGATCTGCATGCTTTGGCCATCCCAGCTCAGCAAGCCCTCGTCGCTCAGGCGTTGGTAAAGCTTGGCATAATCGCCATGGGGGACGCTTGGCATGGTTTGCATTTGGCTAAGCGGAAAGTCGATGGATGCATTGGTTGCCATGACCTGTAAGGGGCTCATCATTTTGTGACATTTGTCGGCCAGCTGTTTAGTTAGATAGCGGGTAAGGGTTGCACGCTGATGGATCTCTTGGTCATTGTCGCGGTTGAAGGCTTGCTCATATTCGAAGCCGTTTGCCAGTAGGTAGTCATCTAGACTCAGTACCGACTTAAACGGCAGCGTAAATTCTACCCCTGGATTAAGTAGTGGGATTTCCTTGTGCTCTGTGTCGGTATAAATGACCAGCGCCTGTTGCTTGTCCTGTTGATTGAAGGCATTGGCAAAGGCCAGTGCCATAGGTTTAGTGCCACAAGTGGCGTTGAGAACCCAGTGACAATTGCTGTGGTTGGTAGCCAGATGGTCAATAAGCGCATTGGCCTGCTCTTGCAGCTTTGACAGTCGGGTGCTGCTCATGCCCTGGCTGCGCCAGAGTACTGGGATATTGTTGCGCAGGTACAAATTTTCGAGCCTGTCAGCTTTATCTGCAAATTTGCTATCGCCCAACACTAAGACCACCCCAATGCAGTCTTGATCTCCTAAGGTGGGGATGAGATTCGGGATTAACTGCTCAGAGACTAAATTGATATGTATGGTTTTCATCATTATTCCTTGTTGTTCGACATTGTCCTTATGATGCCGTGTTTGTGGTAAAACGCCGGGCAGACAAGCTTGTGTCAAATTAATAAATGAGCCGGTATTGTCCTAAACCAAAAGTTGTTTTTCCACCCATATGTAACAACTCTCCTAATTGCAACCAGGGAATGGCGGCACTGAGATCGCCCCGATAGCAGAGTTGACCTTTCAGTCCGCCAAACGGCAGTTGTTCGTGTTGGCGAGTGGAGAATCGTTGCCAATCTTCGAACCAGACATGACTGCCATCGGACTGATAGTCGCCAAGGATAGGCAATGTTTTAAATAGTGCAGCCTGTAAACAGGGGTCTTCATTGACCCAGAAAAGCGTCAACAGTGCCATGCGCCGGCTGATCTGTTTGATTAACTCTGGCAATGCTGGTGTGGCAGATTTGATTATGTTCCCATTCTGTTTGAGGCGCAGCGGGCTGTGCAGTTGCAGGGCGATTTCGCAATCCAATCCCACATCCATAGGCATCAACCAGTCGATGAGTCTGGCAACATGCAGCCCGGGAGTTTGTCGCATTGGTAGGACTGAAGTCAGGCTTTGTATTCGAAAGGGGATTCGATTTGTGCCCAATCCCAGACGCTGACCAGAGAGTAAGGCGCTGACCAAACGCTGTCCTAACTGGCAAGCGCTGCCTAGGAGAATAATGTCAAACTCCAACATTTCTCCTGCTCGCCATTGTTGTTTGTGGTCAGCCCCAGCCTTAATGAGGTAAGGCTTGGGTTGCTGTTCAGCGTGACTGCCATAAAGGAGCTGATACAAGGGTTCATCTAGGCCTTTTATGGCATGGCCCAGCCAGCCATGCCAAAGGGAGCCCTTGAATGCGGGCAGTACACCATCTGCCTGCAGTATCAAGTTACAACGCAGGTGCAGGATCTCGAATTGCTCGGCAAGATCAAGCAGTACGGTCGGTGGTGTCATATGTCCGCTGCCTCAAGCTTGCATTTGCCTAGCACGGCGTCGAGCAAGGCTTTACGCTCATCGAATTTTTCCTTAGCTTTTTTGCTGAGGTCTTTGCGTTTTATGCTGGGATCGATATAGCCAGAGAAGGGGAAGTCGAAAGCGAAGCGACAAATTTGCTGCAATTCTGTTTCATTCGCCTCGTTTTCATTCGATAAACAATTTGCCAGCAAGGAATCGATTCGTCCCCGCATGCCCTGGCGTTTGTTATCTGCATCGACGCTTCTTTTGCTTCGATAAGGCGTCAGCTCATCAATAATGTTCAGATATTCTCTGTATTGAGGCGATGCTTGTGCTAACAATGCATTTTTGGCTGCTTGCTCGGTAGCCTGTTTCGACTGTTCCAGCTGTTCCCGCTCGAATTCACTGATGTTGTCTGTTTTTTCAAGCTGTTCGAGCAGTTGGTTTAGCCGTCCGCGTCCCAGCAGTGGGGCGGATTGTTTCAGCTGCTCGTTGCGGCTAAGAGCTTCCCCTTGATGGCAAAAGGCCGGTAAAAATTGTTTCTCCCGGCCTTTTGCCGAGGAGGTATAGGTTGTTTCTTGGCTATCTTTGCTGTTGAGCGGCATATAGCTGAGGTCTTTATCTTGGTTATCCCCTCTGTCCCCAAAGGCAAGTAGATGGCGGATTTGTGGACTTAGCAGCCAGCAATCTGCTATTGGCTGGCTGCTGGGGTAGACAGTATTCATGTGTTCGACAAACAAGCTGCGCAGTTCGTTGAGCTCAGGAGTCAGGTCGCTATGGGCAATCGTGATTTTGGCGTTGAATTGAACGGCGCCAGCACCGAGGGATTTACCGTGTCCCAAGGCATGATGGAATACCCGCGTGTCGCCATCTGGGTTCAGTACCCACAGCAGGGCGCCGAGTTCTACCGGCTTGAGGTTATGGAATACCAGTTTGCCGTTGAAGCGACTACCGGGGTTCATCAGTTCCAGTTGACTTTGCACTGATGTTTTTCTGGCTAGATCGGCAGGCGCATTAAATCCACTCTGGACTGGGTAGCGTTTCCAGCCTGCCAACTTGCTGTTGTTCTCATATTGGCTGAGTTCACCCCGCACTCTATCACTCTGGGCATTTTGCTCCAGGTAGGCATTGAGATAGCTGGCCTTAGGTTGCCCCAAGATCACCGGCTTGGACAGTGCGATTCCTGCATTATGACTGCAACTAGCATCAGAAAATGCCACCCGGCTTTTCAATGAAAAACCGGACTCAGCCAGAGTGCCAAAAATCAGCCCAGGCATATCAAATACTGACTGACTGTTGAGGGCTTTTTGTTGCTTGTGGGCGATATCACCAATGGAGTTGTCATAGAGCACCTTGGGCATCTTGGCAAAGCCCATGGCGATGATTTTGCCTTGTTTTTCTTTAGCAAATATGGGCATGCCTAATTCGGGGTGGCCATATTTTTTGAGATGGCTGACTAAGTCCTCATCATGAGCCGCAAACATCTTAGTGACTTTGGCAGCACCATTTTCCAACGGCAACGCTTCAGCAGCAGGTGCGTAAAATAGGTAATTGAAATTGAGTCTCTGTTCTTTGACTTCATTCTTGCCTGGTCGAGAGCCGGTAAAGACTGGAACCCCTGCTAGCTTGCCTGTTCCTAGTTGCTGGGCGCAGGTGACTGTGACCAGTTTACCTTTGGTCCCCATCATAGTGCGAGCTCCTAGCTCGAAAAGAAGGGCGGGTTTGTTCAGTGGCCACTGATCGTATTTTTCTTGGGCGGGTAATTTGAATGATTGGTTATGAAATCTGAGTCCGCTGAATTGGTTAAAGTCATCGGTGAATAACACTGTGTGCTGGCATTTACGCAACATCCACTGGCATGTATCCGCATCATATTTGAGCCAATATGCCTGAGTCTCGCTATCGAGGACTTTCTGCGCATAACGAGAATCACTGTTGGAGATGTCCCTGAAGCCAAAATGGTTATCATCTACCATGGAAAACTTGGCGAATGAGGCAATTTCCAGCACACTGCGCAGCATACCTTTTACGCTGGAACCTGGGATTACTGGCTTACCGTCGGGGTCTCGGGACCAAAGGATTTTGCTGGGCTGGTTATCAGCCCTTTGCTGCTCGCCACCCACCAGCAAAGGGGTTTTGTTGGTTAACTCATATTCTATGGTACCGCTGAGCCCGTCTTCGAAGGGATGATCATGGCTTACCAGATGTGCCCATTCAGGCATATAAACCCAGCTAGACAGTGGCGCGAAGTGATACGGGGCATGGACTTGTGAGCTCATCTTATTGCTCCTTATGTTGAGATAGACCAAGAAATTGTTGCAATAGTGGGCGCCAACCACCTTCGTTCGGTCCTGTTTCAGCTTGTTGCCACCAGATGCGATAACGCAGGGTTTGATTTTGACTCTTAAGTGAGGGGCGCAGGAAGATAAGCTGATCGCTATAACATTGACGGACCAATTGTTCCTGTGACTCCTCATGTTGAATGAACAGGGTGAGGCTGTAAGTCTGCTCGCTGCGAAGTTCTAAATGTAAGCTTTGGTCTGCCCTATGCCATTGACCTTCGAGCAGTTCGTTTAGATTGACCGGCATACCAAGGCCGACGTCGGCTCTACTTTGATACCAGCCTTCAGCATCTTGCCATCGGGCCAGTATTAGCTTGAGTTCATCCCGGTTGCAGATTTGATGTTGCGCCTCTATCCGTCCGCCATACAAGGTAGGTAAAGCACAACCTAGCAATTCAGGTTCGGTGTAACTTTTGCTCGCCAACGTGTTGTATATAGTTATTGTTTCTGAGTTTGACATAGGTTACTCCTGCGCCAGAATAGTGAGTTGGGCCCAGTCAATATCCCAGATTTGCCCAGTTTGATGTTCAACCAAAGAGTTACCTCTTCCGCTTCCTGCACCTAGCGGAAGTAGGCCGAGTTTAAGATCTTCGAGCGTGTCGGCCAGTGCATCAGCCAGTGTCTGGCTAATTTTGGCATTGCTCGCTAAGCGCAAGGTGAGCGCTATTTTCGGTTGCCAGAGTAACTCTTCGCTGAAAAGGGCTCCTTGACGGACGCCACCGGTAAAACGATCGATACTGTTATGGGTACGGATAAGTGTCTTGTCGCAAACGATAACAGCATCATCAACAAACAGCTGCCCAGCGACTTCCTTCTCACTGCTTCCTGCACAATTCTTTTCTCTGCTACTTCCCAGCAGTTGGCCCAGTTCCTGTGGTCTGCTGTCCCATTCTTGGTGAGAAGCTTCTGCCATGATTTCGGCATAGGCTCCCTTTCTACGACGATAATGGTAGGCTAACCTGTGCGCCAGGATGCCTTTGATACCACTGCCGCAGAGTATTGCTTGGGGGTGATCATTCCAGTGAGCTTTACCTTTATGCCAGCGGACGGTGGGCTCACTGTAGGTAAAGCTGTCGGTATGCTGATCTGTTTTGTCCCCCAACGGTCGGCTTCCTTGACCACAGCGCCAACTATCGAGTGCCGTTATCTCTAGTCGGGCGAACGGGCGATGGTCGTTGGCGATACTGGACACTTTGGTGGGCAGGCTTTCCCTTTTGACAAACTTGCGCAGCGCAGCGCCAGCACTTGGATTATTGGTCAGAGTGAGTATGTTTTGTTCGTCAGCAATAATCTTGAAACGTCCCAAACCATTGCGGGTCGAAGAGCCCAAGGCAAAAGCAGGGTGGGCAAAGTAGCTAAGTAACTGTTGCCATTCTTGTCGATCACTTTCTGATATGTCATCACTCATCCAGCGAATATCGATACAAAATCGTATACCTGTTGGCAGTATGATCTGATCAAATTTCCCCATGTCACTGGCGACACCGCGGTCATTGATGCGAACCCTTTCCCTGTGATGGGGTCGAGTTTGTTGCAGACGTTGTAATAATGGGTCTGCCGCAATGCGTTCAGCTTCAACCAGTCCTTGTACTATGTGGCCTTGGCTGTCGAGCAATAGGCCGTCCTGAACAAATAATCGTGAACTTTCACCATTATCTTCTACACAACCAAACCAGTGCTTTGAGGCATCCGCCCCTACACATGAATGAACTAAATGACGCCAAACACCAGCCAGACTGGTGGCTGGTATATAGGGTAGTTGATTGGCATCTCTTGCAAGCTGGCTGTCAAAGCCGGTTTCTCGTCCACTGCTGTTGATGGCTAAAGGCGCTGTAGTCTCTATAAGTAAGCGAGTTAGATACATTTGACTCATGACTATTCCCCTCCTTCATGTGGCTCTAGGTGGTTTTTATGAAAGCGTTGTAGACCATCGCTGGTGGAAAGGTCATAACGACACAAAATTTCAAGTATTTGCCGCATAAGGAGAATGTCAGCTCCATCGAATATTTTTTTCATTTTTTCCGAGAAAGTTAATAAGACGCCCTGTTCCTGCCAGTCGATGCCCCAGCCATCTGGATCATTATTGCTCTTACAGATTGCCGCATCGCCGACAAAGGCCACCTTGAACCAGCTTTCATCTTGACGACTGCGCACTAAATCAGTGAGTCGATGCCACTGACTAGATGACGGACCGGCTTGGTAATTACGGGGAACATTGCGGTAATGACGTGCATTGCGATAAGCAGCAAAAATTTCCTTATGTAACGCTTTAATGTCGGTGCTTTGCTTTTTATCGGTGTGTGACTCTTGCTGTTTCACTCGAATCCATCGCAGTAATGGAGTTTCAGTTTGTGCCCCGCTAGTTTCTTGCTTTGGCGGGGGAGTGAGTGTGATGGCATCAAAAATTGCAAGGCTATTCGGTTGCGCCATACTGGCCCATTGAGGGTTAGCGCTGACCCACCCGAGTCCTTGTTGGCGGTTACAACCTATCCCTTGACTGGCCATTTCTGTAAGAATGTCATCACTGGCGGTTTCTTGCAGAGTAAAGGTCAATATGCTGCCGCGGGAGATCAGTTGCTGTTCAGTGTCAAAGCCATTGCGGGCTCGGTTGAAACGGCGAACTTTGTGGCTACGAATAAAGCTGCGCGTTGTATCAAGCTCACCTTTTAATGCTGGATGCAGATCTTCAGCTCGGGGAGTGACGGTTGGCATACCCCACGCATCACGACACTCTGCATCACTCAAGCACCAAATAACCAGTTTTTTCTCCAGTTTACAAGCTTGTTTAGTCGCAGGTTGCTGGGTTGGACAGTGCAGTTGTACTCGACCAAATTCGCTAGAACGAGAACGGCCTATGCTGAGTTCACCATTTAGCAATGGACGCAGAATGGCTAACAGAGATGAGTCGTTTACGTCGACCCATGCGCCAAAATGTTGCCCAGCCTCAATAAAGGCGTAAGAGTATAATTGGCCATCACTGGCTCTTTGAGTTTGTTCATCAATGGCAGTTCGAGTGGTAAGCCCTTGCTTAACCAACACATCAATATTCTTAGAGGTGATATAGCCGTTACGGCACTGTTGGTATTGTTTTTCCTTATCACGGCTAAAGTTCGCAGCGGCGTGATTGTAGAGTGTGTGGCCATCGTTTTTGATTTTGTACCATGAGGCCGGAATGGGCATGGCTATTTCATCATGATGCATGGGGTATGCAGGGCCAAATCGGCAAGCTCCCGAATGGAACAGGGCAAAGCTCTGTTCGTCACTGAGTGATGAATAGAGCTTACTTGCTATTGCCCCTAGAATAGCGCTCCCAGGAATGTGGTCCAGACACTGATGGCTATTAGTGGAAGCACTCGATTGGCTAATGACCAAAGGTTCGAGATTCGTTAGGCTAAAATAAAGGCGCATCAGCAATTCTCCTGACAAGTTGCTGTAACAATGACCTCACCTAATCCTCGGCGCCGCTTACCACCCAGCGAACATAACAGTGGCAGTGATAGATCTAGCCACTTGGAGAACTGTATTAAGATCTTGGGGTTATCAGTGGTCAATGTCAGTCGCGATTGCATTGCCATGGGGATCACAACCTCCATAGCCCGTAGGGAACCGTCTTGGGCGGTCCCAGTTAGCGGGTCTATGGCTGTGGCATGACGTACCCGGTAAAGATGGTCGATTGCCGATGGATTTTCTTTGAAATAATGTTGCTCGGCCAAGTTTAAGGTGGCACTTTCACACTTTAGTGCCCCAGAGGCCATGAGGTCGGTGCCTTCGCGACCAAAGAGGTGTTCGATAGTGTCGACATCAGCATCAGGCAGCCACTGGTATTTGTTCGATTCATTGAAAGCATGGCGTAACAAGCCTTTGATCGTTTTTCCATTAATGATGGGCAACCCATCTGGACTTTTTTGCACCAGATTATCGGCGTAGGCTCCGCCTTCGCGGCCTGAACCCAGATGCCATTCGCTTCTAAGATCGAATGTCAGCATCACTTGTATACTTTTTATCATTTCTTAGATCCTTGCGTGGCAGGTGTACTTTGAGGCAGAAAGTGAGCGATGGTAAGCAAATCAGAAAGCCAGCTCTGATTATTCCAGTACCAGTTTGGTGTATCGGCTTTAGGGCTGAGGGACGCTAAAATTAATTGCCACTCTTTTAAGGTTGACGGACTTAGTTGTTCGCAGGCACGCTGGTAGATGCGCTCTGCTTCAGCCATGTCGCCACGCGCCAGTTCTGTTGCCATCTGCCGGAACTTGGCAATAGAAAGACTAGAACGTTTATCACGTAACAAAGTTATCGCCAGCTTGAGTTTGCTAAGGGTCGGGGTGTAAGCAGTGGCTTTCTGAACGTTATTTTGAGATTCACCCTCGACAAGGTAACCCCCAATAGAGGTAAGCAGTTGACGGTCTTCGATCAAAAATTGTTGGCTTTGAGTGCGGAAAGTATCTATGTCTTCAGCCAAAGCATGTGACAAACGATAGAAAGAAATGGCAGCAGGCCCCACATTACTGTCCTGAGATTGTGTCAGTTGCTTGGCTTCTTTACACAACCCCTCGACTAGGTTGTGGCAGGTCGCAAAAGGATGAGTCGCTTTGTGATAAAGGATGCCACCACTTGCTGTGAGATATGGCTTGAGTTGCGTTCCTTGCAAGTAGTCATTATATAAAGGGGCGAGTTCTCTTTCGGAACAGCTTTTAAAGGCAATGCAAAAGGTTTCTGCATAACCAAGAGCCAGATCTGCTTGGCAAAAGAGCGTGATATCATCACCACCGAGAACGATGGGCCGTATGGCGAGCATATCTGGCTCACATCCTTCGTCAAGTCCGCGCTTTTGTTCCTGATAAAGCCAATAACTGGCTTGGAAGGCTGCCTGCTGTGTAGCCCTAGCCAATGCAGAAGAGAAAGTTCTGAATGCTCTGCCATACTCCTGATTACCAATACCTTTTAATGCCCCTTGCAGCGAACGCAGCAACAGACCAAGCCCGTTACCATCAATATGGATCAGCGCCAAATCTTTAACAACAGAATGTCCTTCATCCGGGTCATTGAACGCCGGAAAGTCTTCCATATTAAGAGGGAAGTTAAGACCATCAGGTAATTGCTTATCACCTTCGATACTGGTGATAAATTTGTGTAGCAGTGGTTCTTGCCGTAACCGAAGTAGCCTGTAACCTTGACGGTGAAGCTCGGTATCAAGATCGATGCGTTCATCTTTTTCACTGGACTTGACTTCTGTTTTGGCGGCAGCTGAAAGTGGTACGGCTGCAAGGCCTGTACGAGGGGCGTGATCACAAGGTGCCGTAGCCAAAGGGAATTTGACGGTTGGGCAATTTCGACTGGCAGCCAGTGCCGGGTGGCCCGCATCCATGGCTTCAGCCAACGTTTCGCCTTGGGTAAGGGCATCGGCAAACTCCAGTCCTGGGAAAAGCTGTTGAACCGTCAGAGTCCAGAGGCTGCGTAAAGTGAGCAGAGGTTCTTGTTGTTCACAATAGGCGTAAAAGGCTCCTCCTTTGCAGCGAGTGAAACCGATAACTTGGCCGCTAACTAATACAGGTTCTAGCAAATCACTTTTGAGTCCAGCCGAGTGTAATACTAGTGCAAGGACACTTCCGGAGTTGTCATCGACTAGACGGTCCAGCCTCTCACTGGCCGAAATAACATCCTTAAGCCTGCCGCTTCGAAACAAATATGTTTGTATCGACTTGGCTTCGAATAGATAGACATACATGTCTTATTCCTTTTATGAAGTGAGGTTAATAATTCTTTCAAATCCGTTTTTGTGAGGCGGCTCCAACAATCAACACCTGCGACATAAAGGGAAAGAGAATATGGATTTTGACCGGTGACAATAAATAGACTGAGGTCTGAAGACGATACTTTGGTGCTAACTGGGGATTACGATGCCGCTTCAATGATTTCAATTGGTGACTTCCTTGTGCATTCTGTGATTTTTATTACTTTGAGCTAAGCCGAATTAGCTGATATCGAAATATAACCTGGGATTGAAACTGGTGTTGGTTGACAAGTTTGTCTGCGGGGACGTTGAGTTATTTTTTTGCATGCCGTTGCATCTATCCTAGACGATACCTGATATGGGCACACGCGTTATAAATTGCATATTCCGATGTACCCAAGTAGTGCTAACACTAAGTTATTGATTGATATTTTACAATCAAGATTTTCATACAGGCAGTTGTTAGATGAAAAATGAATTGAGGCTTGGAGCTATAATGCTCTCTCGCATCGCCAGCTTTCAGCCTATGCTAGCGCTGAACCTGTTTTGTGGTGATATCATTGCTTGAGCCCCATGAGCGGTCTTGGCAAACTATGGTTGTTAGCAGGTATTACTGTAATTGTCTCATCGGACTCGTCCTGCACAATTATATGTCCTAATAGGGGAGTTGCATGAGGCTTGTCAAAAGATGACCACTTTCCAACCGTGCGTTAATCTTTTACACACTCGGCTGACTAACCAGGCTTGTGCTCCTGGATGTCGAGTTACCAGCCAAATGCATTTTTCTAAATTACAGATCCTCAAAATATTCCGCAGCGTGCCATTCCTGCACTTGCTAAGCAATTTGCAGGAATGGCAGTAAATGCTCGGCTATTTTGTGTATCAGTTTATCCAAGTTGAATTGCTCTATGGCAGACACTGCCACGATGCGATCTTCTGGCACATCGAATTTTGCACTGACTTGAGTCAATTTCAACTCAAGGCTTTGCACCTGCTCCCATGACAATTCGAAGGACAAGCATCTATTAAGCGGCTCAATTTTATCGACAGCATTAATAACTAAGATAACCTTGCGCCTTTCGGATGCTGTTTTAAATAATTCAGAAAATGCCAATAGATCAATGGAGTAATCTCGCTGGTCGGCCCTTAAGAAATAGATGGCAAGGTGAGCCTTTTGTATTGCCTGTCGGTACAGGGCGATGTACCGTTTATCCAGTTCAGGTTTTTCACCTATGCCGGGCAGATCTGCCAGCGAGAAGTAACATTGCCCCTTGGCGGTTTGAAATCGGTATTCGGCAGACTGCATGGCTCGGGTGCAACCATGAATGTCATTGGTTTCAAATACCTCTTCACCCACCAACTGATTCAGGGTTGTCGATTTACCATAGCCCGTCTTGCCAATAGCAATCACCTGGACATCATGAGAATTGCCATTATCACGCTGCCATATTGAGGCCGTCGACAGTAATGGCTGGCGATCGATCAAAAATGCGAATGCTTTTCTGTTATGAACCAACTCCAACACATCGCGAGTAACGTTTACCAAACACCGTAATCTAGACATAATCACCAAATTCCAAAAAATCCACCAATACCACCCACAATGCTGCCAATCACTGCACCAGGCTTGCCTCCATATTTAGCGCCTAGCGCCGCGCCACTGGCTGCGCCGGCGAGCGTCCGAGTGAGCACTCGCAAAACCGAGATTTCGACTTCTTGCTTTGCTTGTTTTGAGAGGTTTTTTGCTGGGACCTCTTTGGCAACTGAGAGTTTTTTCTCATCCGGCAGGGAGAAAATAATTTCATCCACCAGCTTCGACAGGCCATATCCCTCATCAGCCGAGACTGGAATTACGGCTGAGCGCTTGAGGGAAAAACTCTGCGCCACTCCGGCAATTTTCAAGTCGATATTTTCCGCCTGTGCTGAGCTTGGGACCTTATTCAGGCAATCCCAATGCCGAGAAGGCTCAATCTTGTCGACTTGGTTCAACGCCAGAATAAAGGGTTTGCCTTGATCCAAGTGCGGCTTGACCAAGTTATGATAAAAGTCCATGTCGACCGAATAGGCACGATCATCAGCCTTGAGTACCCATATCACCAGATCAAGCTCAGGCAGCAGGCTCTGATAGAGTGCGGCATATTCATCATCCCGTTGCTGATCCTCGCCTACTCCTGGCACATCAATCAGGATAATGCCTTTGGCATTATCGAGATTCAACATGACTTCCTGCGGAGCGCGAGTACAAGCTTCGATATCTGAAACCTGACAAATTTCTCTGCCAAACAATGCATTGCATAATGATGATTTGCCGGCACCTGTTTTGCCAAAGATCCCCACACGGGGTCTGTAGTTCAGCATATGGCTAAGCTTGTCATGGATCCGTTGAGCCTGCTCTGCAGTAAAGTGCTCATCAGTCTCTTGCAAAATAGAGAACATGTTGTCCATGGTGTTTCCCCCTGTGTTAACTGGAAATAATAGGCTACCGAGTAGGTATTGATTTAGCCTCTTACTCGAGCCAGTCCTGCAGACGTTGCTCTTCTTGCTGCCTATGGTTTTCACCTACATGAGCCGCGAAGTCGCCAGTGTGGCACTCATGACTGCGATATCATTGCTCAAGCCGATACCAGGGAGCATGTCCGGAATGGCATAAATAGGCAGGATTAAATATTCCAGCGCTGAATATATAAGGCTCTTAGCCCAGATTAGCGTTGCTGCATCTTCGGCCGTATAATGTAGATGTAGTGCCAACACCGTTCTGCTCCAAATCGTTTCAAGTGTTTGCTCAGACTTAACCATAATCCTTTGCTGCTGAAGTTTGCGCTGTAATCCTGCCTAGACATCTTGTGCTCCTCGTCTGAGTTATTAATGCATCAATGGGTGAAGCTTAACCTAGTTATTTGCAAATTTTCATTTGACAAACTTGTCTCGCGGCGTGTGGTAAACGGATGAACATCTTTATTCTCTTGCTAGGGACACTAATACTTGGCTATAAGAGCTGGCTATAAATGAAGCCAATATCCACTGTAGAGAGTCAGTAAATTTGGATGGTACAGGGGCGAGAAAGGAATAGTTAAATAGCGGGGGCGCTAGAAGATCTATTACGTTTGATAAATGAGTATGAATGGGCCTTAAGCCTTTGTGCAGGGCGAGCGTCGTTAGACAGAGAGTGATTTTAACGAATTGTTTTTATGCTGGAAAATATGGAGCAGAACAAGCGTTTAAAATACACTTGAAGTTGATGGTTTAAGAGTTGTTCACGCCAATAATAAGCCAACCTTGTATTATCAATATGTTAAGTCATCCCTGTTTTCCTTATGGAACCATCACCCTGTTGAGCTGGGTAAGCACTGTACCAATTGAAAAGTTGTCATTACAGATCATATTTAACATTTACCCGCGTCATTTATCATTAAGATTGCTCAACTTAATTTAATCTTCGGATGACAGAATCACCGACTTTTCTAAAATCATAGTGGGCGGGTAATGACTTAAACTGATCACGTACATACCCCGATTGTGCAGAGCTGCGGTCTGCTTGCTGAAGTACGTATTCCATTGCATAGCGGACTTTATGGCCATAGGGTTTTGCAGCAAGTAAGTCGCTCAGTAGAGCAAATACCTTACTGTTGATGGTGCCCAGTTCACCCAGAGGCTTAGCTAGAATCGCGAAGTTGTAACTCTCATGTGGGCCAGGCACATAATGTTCAATGTGCTGGTTTAACATGGCATAAATTTTACCAATATCATGAAATAACCCCGCTACCAGTCCTGTCTGACACTCGATTTCTGAATGCTGTAGATGTTTGGCATTGTGATAGGTCATCTCAGCGACCTCTATGCTATGTTCAAATAGTCCATTGGCATAGGAATGGTGATGCTGATAACTGGCTTGGGCCTTGATAAATATCTTAAGAATGTCTGTTCTCTCAAAGATAAAATTGACGAAGGGCTGTAGTTCAGGACAAGTCACTAGGCTTAATAACTTCAAAAAACGACCCAGCAACTTCTCTTTTGTCGAACCCAGTAGCTGAGTTAACTGAATATATTCATTTTCACTGTAACGAGTGAGTATGGGTTTCATCGCACAGATAACGACATTACCTCGGCTATCATGAGTAATGTTCATTTGAGCTAGCCCATAGTTGAATTGACATGTCCTGGCAATATCTGCAGATGTGATGGCATGTATTGTCTTTTGGCTTGAAATAAATTCACAGTTAGCAGTAGGTAGATGACCACTGATTTTAATGTCTTTAACCCATGCAAATATAACGTTATTCATAATGGGGATCTCCTGATGTAGCTAGCTGAATTTGTTTTACTAAGCGGTCGAAAGCACTGCCGTCCTGTCTTGTTATATTGGGTACATAACGGCTATACACCTCGAACAACATTTTGGTCGTGCTATGCCCCATTTGTTTGGCAATCCATTCTGGGCTCTCGCCAGCGGCTAACCATAAGGTTGCGCAGGTATGTCTCGTCTGATAAGGGCGACGACGTTTGAGGTTCAAAGCGGTTAACGCCGGATACCAGATCCGCTTGGTGACATTTCGATGATCGAGTGGCTTACCTTTAGAGTTACAAAAAACGTACGTCAATCTCCCTGTTAGGCTGAATTGACGCTTAAGCGCCTCAGTTACAGGTTGAGACAATTGAATACTGCGATAAGATGCCGATGTCTTGGGTGTTTCGACATTGCCATCAACCAGAGTCTCTTGAACTAATATCTCACCACGCTCTAAATTGACGTATTGCCATTTAAGACCATCGATCTCAGCAGTTCTCATCGCGGTAAAAAAACGCACCGTATAGTAGTCACGAAAATCTTCTCTAACGTTAGATAAAAACAGCTGTACCTCTGCCAATGAGAAAGGCTCTATAGGCGTTTTATCAATTTTTAACGGCTTAATATTGGTAAATGGCGTTGGGAACTCAAAACGAAGAGCCGCTTCGTTTAAGATCCCTCGCAACGGAGTCATAACATGATTAATCCAGTCATTACTGAGTTTACCTTGCCTTCCTTTCCGTTTCGGTTCACTGATACTAGCCCGATATTTAATCAACTGTGGCCGGGTGATTTCGTCTAAACGAAAATGACCGAATTCAGGCATCAAGTAACGCTCAAATATCATAGCGACATTCTTGTAGTGACTAATTTTCCACTGTATCCGGTTCTCAGCCAGCCATTCAGCGACAAACCCTTTAAACGTAGGAATGTTGGTCAAAAGGTGTGAAGACTGATCTGGAATGTTTTCTTTTATCAAACTCGCTTGGTCGTCATGTTTTTTGAACTCATCGCAACGCTTACTGCTCGGAAATACTTCGCGATAGATGAAGCGCTCCAAACGTATTTGAGCCTCAATATTTCTCAACACGTTTTCCAGCCGACTGCGGTTTAATTGTGTGTCGTTTAGCGCCGTTTGCTCTCTACAGCGGACACCTTGGTAATAGAAGTCAAAAAAGAGCTTACCATTGCGGGCACGAATACTAGCCATGACAAATACCTCCCTTTGCCATTGGGATGAGCACATTCATTTGGCTGCAGTTTCTGCTCTGATAAAGCTCTTTTTCTACACGCTCCCAAAGATAAAATATTTTCCGAGATCCGAAAGGTCTAATATAATGAACACCTTCCAAAAAAACTGTGTCCTTCAATTTACGGTTGATGTAATCTGGATTGAATTTAATGAGCGGTGAAAGCTCTTTTGCTGTAAGCAGTGTATTTTGGTCTAAGCTCATAAATGTATCCTCACAAGAAACCTCAAGAGTAATTTAGCCTTATTTTTGGTTTCTTACAAGGAAACTTTTTATAACATTTAGAAATAATGAAATGATTAAATATAACTTAAAGGCGTTAATAGCTAAGAAAGCTGCATCAGAAAGCAGAAAAATTACACTTGATGAAGTAGCCAATGCGGCTGGGGTAAATAAAGCAGCCATTTCAAAGATGGCGTCAAATGTAAATTACTCAACTACCACACGTACACTAGATGCCTTATGTATGTACTTTGACTGTAAAGTTGAAGATATTATCGAACATGTGAAATCCTGAATCTTCTCAATTAGGGAATATTCATGTCATCCAGATATTGAGGATTTTTCTGTTCCAGAGAGAGAACCGACATCGATGCATGGGCTTTCGACATGTTACCGGTCCCCAGAGATTTAGATAATATCTTGATTAACCTATTTACATGCCGGCTAAACGGTTTATTTGGATTAAATTTGTTATAGATACTTAAAGCGGCCACTAGCTTATATTCGTCATAGACAGTTTGCCTTAATTTTTTCAATATTCTGATAATAGCGGCATCTTCCCCGAGTGTTTCAATTTGATCATTATCATATGTACCTATGTCCAATCAGGCGTGAAGTCGTGATTAAGTGAGTCAGCTAATGAGCTCGCTGGCTGCACTGTGGTCGAGACAACTGTATCGTCATAACATAGGTCAAAATGTGGCTTCCCAAGGAAGGCCTGTAAATTCCAGTCATCAACGCCGAATGACAGTTTAGGGCCAGACATCAGAGGCATTTCATGTAATACATGACCAAAGTCACTCTTGCTGGTGGGTAATTGGTGAGCAATACTGCGAAATTGAGGTAGGCCGAGCCCTATGGTTTGTTCGGATAACTAAGAACAAGCATTAATGGTGTATCCAGCAATAAAGACTATTAAAATGCTGTGTTGACTGTTTCACCCGCTCATTGCCCGTCAAAGCTATCTTACAATTGGCTAACCTGGGTTGATTGACCCGCTCAAAATGTCGCAAGATACGACTACTCATGTTTTCATTACGCTATGTCGATTCTCTGAGGATTTAGCATGGCTGAGTAATTTATTTTCATCCCATATGACAATTTGTGATTTAGTCGAGTAAATTATGATTCTAAATTTTTAAAATGAAAAAATCTTGATGACTTTCTTATGGTTAAGCGGATAAACTCGTGTAAATTTATCTTTTCTTCATCCAGGGAGTGGTCATTGAAGCTCATTGACGCATTGTCTATTCTGTCCAAATCCTCACCATTTGCTGTGAGTACTGATAGAGTTTCCGAAAGTACCCTGTCGACTTTTAAAAAGTATATCTATATCCAGACTGACATCGAAGCTGATTTTAAAACCAAGCTGATGCAGTGTAAGCCCGGACAGATTATCTTTCTGTGTGGCTCCAGTGGTGATGGCAAGTCAGAAATCCTCACCCAGTATAAAAATCAATGGAAATCAAAAATAGACTTCCATTTAGATGCTACCCACAGCTTTAATCCCGACCAAACTGCTATTAATACCCTTGATGAGCGTTTTACACAGTTTAAAGCGTCAGGCCGTCCATTGGTGGTTGGGATTAACATCGGGATGTTAGGTAATTACGCTGAGGAAGGAAGTGAAGAACACGTCGAAATAACTCAAGCCATTAAGTCTTTTTTGTCTGGTCGTCGGGAAGATATACCAAGCAAGTATGTGTTTTTGGATTTTGAAGATTACCCTAAGTTTTCGCTCTCTGAGGCAGGGAATACTTCCGATTTTGCATTGCAACTTATTAAGCGGTTAACTGAGCTAACTCTTGATAATCCATTCTATGCGCTGCACCAAAATCAAGTTCAAAAGAATGGGCATGACAGTGTGACGGCTAATTTCTCCTTGCTAGCATTACCAGCGGTGCAACAGTCGGTGATTGATCTCCTGCTTAAAGCTAGGCTGATAAAAGACCAATTTTTAACAGCGCGTGCCTTATTGGATTTTTTGTATCAAATATTGGCAATGAAAGGTTATTTATTCGACAACTTATTTTCAGGTGGCGACAACGAACTTTTACAACATATAAAAACCTTTGACCCCAGTAATTTACATACCCGAAATATCGATGAATTTGTCTTGCAATATGGTTTGGGGGTAACGGGAGAAGATTTTGAACTACTCAAAATTCAATTAAAACCTCTAGGTGTTTACGAATTAAAGTCAGCAGCATCCTGTTTACGACTAGCTTATATACTCCGTAATGATGTCAGTATTAGTTCAGGATTTATTGATTCATTTAAGGCTGATTTCAATAATATCCTTGTTGACCAATATTCCTCTATCTGGTTGTTACATAAGAATTTTGATGGCTCAGGTAAGCAAAAAAAGGAATTGAATTCTTTTTACAAGGAAACCTTGATTGCAGCAGTGCATCGATATTGTAACCGTCATGCGCATACACTTGATAAAGATGCTTACTTTATTAGCGAATACAACGGTTTTAAAACAGCGGTTGAGTTGGAAGTTAAACCAAATTTCGTTGCGATCTCACAAAATGCCTCAAATAAAATAGGCGCATTTGCTGCTCAACTCCTCGTTGATGATAAACCACTCAAAACTATGCCAATCAGCATGAATCTATTTGGGCTTTTGCAGCGCATAACCCAAGGTTACCGTCCAAATAAACATGATAAAAATGCGGTCTTATTGCTGGATGAAGTGATTGAGCAAATAGTGTCTGTCGCCAATAAAAAGGAAACACTGTTGATCCTTAAGTCCGACAAAAGATACAAGGTAACCAATCAAGACAATGAGTATTTTGAAGTGAGTGGACTCTGAGATGATGACAGATAAATTTACGATGCCGATAAACGCTGAGTTACCACAAACAGAAAAAGACATACCCAACAAAAATAGCTTGAATAGCTATTTGCCGATTAGAACAAAGGGCAATGATTTTGAATGGGATGCTGTTATTGGCCTAGTGTTACGTGGGTTGCTGCGCAAAAAAGTTGAAAAATACGAATACGAGCAGTTTGTCACCGATTGCCAAAATACACTGCAAGAGAAACTAGGCGAAGAAGCCTTTTGGGATGTACTTAGGGAGATGTACTTTGATAATAAAGACATCTTTGCCGTGAGCCCGGAGTTATTACTATTTCGTGCCCAAAAAGATCTCATTAATGCCGGCGATAGCAGGATTGCATCTATGTTTACCAATCTCGCGGGAGGGCAAAAGATTGAATCCTTCAATGGAAATCTAAATTTTCTTGAGCGAGAGATGCTAGAAACCTTACGCCGCAAAATGAAGGATGATAGTGCGTTTGAACCTTCTGAGCGTCCTTATTTACCTTTTTTATCCAAAGTATTCCGTAAAGACTTACGGTTTTTGGCAAGTCGTCCGAAGTACTTGCTGAGTGAAATTGAGCATTTTTTGTCTTTCTACGGTTTCACATATACCGCGCAACTGAGTTTGTCACTGCTTTCTTGGCGTTCGGGTGAAGAGCCAAGTGCTAAACCACTGTACTTTATCATGGATCATGAGCGTGCCAGTAACGAGCGAAGCCATGTAAGAAACCATGGATACGTTATGTTCAAAGCGTCAGCAGAACGCTTATTTCCTATGTTGACCATGCTGGAGTTACTCCAACTCAAAGATGTCGAAAAACGTCCATTATGGGAAATTACCCGAGATGTGATTGACTGCCAATTAGATTTAAAGCCTAAGTTGGAAGCTTTTGCGCATGCGTTTAGGAGTCAAAGACAACTGGATACTGAGTTTATCCGCTCAGAATCTTCGTTAGATTGGCTTGAAAACATCATGAAGCTTGCGATGGCGCAGTTTAACGTCGGTGAGCGCCTCAATATTAATAAAAAATACGTACAGGAAGTTGAAACCCATCTTGCGGCTAATTTTGTCCAATCGAGAGGACGCTCAGGAAGAGTTCTGGTCCTCAATCAAGACCACATCATATTGCTGACCAATATTGTTGTTGGCGATGAAGAGAAGCTTCGCTTCCATGATTTACTGGAAGAATTCAAATTGCGTGGCATTTTCGTCGATAAGCAAACCGAGCAAGAGCTGATTAAATTTTACGAGCGCATAGGTAACGTGGAGCGCATGAGCGACAGTGGAGACGCAGTATATGTCCGTAAAACCATTTGAGACATTTTTGGTTGAACAATTTTTAGGCAAGGCAGGCACGGTTATTGAGGCAGGCTTCCGTTACCAATTTAAATCGCCCGATAGTGAAAACAGTATTCGTTTGTACCAAGCGTTAATCGCCTTGAAAGCGGGTGATATTTCGTCAGATCACGGAGTCTTACTACCTTATCTTCAGCTTGGTAGCTGTAAAGTTGTACCTGTGATCCAAAGTGAGCAACCACATGAATCAATGGGGTTTACCGAAAATTATATTTCCTTATTACGTGATGAAGTTGCGGGACAAGAAGGTTTTTTAAAGGGCTTCGCGCTGCTCATTATTCACAACAGTTTGCTCGATACAGTTATTAACTCCGCAGAAGACTTATCTCAACCAGGTCAGGTGTGGAATACCGAGGAAATTAAGCGTGCATTAAAGGGACTGATAGATCAGCAAGATACTGGCAGAGGTGTCTCACAGTGTCTACTTGACGATCAGTTTGATGCCATTTTAGATGATGGCGCCACCATGTTTGGTTTTGAAGCTTTATATAACGCGGTGCGCGATGGTGATTTGCGTTTTAACGAGTTAGGAATGCTTAATGACCCACAAATTGTGCTTTATGAAGGTCAACCTGCTCAGCTTCGTCGCCGTCTGGCTGAAAACAGAGCCTTATACGAAGAGTTGAGTTTTGAGGTTGAGCATTTTGGTGATCAGCTTGAGGAACGGTTGAAATCCTTTGGTGAAAAATTTATCCGCGAACACTTTTCCGAGACTGATAGCTGGAAAAACGTCGATTTTCAACGTTATTTGGATGAAATGAAGCGTAATTCTACTCAGCAGTTGATACTGGAAGATGAGCAAGGCATTAAGGGGATGACCGTTATTGCTCGCAATAAATCTGAATCCAAAGCAGGTATGCGCGATAGGCATATCATTATCGAACTTGATAATGAGGTGAATGAATACGAGCTTAAGTTTAATTTTGCTGGTGCAAATAATCTCGATAAGAGTCAGTTCAGCCTTAAACCTGCTAAGGGCATAAAAGTTGATTACCTAATCAGTGCCAGAAATAATCCACTGCATGGATGTAGCGCAACGCTAAAGGCGACGTATGCACATGAGCCGCAGTTTTTTAACCTGCAGTTAAAGCGTGAAAATAAGTCCGAGGTTTATAACTTCCGCTGCTTAGTTGTGCGTAAAGGTGAGTTTTACATCGAGCCGATTAAAAACTTGTTTTTGATTGAGCCAGCTAAAATGCGCCTCACGCTTAATATGGATGAAAACAAGCTGCAAATAATTAAAGGCGGTACAAAAGCCTTGTCATTATTTGATGCAAAACAGGTGGTCAATAAAGCGGAATATGATTTAGTCGATTTTGAAGCTCTAGCAAATGAGTCTGATGAAATCGATTTTATTGTGCAGTCGGGTGAAAATCAGCTTTGTTTTAACGTTGAAGGCGCTGTGGCAACCGATTCATTAACGATACCACTGCTGCTTAATCGAGGGCGTTACCACAAGCTATTTAAAAATGACTATAACGGTGAGCTGTTATACCAAAAAGGCAAGGTTAGCTTGGATAACAGCGAATTCGTTGTCCCAGGATTGCGCCTAAAATTACTGCGTTGGGAACAAGATTTTGTTGATAATCGTATTGTTGCGCAGCTCGATAGTAAGCCAATTGAACTGAGTCAATTGCTGGCAGTAGACGATAACATTCACAGCGCTTACCAAGACCTATTCGAATATCTATCAACCCACAACACGATTCCATCATTAGTGTCTTGGGGAGTTGATTTCACCGCAATCGTTTCTCGACTCGTGGATGCCTATTTAAGTTTTTTTGAAGCCATACCCACAGGCGGTATGCTTTCAAGCGCACAAAAATTAGCAATTAAAATCGGGAACATCGCGGCAGATGGTGAAGAGTACTATTCGCCTTACCATCCTTTATTGCTGGCCTATAACCTCTATCTTAGCCAAACAATGCAACGAGATAGTAGCTTCGAAAGCTTACCCGATGTGACCTTTGAGCGACTGTCAGCAACAGGTTTACTGCCTTATGTTTATCATCCCTTATATGGCTTTGCCTATAACCAAAGGGTCAGAGAAAACGCTTTTTGGCTGCGCAGTGTGCCACAAGAAAAAAGTGCACTGACCTTTGTGCGAAAACTGGTGAAAGAAAAGCTAGATGAGTTTCAGCTTGCCTTTACTCAACTATTTAGTGGCAATGACAACAGCATTTTAGTGAATGCCGTTAACCAAGATGCCGCAAATGAGCTGTTTTTAGGCTTGGTCGATTACATTCGCACAAATATGGATAAGTCGGCTGCGATTCACGTTAACCTGTACGATGATGATCTATCGTTTAACGCCTTTGACCGCTTTGCTGAAACAGCAAACTATGATGAATTAAAAGAATGGCTTGAACTTAATAAAGGTAAAGCCCGTGAGACAGCAGATACGGTGATTGATCTGCTACGTACCCGCCTGACTTACAGTAAATTTACCAATGCCCAAGGTGACTCTGCTGGGCAAGCCTATGCACATTTAACCTTTTTCCGAAATAACAATAAGGTTGATTGCACCAGTATCGCTATCGACAGCATGGTTTCGGGGATTGCCTGCGATGGTTTATTGGCGGGTGAGGCTTCAAAGAGTGATAACGGTTCTTATCTAACCGGCTTTGGCTTGCAGGGGGTTGAATACAGCGATTTACCACACCTGAAAATGGCTAAATATATTGGTTCACTAATCAAGCCAGCACTGCAGCCAAATACGCCTTATCAAGGGACTGACGCAGTCGTTATTGCGGTCAATGAAGATTTTAAAACCTTGCTAAAGCGTTCATACGAGAGCTCTATTTGGACCACGATTATTGACCCTAAAGTCACCTTGGACTTTTTCCACAGTAATGAAGATGTGGTGCTGATCCATTACTCTGACCAATACACCAGTTCAGCCAGTTATGATGCGATTACTGTTACGGCACAAACCCAGTTATTTGAGCGCGTAATACAGCAGGGGGATGGTGGCAGACTCAATGAGTTCAACGCCTTCAATGGTGATTGGTTACTTAAGATGATGACCTGTACACCAAAGGTGAACAAAGAGCGCAAGGGAATTATTGGCGCCTACAAGTTTATTGTGAGTCTTTTGCACCAATCCGATATCACTTGGGTGCCATTGTCTGTAGGCGAGATGATACGCGTAGCAGGTAACATCGGTCTGAAGATTTCAGAAAGTGATTTTTCGTGCAGGCTGAATGGTTACGTTAAAGGGGCGATATCTGACGATGTACTTTTGGTTGGCTTTAAAGCGCAGCAAATCTATTTATTGCCGCTTGAGGTGAAAACGGGCGCTACGCCTAATTATCAAAAGGCTGTCGCTCAGGCTAAAGAGTTACTCCGTTATATGAGCGCTGATATTCTGGGGAAATCAACGGTTGCAGGAAAGTTGCACCGTGGTTTATTTATGCGCCAAGTATTGATGCAGATTGATAAATATCGTCTCTATAACGTCTTTAATCCTGGGTATTTTGACGGATTGCTTGCCGAAAAAGAGCAGTGGTTAAAAGGCGATTACGCACTTGCTTGCATCGCTAACTATCCTGCAGGCTTTGTGGTCAGCCACCTTGAAAGTGATGCGGTATTCGAACCTGACTATCAGCTGGTAGATGGCATTCTGCGTATCGATTTACCCATGGCCATTCTTAAAACTTTGGTTGAAACACCACTGCAGCAGCTGTTAACAACAACGGATATCGCAAAACTTTGCCATGTTCCAACAAAGTATATGTTAACAAGGGATTACAGCGGAGTTCCGATAGATACCATAGAGGACGAAACCGAAGTTCCCAGCGCAGGCGATAAATCCACGCTGCCAAATGTAAATACTGATGAGACTGAGAATATTGATAAAAAAACTCAGCAAGAGTCTGAGCCTACGATATCCACGCAAAGGCTAAATACTGCCACGAGTGGGCATTTGTCGGTGCTGTTTGGCCATAATGCCACTACCGAAGCGCCGTTAAATTGGGAGCCAACCAATACTGCCAAATTTATGAATACCAATACGGGCATCATTGGCACTATGGGCACAGGTAAAACTCAGTTCACCAAGTCGGTCATTACTCAATTGCATCGCAATCAAGCCGACAATGTTAACGGTGCGCCTATTGGCATGTTGGTCTTCGATTACAAGTCTGACTATGTGGATGATAAGTTTATAGACGCCACTCAGGCTAAGAAGTACAAGCTTCACAAGCTTCCCTATAACCCATTGAGTTTATACGGCGATACGCCGATGCTGCCGGTGCACACCGCACGTGGCTTTTCAGAAACTATGGGTAAAGCCTTTAACTTGGGGCAAAAGCAGCAGTTAAGACTTCGCAAGCTGGTTGGCGAGGCCTACGAGCTTGCGGGGATCAATAAATCTGACTCAAGCACATGGCAAAAACTTGCCCCGACCATAGCCGATGTGTGGGAGCTGTTTATTGAAACCGAACCCGATGAAGACTCACTCTATGCCGCGCTCGAAAGTTTGTATGAGCTCGAGATTTTTGAAGACAAAAATGCCCAATGCATGAGTCTATATGATCTCATTAGCGGTATTACTGTTGTAGAGCTGGCGGGATATCCCTCTGAGGTTCAAAACCTAGTGGTGGCGTTAACCTTAGATCTGTTTTATTCGCAAATGCAAAAGCATGGTAAGCCTGAAGTTGTTGGTGATTTTCGTCAAATCACCAAACTTGTGCTTGTGGATGAGGCCGATAACTTTATGTCGCAAAACTTCCCCAGCCTTCGCAAAATCCTTAAAGAAGGGCGCGAATATGGTGTTGGCGTAGTGCTCTCTACTCAGGATATTACTCACTTCCAAACCGGAGAAAATGATTATTCCAGTTATGTGATGACTTGGGTTGTGCACCGCGTTGCTAAAATTAAACCTCAAGATATTAAAGCCATTTTCAGTGTTAACGAAAAATCAGAGCAAGAAAGACTCATGGAAACCATTAATAAGCTTGAAAAGCATAACAGCTTATATATTGATGGTGCCAAGAAACTACAGAAAATGCGGGATAGAGCGTTTTGGGAGTTGTAGAAATATGTTCAACAAGATACTAGATAAAAGATGATTTTAAATTAAATTAAATTTGAGGATTGTTATGCGAAGAACAAATATAGATAAATATAAATATAATTTCGAAAGGGTCGGATCTTTTGGTGTTTTTAGAAGTAATGGTTCAGCTCCGGTTGAATTCATTATGTCCACAATGTCAATCGATGAAATTGCAAACTTATCATTTGCAAGAGATATTAGTTCTGGTCTCAATTTCGATTATCTAATACAGAGAGATATTGATCAAGATAGAGCACTAAGTGAAATTAGTCGTTATATTACCTCCACCGAAGGTGATATACAAAAAGAGGTTGTTTTTCTTCCTCCGCTATTGGTTGCTGTTGTAGAAACTGATACAGAAAATAATTTAGTAAACTACTATCCTGATAGTAACTTTGATGAAAATCAAGATGAGTATGGTGAAACTTATTTAAGAGAATGGCCAGGATTGTTCAAAGTCACCAATTTTGGTTCTAAGAGTGGAGTTGATATATCATTTGTGACAGTTGAACACGGCATTTCAGATAAAAAAATTGATATTGGCCAAGCAAAAATTGAAGTGTATTTAACCAAGAAAAAAGTTAGAGGTGGCAAACTAGTTGTTATTGATGGGCAACATAGGCTTTATGCTTTAGAGCATCTACGCGCACATAGTTACAGTAAAGTTAAAGATATTGTTGTACCGGTATGTATTATTTATGCGGCAAACTCTTGTCATGGGTTAAATAATGATGCAGACATACAACCATCTATACCTAGTTTTATGAGAAGTCTTTTTGTTGACGTTAACTCTACGGTCGAAAGAGTTAGTGGTCATTTCTTAACTCTTTTACAGGATAATACTCTAGGTTCAATTATATGTCGTGATTTTTGTAATGAGTTGTTAAAAGATCCCGAGCTTGGAGTTAATGCTTTAGCTTTAGTTGAGTGGAATACAAAAAATCACAAGGAGTCACTTACTATAACTAGAGAACATACTTTAACAAGTATTGGTGTTTTAAACTCTGGTTTTGAGGAGTCATTTAAATCTGATTCTGGTATAAAATTGATTTCAGATGTTATTGGCTTAAGAGATAATATTAATGAATTTAGTTTTGGACTTGATGAGTATAATCAAGAAAATGTTATGCCTAAAGATTTTCCTTGGCGAGATTTTTCTTTGCAACATAAAGAAAAATTAACAAAACTGGTTAATTCATCAATTACTATTTTCCTTAAAAGAGTATTTTTTGGCGTTAAACATTATGAAATTGCTTTTAATTATTTCACTATAGATTTAGACCGGTTTATTAACAAAGTTATAGAAAATAGGGATCCTCATTGTGAGTCCGCTGAGGTTGTCAAATGTCATCTCTTATTTAATGACCCTATTAGTGGAGATGATAAATCAGCCAAGTCATTATTAGCTAGATTTTTAGATGAGTATAAACAGCATCGGGATGAAATTCTTCCAGAGATTGCCAGAAAAACGATCTATCAAAAAGCTATCATTGAGAGTTGGTGTAAACTTTTGGAGTTGTTAATACCAAGAGGTATTCCTGTCGATACCGTATCTGAGGTTTTATGCAAACTTGTTGAATCATCATTAGATGATAATGCCGCAATACTAAATGTTAATAATCCACACATTCAAGGTACTGTATTTGATGGAAGTCGAATAAAAGTTACTAAAGAAAGCAAAAAACAGATTTCTAGGTTAATTCTTTTAAAATTATTGGATTTAAAGTTTACACGTTATTTTAATTTTACAGATGTTATTGAAAATGCACTTGTGAATTTTGGTGTAAAAGAGTTTAGTTTGTATTATGGCAGAATGATTAAAGATAAAAAATCAAATTTCATTAAGACCTATAAGTCCAACTTTTCTTTATCTAGCTATGACCGCGAAATACTACTAGCGGCGGAAGAAAAACGTGATCAAGACTTGAAGGTTGCAAAGAGTAGCGCCAGTAAAATCGAAGCATCTAAAGAATTCGATACACTAGTTATGGGTATTTTGAATACTGAGTTTGAATTGGCTGACAAATCATTATCTAGTTATCTGGGGGAGGATAATAGTTGGATTGTTTATACGCTAAATGGGTTTGAGGATGAGTAAATTATTGAAAAGAGTGTTAGTGATTGATGAGGATAAGTTGACTGAGTATATCATGCCTGCTTATCCAGTTTTTTTTGATAGGTTATATATAGTTAAGCGTACAGAAGGTTGCTATAACAGATTTATCAATTACATTAGTGCCGAGAGCTACTTCATTAACTCCTCGTTACCACTGTTATCTATAATTAGCCTTATATCTCTAAAAGTTATAGATAGCGAAATTTATTTCTTTGAAGGTGAAAAAAACTTCTCAATAGTTGATCGTAGGATTAGATTTTCAGATATATCAAGTTTTAATAATGATATGTTTTCAGTTGACTATTTTGTCAATTATAAATATTACATTAAAAAAATTGATGAATTAAGAGTTACACCAGATGTTTGTAGTATGATGAGAAACTTTTTTACTTCTCAACAAAATCTATCGAAAATCGATTTTGACTTTCTCGCGGGTGAGAGCTTTCTAGCTACCAGTGATGTTTATTTAAGAAAGAATGATACATGTTTTGATAACATATCCTTAAAAGAGTTGGTTGCAGGGAAATTATTATATGAAGAATTCTTTAAAAATAACATTTGTCATTCGTTGGAGAACCTGAAATATAAAAGAGAGCTATTTAGTTTGGGGGTATCTATGATTTCAGGTCAATCAAGTAATCTTCAAATAATTGATGGTTACCCTGCTATTTATAAGTTTTATTCAGCGCTATTTTTTTATATAGGGCTCGTGAAGCATTCTTTAGGGTTTATTGCTAGTGCCTTTATGTTTTTTTTTAGGTCATTAGAAACATATTGTGATGGATTTCTTATAATGAACGGTTTGGCAAGTATAGGTGACTTTTATAATAAAAGTGGTCAGATTAAAGGTCGAGATGTGTTTTTGTTAAAAGGTCATCCTGTGAATGGCTTTGGCGCTAAATGGGGAGAAGTAATTGCAACTGCTTATGGTAATCAAATTAATTCTAAAACTAAAAACTATTTATCTGATATGAAATCACTTAGAAATAACTTTTTATTAGCTCATGGTGATTCTAAAGTGAATAATGTTGTAGTTAATAATTTTTCTACTGAAGTTCGTAATTTGATTTTTGGTTTAGAAGCTTCTTGTTCTCAAGTTAACTGCAATTGGAAACTTGTACTAACTAAAATTGAAAATGCATTTAGGCTAAATCCTTATTTGAATTTTTTTGAGTATTTAGATAATAGCAATATTTTCTCAATAAAGAATTTTAGTTAAGTTTAATAGCCCAAATATAATACTTTTAAATTATATTTGGGCTGTAAGCTTTGATGAGTAATTTTATTAGCGAGATTTTTTATCTTACATCTTGAACTTCTTTGGTTTAATCTATCTTGACGCCAGTTCTACTGTTAATTCACTCATTTCTTTATTAAATATTATTTAATTTAGTCCTTTTTTTAACGCTACCACCTCTAATATTAACTTAATTATCTTTGTGGGTTCTAAATTCTCTAAGTGAAATTTATATACTAGTCGCAGTGAGCTTCTTATGGCTAATCTTGAAAGTATTTACTATTGAAACTTTATAAACTATTTTAATATAACCCAGCTTTAATTTTTATTTAAAGAAAGAGGTAAATTATTGAGTGGGAAGTCGATCTAGTTATTTTTATAAAACTAAAAATATAATTCTGGTATTAGTCAGAAACATTGTTTTATGTTTTTTCATCCTTGTTTAAGAATTTAAATGCGTATTATACAGTTAACACGCATTTTTATATCTAAATATTGTCAGATAATTGTAATAGTCGTGTATGATTTCTTAACGAAGCCACACCATCTGCCACATGTGCTGCCCAAGCTTGCTGCAATTGTTTGGCATCTTGGTTTGGGTAATACATTTTTAGAAGCAATTCTGTAAGCTCCGCGGTATCGCCTAACCAAGTGATTTTATCCAGCACTAAGCTGCCATTAAGCTTTGCTTCCGTGCCAGCATAGCGGAAATCAGACTCAATTGAGCGAAAAAAGGCAATTCTGGCTGAGACATTGGGTGTTACCCCAGTATTGGCCTTTAGCTTTTTCAAATGCTCTTCAGTGGTCTGAGTAAGGTTCATACGATTGGGTAGCATTAGATGGCCTCCTTGATTTGTTGTCCCCAGAAATAACCTTCAACCACTTTCGAGGATTTGGTGGCACTGTCGAAACTAATTTCAAAACGATGGGAAATATCGTCTTTTAGACTGTCGACATAGGACTCATCAATCTCGGTATCGGTTGAGAGGATAACCACTTGATGGCTGGCTTCAGGGAAGTAATGTTCAACCAATTTATCTCTGTGTTTGGAGTCCAATCTACCCAGTGGGGTATCGATAATGACTGGCAGATTTCTGCCTGAGGTTTTACCAAGAGCCTCAAGAATAGAGATAGCATAAATTTGCTTCTCTCCTGCCGACATAGCTTTACGGTTCAAAACGTTACCATTGTCATCAATCAATTCCACATCAAATGATGTTGGGTTGATGGATGCTCGGTAATGCAGATCTTCTTTACGAGCCAGGCGCTGGTAAGAGCCGAGAAATTCTTTCTCTAGTTGTGCAACACGCAGTGCTGTGAGCTTTTTTGCAAACGCATCAAGCATCATCAGAGTATTTTGGGCATTTTCAACCCCCTCGGCGGCATTGGTTTGCGCCGTATGTTTTTCATGTAATTTCTGGATCTTACGGTTTATGTCCTGCGCTTCACGGAGCGCTTGTTTAGCCTCATTAAGCACATTGCTGTAGTCCATCACGAGCTTTTGCTTTTGTTTATCAAGCTCACGCACTTGATTAAATAAGCCTTCAACTTGTTCCTGTGCTGGCGCTCTTGCGATGTTGGCTGCCGTTTGTGCTAGCTCTTCTTCAAGTTCGCAAAGACGTGCACGAGCTTGCGCAAAGCGACCATAAGAGGCTTTGGCTTCACTATTCACTTGAATATCTAGCTCCCTGAATTGCCGCTCAGAAACATCAAACAGTAATTTATCGTTAGGGATATGCGACTGGTAATCAGAAAAACAGTCATGAATGGCCGCCATCGCTACGGGGGCTGATGCATTCAAGTCAAAACTCAAGCGGCCTTTTAATGTGTCAAGGAAACCTTTAAGCTCTTCTGTAAAGTGCAACTGCTGCTTTTGCTTTTGCTCAACCTCTAATTGTGACAGTAAAGCTGCAACCGCATAGGGGGCGAGTGCTATCGGTAGTGTCGATTCCATCTCATGGCGAATGAGTTTTTCAAGTTCAGCTTTTTCCTTTATCAGAAAGTCAGCTTTGCTTTGCTCTGCTTCGCGGGAATTTGCCCATGCGCCGCCTTGGCTTGAAAGCTTATCTTCTTTTGCCAAAATATCGGTTTGTATCGAGGTAATTTGGACTTTTATCTGGTCAGCAATATGACGTAGTTTTTCGCTACGTGCTTTATGTGCTTCACAAGTTTCTTCAAGCGTTTTTAACTCTGCATGGACACTTTGAGCTGCACCTTCAACACCTTTTCGTTTTAGAAAAATGCCAAGATCACTTTTTAGTTTGCCAATAACATCCAAGCCCAGTAGACGACGAACAGCGGTTTGCAGTACTTCACCTGATTCATCTTCGGCAAGTTCTGCAATTTTTTCACCATCGAAGAAGAAGAGATCTGCGATACCAGTGGGAATGAGTTCATTTAAAAAACCCTGACATTGGTCATAGCTCAGCTCGGAAAGGGCAGTACCATCTTTTTCTAGTGTTAACTTATCTTTCTGACCTTTTTTCCAACCACGGATGATCTTGTAGGTGTGTGCACTTCCTTGCTGGTTATAGATAAACTCTAACTCAATGTTTGCTCTATCTGACTGGCTGCCAGCGTTACTGGCCTTGTGAATGAGCTCACCTAGTTGGTTGATATAGTCTGGCCCGGAAAGATTCTTTCCTAGTGCTTGGCGTCCATATAGCGCCAAACGAATAGCCGTTAATATTGAGGTTTTGCCGGCACCATTGAGACCGCCAAAAAGGACGATAGGGCGATGATGTTGGGCACTGCCAGAAGTCCCAATTTTTTTACTTCTTGGGGCAAGGTCAATTTCCTGGGTTCCACGAAAGACTCGGAAATTGTTAAGTGTTAAACGTGTAATAATCATAAAAACCTTAAAACTCTTCACTTAACAATCGGTCAAGATCGGTTAGTTCTTTGTTGTATTCGTCCATCTGCTCTTTATACAAATCCAACTCTATGCGGCTTTGTACATTGGTATGTTTGACTTTGATATTTTCAAGGCTACCCCAGTCTTGCTTGAGAATGCTCGCAAGCTTGTCAAACACGCCAATACGACGGCTTAGACCATCAAGGGATACTTCCATTTCGATTAATTTCATTACCATTTCTGGTGATACATTGAACTCTTGACTTAAATCATTAACCAGTCTTGCTTCGACTTTTCCAAAAGAGGCGCTGTCATCAATAACCCAATCGAGGTCATAGCCATACACTTCTCGAAAGATTTGCGGCAGGCTATCGTTCCAATCTGGCTCGTTCGGGTCTCTTAACCAATGCTGCCGAATAGCATGTAATTCAGGTACGGTGATAAGCTCAATCTCGCGACCTTCTTTTTTGAATTGCTTATCCAGTTGAAGCAGTTGTTGTAGCCATTCTTGACGGTATTTTAGCCAATATGGCCCAGGGACATGCTTACGTTCAACATTGATATCTTCCCCTTCTTTGGCGTATTGGTAGCTCACTTTTCCGCTTCGGCGTTTGTAGTTGCGGTATATATCCTTGTTTTCAGGAACAGAGGTTTGAGCAAGAAGATCTCTGAATTTTAGTAATGGTTCCATCCATGTTTCACCATTCAAAATAAGGCTTTCCATTGCCCTGTCGCGAGTAACAACAGTACAAGTCCAGCAGCCAAAACGAGAATTACCACATGAAGGAGTTGTTTCGTCAATAACCATAGGGCATTCACCTTGGCCAGAAGAATCCTTATAAAGGTTCCAAAGGGTTAGGTTTTTGCTGCCCCAAGGATTTTCCCACTCTAACTCATAATCATCGCGCCAAATATTTTTGATGCCGTAGGCCGTTTCCTTCGACTCTAGACTACACATACGGAGTATTTTCCAGACATCATCCACACCCCAAGTATCGATGGGCGTATAAATGAAGGCGTTGGCTAATGTCGTGTGTCGCGCGAGGCGTGAACCATCAATTTTATGTTTGGCAATAACTTGAGCACGGGAAGCGCTCTCCTGGCTACGAGAGCCTAATACCACTATTACTTCATCATATTTGGATACGGTTTCTTTAATGAAATCACTGACAGGATCAATCTTCATCCGTTCAGTACACCAGCGAAAACTACGGGTTGGTGCAGGATAACCTTTGCCTAGCAGGTTAACCCAGAAAGTCGCTTCTGTTTTTGGCGTCACCTTGTGCACAGTAATAGGTAATTGGTCCAGTTTGGCACCTTTACCTATGGCTTCCAAAGAATTGGAAATGTGATTCACTACTACTGGCGTTTCAACCAGAGTGTCTGAAGACACAACAAAAATGGGCTTAGTGCGTTGTTCTTTGTCTAAACCTTGTAATGCCATATAAACCAATGACATTACAGCCGATGAGTCTTTTCCACCACTGTAGCCAATTACCCAAGGTCTTTTATCTGCGAGGTAAACTCTTTGTACATCGGCGATATAATGGCTTAGTTTGTTATTGGCGAAGGTTTCTTGGCTAATAAAATTCTGGTATTCCTCTGGGAGATCATCAGAGAGTATTGTAATGCTCATTTATTTACCTGTTTTTCCAGTATTTTTTCTTCAGGTGTAAGAGGAAGTGAAAGGTGCAGCTTGAGGGCATTACACGTTAACTGGATACATGAGTTCGTTTTACTGAGTTTACCATGAAGCATTGCGCGTTTGATCCATTCTGGATTTGTTTTTTCCCAGTTGACAGATTTTAATGCAGGTAATTTTACTTGCCATTCTTGAGGGTGCTCGCACAGTAAGGCGTGACCCATTTGGCCTATAGCATGTAAGCCTACTCCGTGAGCGTGTAAATATTGCTGACGAAGTTGGGCTGGTGAAACTTCTTTCTGTTGCACCAATTGCCAGTCCTTCATGTGTTCATTCACTTTTGACCAGAACTCTTCGGCCAATTGTTGCTCTTTATCATTAAAACCATCTTTGGGGCCTTTCCCCAATAAGGCCCGGGTTGCTTGCTTGATACTGCTAAGAGTAAATAGCTTATTGGACTTTGGCGAGATATTGGATTTCTCCATTTCTGTTAGCCCTTTGAAAGGAAGACACTCTGAGGCAAGGTATCTGGCTAATGCGGAGCTTTCATCCCTATGGTCGTACAAAGTTCCTAAAGAGGGACTGGGTTTAACCGCATATTTGTTCAAGTCAGCAAACATTTGCTGACTTCGATTCAATCCTTCATCGACGTAGAATAATACGGCAATGTTGTCCTGCCCAAGATCTGGATTTTCTTCTAACGCTTCTTCGATGGCTTTGCGTCTATGTTGACCATCATTAATAAGAATTTGCGCATCCATGGGAATTTTTAACTGTCCTAAATTTGGAGCGGCTAAGGTTTCCTCAAAGGAGATGTGTACGCCAACGGAAGCGGTAAGCGCTGAAAATACATAATCTTTTGGATTTTCTAATAAATATCTCACCATTTCCGGAATACGAGTTTTATTGAGTGTGCGTTGTGCACGTAGCTCAGGTGGGACATCGGATTCGTTATAACTAAATATTTTAGGAATAATCCGTAGCGGGCAAGTTGCTATGTAAAATGGTCGGCCAGCCTGCATTCCTCTTACAGCTGGAAATGAATAGCAATAGCCTGAGTCGGAGTCAATCATGTGAAGTATGCCATACAACTAATTAATGACGTAATAGTATGTCATTAATGACATACCTTGCAATTTAAAAGTAATTTAAGTGACACTGAGTTTGTTATTTTCAATTGTACAGGCAGCATGGGTTGATACGATTTGAAACCCCTGAATACGCTTAGATGTTTCGCTAAGTGCTTGTTCAAATTCGGCTCTTGTCATTAAGGTTTCTTCGGTGTTTGTCGTTCCAAGTAGTTTTGCTAGACGTTTATCAAAGCTTTGCTGCTTTTGAAAATGATTGCTGTGTTGGTGGATATACAGTGAGCGATTTAACAAAGGTGGTCGCTTGGCTTCATTGATGTAGTCAAAAAAGTCGATTACCTGCTCGGCCATTTTTATTTTCACGCGTTCCCTTAAAAAGGGGACTGATTTTTCAAAGTCATCATAACCTGTGAGCGTGAGCTTGCCTGAGGTGATATGGATTTTGATCAGGTCAATGTCGTCTAATTCACCATATAGCTGCAGCCCAGCACCAACATAAACCCTGAGGAGTAACGGTAGGGCAGTGATATGGGTTTTGTGCAGGATTAACGAGTGTCCAATGTTGAGTAATGAGGCGGGTAAGCGCTGATGTGCTTCATTACAGTCTTGCTCAATCGCCGCTGTATCAGCAATTTTGAACAACAGCTCTGAGGCTTGTCTTAGCGCGGTTTGGTGTTCGCCAAAAAACACCTTGATATCACGCTTTATATTTTCGGGTAGCTGAGTATAGGGTTTGCGTTTTTCAAATTGGGCCATCGCAAAAAACAGCAGCAGGTCTTGGGTGCGTTGCTCTACTGCTTGGTCGTATTCTTCTCTGCCTTGGATCTCTAGCAGGATTCGAAGGGCCTTAGCTGGTGTGCCGGCGATGGTTTTAAGGTCTGTAAATGGTTCAAATTCATCCTCTTGGGGCAGCCTGCCAAGATCGAGTACCGTTTGCCAAAATGCAGCAAATAACGCTTGGTGTTTGGCAACTAAAAGACGTGCTTTATCACCTTGGGTAATGCTCCGAGGGCTGGAGAGTTGCTTCCATTGTTGGTTACGGCGATAACGGCGAGATAAAAATTGTTGTTCTTCAGCCTTATCTTTAAAAATGTAAAAAATGCCAGGCGCGATTGCGGTGGCGCTTTCGTCTAAACTACGCTCGATAAAGGATTTAATTTCAGCTTGTTGATAGTACTTTTGGAAGGTGTTACGGCTGGTGATGACGCCATCTTTGTAGGGCGTAAATTGAGCAATAAACTCATCATTGGCAAGCATGACACTGACAACCAGAAGCTTTTCAGTTAATTCCCAAGCCCCGATTAAAGCCTCTAAGCGTTCGTGTTTATCCTCAATGACATTGAGTACAAACCCAAGGTTGACGATTGCGGCTGACGTTTTTTCACCTTCAGGAAAATGATTTGGGTCCCAACCTAATGCATCTAAGCCATGGCATTGTAGCTCACGAAGATCGTCGCCCCGTCCGCAGCCGTAATCGAATAGTGAGTAATTGTCGTTAAAAAATCCGTGTTTTGCTAATGATTTCATCGGAGATGAAAGTGAATGGCGTACCAATGCGGTTTTATGGCGGTCGATGTCGTGTTGATCAGTTTCGGGCAACATTGAGGCCCTAAATAATCGTCCATCCATTAATACGTAACCATGTTTGGTTATGTGCGCTTCCCAAGAGCTCTTAAATCCAATAAGCCGCGTGTTTTCATATAAACCTGCTGTTTCCCCTTCAACTGTAATCATCTTAAAGGTGTTGTAATGCGGGTTATCCGCTAACACCATGAGTTCTTTACGGTGCAGGATCGGTGGATTGTCAGAATCACTATAGTCAACCACTCTGTGACTGAGTTTACCCAAGTCAACACTGATACTTGAGTTGAGTGCGGGATAGGCATCAGTGTAAAAACTGGGGTAATTGAGCAGTGATAGCGCAAATTGGCGCCTTGAAAGTTTGATGATGTTCCATGCGTTATTATCGATTTTAAGCGCATTCGCAACGGCCAAGGCAAACTGATAGAGCTGGGCGTTTTCAATCGCAAGCGTATCTCGATGTAAGTAAATGGCTTCGGGGAGTTTTTTGCCCACAGATAAGGCTTCGACATCCTGTAAAAACGCGGTTGATGTTATCATTTTCACCTCATTTTTTGGGGAGTGTTATTAGGGCGTTTAGGGGGAGTCTTTTAGGTATGCGCCTGTTATTAATCGTATTCAACCAAACAATTTGCGAGCTGTTTTCTGGGCCAATACTAATGTGGATGGGTTTGTCATCGCCATAATAATAGAGTCGATCAAAGGGTAAATAGCTCGCGGCCCAAATTGCAACAGCTTGCGATGAGGTGTTGTTTACCAGTAAATCAATTGCTGCACCGAGGCGAGGGCAGATAGGCTTGCCCTTGGTATTACGCTCATAGGCGGCATGTTGGTCTAACGTTGGGGCGATTCTTGGGGAAGCATTTTGGCGGATTAAACTTCTAAGTTGTTGCCCACAAAATCCAAACGTGAGTTGTACTGGGCCAAAGTGGTTTGTGATAGGGTCGAGTATTTCTTGTGCGAGCTTTTTGTAGGCTTCCCAGCTTTGTGGCTCAATGGGAAGATTAGGGCATTGGGTGTTTTGCCATGTTTCACCGCAGTGGAACATGTCTTCAAACTTATAATGCTGACTACAATATTCCTTAAGTGCTGCGGTCATCTTTAGTCTTATCGTCTTTTTTCAGATAATTGGTAGAAGTAAGCATTGCCGACTTTTTTGAAGACTAATACTCCAGATTCTCGTCTATGCATCAACTCACACGATCTTATCTTAAGACGTTTACATGTATCTGTGCTATTGAACCAATTATTCATAGGTAAGCCTGTGTTCGGTGTTCCAATGATTTGCTGTTTCCCCTAGCTGCAGATATCAAAGCGATGATCTACCATGAGTTTCTTTGCGAATATGCTCGTTCAGGCTTAAGCTGTCAATTGGACTTTTTCAAAAATTGAAAACATCTCTTTTAATTTTGACAACGGTGCATGTCGCTTTTTCATGGACCGTTTTTATGCGTATTTTCCTGGTTGGGATGTGCCGAAAAATTAATGAATTATAGGTTTATCACTCAAAATCACATATTTTCACAAAACAATCACATCTCTATCACTTCCGACTTTTTGACGCTCAATTTATGCTTTATCTCGAATTAATCAATGGAGATAAACATGAGTAATAACAATCACAAAGCAAATCAATCAAATGATAATAAAGGTACAACAGGTACTAATCCTGCTTATCAACAAACTCAGAATAATCGCAGTAATCAACTGAATCCTAACAACCCTAGTTACCAAGGTAAGAAATAAAGGAGGACATTGTTATGCCTAATAGTTCAGACATGTCACAAGATGAGTTAGATGTTTGGTCAGATATTAATAACCCGAATAATGATGCAGATATGGATGATTGGTCTGACGCCCATAATCCGAACAATGATGATTATTTAGGGGATGACTAATCGCTTATGCTGGTGGAGAATGTACTCCACCAGCATAGATTTAAAGCTAAAGTTATGACAGAACAGCAAGTTGATAGGAAGTATAAATACACCAAGCAATTGGTCCGTATTGCAATTGAACATGGAATGACCAACAAGGAGATTGCTAAGAAAGCTGGGCTAAGCGATAAGTCCGTTGCGCAAGTTACTCGATGGAGAAATGGTGATAGTCTCGCGACAGAGCGCCAAATGCGATTCTTTATTAATGAGTTTGGTGATTTGTTGAAACGAAAGGTTGAACACCTGTTTTATGGACCTTGTGATGATAGTGGAACAGATCTTAAATATTATAAATTAAATGGCGAAATACTTTTAAAGTACTCTGCTCGAAAACAGATATTCGTTAATCGTCGTATTACTAACGTGGCGTTGTTGCGGTTAGTTATTTTGAAACAGAACAGCCAATATCACTTAGTATTTCAAGCACGAAACGGACTGCCTGAACATGGAGTGCATGATGGAAATGATATTTCATCTTTGGCACATAGCGAAAATGAAGAAGCAAATTGGAAAGTGTTGAAAATTTACTCTGAATTAGATGCCGCCGAACTGGTTGGAATAGTTGATCAATTCGCAGAGTTCTTGTTAAGTAGGGAAAATCCAGCGAAAGTTTCTTTTAAACATTCTTCAACCACTCTTAAGTATATCATCAGGCAGACGCTGTTAAAGCATGGCTTCAAGTCTGAGGATATCGTTGACCTTAATGCTGAATAAGCGATAATGATCGAACCCAAAAAGCCCAAGGAGAGCTAGTCTCCTAATCGAGTTGGATGCACAACTCAATTTCAAATGTTAACGCTTATGCGGTACCACTAGGAGACATCATTGCTCCTTGGTCGTATTAAAACATTTCCGGTGCTTTGTGATTTGCCATTGGCTAGGTGAACGGTACGCCAAGTAGCTGAATAGATCCTTAGCAATATGGGATAGGGGTGGGTAAGGCCGAACCATTTTTCTTGGTGAAGAATCGTTCGGCCTTTATTTTTAGAGTCTGTACATATTTTTAGTTCATGCGACTGATATTTCTTGTTTTATGGTTTCTCTAACCGTATTGATAAGCGCTTCACTCACCTCAAATTCTTTACATAACACTCTGATTAACCTAGTAACATGGCGGCTTAGTGGGTTGTTAGGGTTAAACTCGCTATAAATACTCAACCAGGCTGCCACCAGCTTATATTCGTTATAGCCGGCGTGTTCTAATTGGTAAAGCACCTCAATGATGGCTTCATCCTCACCTAGCGCTTCAATATCAGCGATATCATACTCATCCATGGTCAATTGACTGTCAGGAGTGAACTCTTGGTTGAGTGACAGGGCTAAAGATGTCGATGCAGTGTCTGTGGCATCAGCGGTGATTGAAAATTTAGGGATATCTAACCAATCATCATCTTTCATCCTAAGGAAGGCTGGAATATCTAAGTCATCTGAGGCTGAGGGCGCATCAGCAGAGAAAAATATCAGCGGCTCTGCGTCGCATATCTGCATTTGGCTAGAGACCATGGGAATTTCAACTAATACACGACCAAAGCCACTCTGCCCAGCGGGTAATTGATGGGGAATGCTTTGCAGATTAGGTATGCCTAATGCATTTGTATGCGCATTGGTTTTTACTAAGATATAGCTGGTTGACTTGGTGATCAGTTGATACTTTTCAGCTATTTCAAGTGCTTCATCTTCACTTACCACAGATAGCCTGTCATGGGCTGCAAGCCTGGCGAGTAAGCCTTTGTCGTTTTCTTTGTGAGTTATCGTGATTGTAGAACCATACACTTCATGCTCTTTTTCTGCCTCATTAAACTCGCCTTCATAATAAAGATCGGCAGCTGCTGCAGGATAACCTTCATAAAGGGTAAACAGATTAACGGTATCCCCTAAAAATAACGTATTTTTATGGATAGGAATGGCGTTGAAACATAGCGGCGCTGCATATTTGTCGCTGAGGCAAAGTTGTGGGTTTTGCAGTGGCGGTTGTTTCATTCGCTTAAAGTGCTGCACTATTCGTGTACTCATAGCCTCATTTGGGGTAACAAAGTCACTGGCCCCACCTGTGACTTTGGCAAGCTTTGCTAGAAACGCTTCACTGACAGCACTGCCTACACCGATTACAAAATGACGATGGTTAGCTTGCGCTGCACTATCTAGCACTTCATCTTCTTTCCAGGTTTGCCCATCTGTGATCAGCAGCAGATCTGTAGGCAGCAATGTTGGAGAGTGTGAGCGATAAGCTGCCTCTAGTGCTGATTTTATCTCAGTTCCACCTAGGTCAGCTTCAAGGTTTTGTAGTGTTTTCTGGGCAATTTTAATGTTAGCCGTAGTGGCTAAAACTGACTCTTCGAATAGCTTTTTATGGCGCGAACCAAATAAGATGATGTTAAACCAGTCATGGGTTTCTAGTTGGTTAACGACTTCAATTAGTGCGATACGCGTTTGCTCAATCGAATCTCCTGCCATGGAACCCGAGCAGTCAACGACAATTTTTATGCAACGGGGATCATCTTGAGCTGTTGTCTCTGGTTTTGGCGTTGGTGTTGTTTCAAGTGTCGGAATAAAGGAGGTTAAAGCGACAGTGTGTTCACCGTCATCAGCCCAGTAACCTTCACCCACATATCCCTTTGGCTTCCCTAGTTCAAGAATGAAGTCACGATCCATCACTTGAGGCCGGTTTAAACTCACATTCATTATTTGATTAACAACCTGATGAGCTACGCTGTGAGATGGGCAGTGAATGGCTGCCCCCGCTAATAGCCCTTCGATAGAGATTGAGAACGTTAACTTGTAAGTTGCCAATAACGAGTGCTGAGGTAGCTGGTGTTCAGCGATATTAGTGAGTTGTGGAGTGCCATATTTAGGCGCTATGGTCGTGGGAAGGTAAAAACGAAGCCTTTCGCCTTGCCACTGATGAAGCTGAGCGTACCTGAATGTAATCACTGCCGCTTCGCCAGCCAGTAAATTACCTAAGTTAATACAATAGAGACCATCACTGATTTTGCTTAACAAGACAGCTGTATCCCCATTTACGATAGCGTCTTCGTAATCTTCTTCTGCGGCACGGTTTGCTTTTACAAGACCTTGAAGTAACTCACCATTTATTTCGACTTCTAATGAGGTTAACACCGCATCAATGGGCAGTGGAAAGGTATACACAGTTTCGATATTGGTTGTTGTACTGTTTTGATAGTGCTGCTTTATTTCAACTTCGGATAAGACACCAGTTAGCTTTGCCGTTATATCAACAAACCTTAGTGCAATCAGTTCACCTGATAATGTCGTTAGTCCTATTTCACTGTTCATTTGTTTTCCTTAACGTTTGATATGGTGCGCTGATATAAGGAGATGACGTCTAGGGTCAATTGTCTAGCTTGCTCAGGGGTTAGCCCAGCTTTACTTGGGTTTAATGTGAGTGATATTCCTTCATCGATATGCACATGGCTACAGACCTCAATGTCCCCGGGTTTTAATCGTTTAAGTGGAGGCAGAGGCCTATTGTCACTTTCATCGAAAAGAAGCTCGCTAATACGCTCAAGAGATAAGCCAGCATCCTGCCACTTCTTGATTTCAAGCAATCGCTCAATGTGTACTTGAGTGTAATAAGCACCGCGCCCAGTGCCTTCTGGTGGAGGTAACAGTGACTTCTGGATATAAAAGCGCACAGTGCGAGGTGTCAGCTCTATTAGCTGGCAAAGATCATTTAAGGTATAGCGGTTTATATTTTTCATGACACCAATACTAGACAGTCTTGGTGTCTATATCAAGTGGTAAGTTTAATCAAAAAAAGTACAGAACTGTTTACTGTTAGAATAAAAGCGCTTCTATGATTGAAGTGCGCATTAAAAACTTTCTAAATGACAAACCGAGACATCATGGCTTACCATGGAAAGGTCGCGTAAGTAGTAAGGTAGTAAAAGCATTTAAAGAAGATGGGAATATCACTGAGTTGGATAAAAAGTACGGCAGATCAACAACGGCGATTATTATGCTTTTAGAGTCGAAATACTTTTTAAAGTAGTTGACCACTAAAATCTAATACATCACAGCAGTAGAAAGTGGCAGTCAAGGAAGTTTTTTCATTTCTCGTTTCTGGACATTGAAATGGCCATTCTCAGTGGTGTTGGAGGTGTATTCGCCATGGCTTTTATCTAAGACCATGTTTTTTATCAATGGGTTAATGGTAATATGAGCAATAGCAAGGCTTAGTATGAACTGGTACTTGAGTGCTTTTTCTTATCAAACCATTTAGTAATGAGTATGGAAGTTCATGAGTTTTATATCGACGACAGAAGTCATCAACAAAAAGTATGCCGAGCAGGTCAGCTCACGCTCATTAAACATTCTCGATAACTACATCAGTGGGATCGAGAAAAATGTTAATGTTCATGCCAGTATTAACTCACTTGCTGAACAGATCTCTCATGATTATTCAGAGCGTATTCCCATAGAGCTCATTCAGAATGCCTACGATGCTCAGCGGGGTAGTATCGGCTCTAAAGATATTCATATTGAACTGAATATCGATGAAAGTGAATTCGGAACCCTCTATATTGCCAACCGCGGAGCTCCCTTCACTGAAAAAAACTTCATCGCTATTTGTGAAATAGCTCAGAGCAGTAAATCACCCGACGAATCAATCGGTAATAAAGGCATAGGCTTTCGTTGTGTTCTTCAGGTATGTGATTCACCACAGATCTACTCTATGAATCCAGAGAGTAAATCAGTAGATTGCTTCAATGGTTTTTGCTTTTCATTTGCCAATGATCAGGAGTTAAAATCTATACTCGAGGTAACTGACCAGGTTCAGTATTATGATTGTAGTGGTCAAGTAAAATTGGCCACGGTTTTAGAGTCATTCCAATATAAACGTTCTGACTCATTTGGCGTTAACCCACCATTATATTGATGGGGTCTTGTCTCACTGTAATATCCAGTGATGTAATTTGTGATCTCTTTATCTGCTTCTGTAAAATTCCCATAACCACTTACGGGTATCCACTCAGATTTCAAACTTCTAAAGAAACGCTCCATTGGTGCGTTATCCCAACAATTCCCGCGACGACTCATACTTTGCTCAATCTGAAGACGCCATATTAATTGTCTGAATTTCAAGCTCGTGTAATGTGAACCTTGATCGCTGTGATATATCACATTCTCAGGCTTACCCCTTAACTCAAATGCCATTTTCAAAGCTTTACAGGTCAGCTCACTATCTGGTGATAATGACAAAGCCCATCCAACAGGTTTGCGGGAAAATAAGTCTAAAACAACGGCTAGATAGGCCCAACGATTACCGACCCAAACATACGTCACGTCGCCACACCACACTTGATCTGGTTGAGTTACTGCAAACTGTCGATTAAGCGTATTGGGGATTGCAACATGCTCTTGTGTCGCTTTCCGATAAGAATGCTTAGGCTGCTGACAGCTTAATAACCCAAGCTTTTTCATTAGATTACGGGCTCGATAACGACTGAGACCAATCCCTTTGTTAGTCACTAATTGCGCTATCGTTCGAGCACCGGCAGAGCCATGACTAATACGATGTGCGGCCTTAACTTCACTGCATAAAATAGTAAAGTCTGCATCAATATGTTCTTTTCTTTTTAGCCAATACTTATAGCTACTTCGATGCACTTTGAATGCATTACAAATTGTGAGAATAGAGTGGCTCTGCTTGAGTGCGCTGATTAGCGTAAATTGTTCATCGAGTCTGACATCAAGAGAGCGGTAGCCTTTTTTAGGATAAGATTGTGCTCCTCAAGACGAGCTATTTGCTTCTTCAGCTCACGGATTTCAATTTGTTCAGGGGTAATCGGAGATGCTTTTGGTATGCCACCCTGGCGTTCTAGTTTTAACTGTCTCACCCATTTATCCATAGTGGATTTACCTACGTTCATCGCCTTTGCAGCTTCGATGATGCTATGGTTTTTATCAAGGACTAATTGGGCTGCTTCAAGTTTGAATTCAGCACTAAATGTTTTTCTGGTTGTCGATCTCATGTGTTCACCTAAAGTCATCTACGAGGTAATAATATCACCTCTATTTAGGTGGCCAAAATTAGTGTGCCACTACACACTTGGTTATAAGCCAGACATAGCAAATTAGATCGTAAGTATAAATATCCAAAGATGCAGTGAAAGTTGCACCTTTTTATGAACACTGTAACTAGGGTAGGGGTCATACCTAAATCTTCGAAAAACGGGTTTAGGCACTTGGGCACAAATTTGGGCACAAATCTGAAATGCAGGATTCAAACTACAAAGATAAAATTGAAGAAAAACTTACGAGTGAAAAATTTAGCTTGTTTGAATTAATGTTATCTAGAATTGAAGAATTTAAACCTAGGCGCAGAATTAAAATAGCATTATTAGTTAGATAATTGATTTACAACAAGAAATGGTACACCCGAGTGGACTCGAACCACCGACCCCTACCATGTCAAGGTAGTGCTCTAACCAACTGAGCTACGGGTGTACTGTTTGAATTTCACTTTTTAGACTCTGTGAAGAGAGTGGTACACCCGAGTGGACTCGAACCACCGACCCCTACCATGTCAAGGTAGTGCTCTAACCAACTGAGCTACGGGTGTATCGTAAATTTTAATTTGCTATTCAAAAGCGTTGCGCCTTGGAACGAGCGCTATATTAGGGGCATAGCGCAGGGCTGGCAAGCAAAAAAATCAAATTTGTCGTCAAATGGTGAATTGCTGTGCAACTTGTCCAGTGTTTCAGCAAAGTCGCTGATAAAACCGCAGTTTCTTATCCGTTTATACTTATCGTATAAAATATCTGCTCATTCAGCGGGAGTTCAACGTGCTTTAGACAAGGCGAAGGCTTGAAGGCATAGTGGTGCTCTGTCGAAAGCCTTAAACGCAGTATAAAGCGCGTTGCCATGCCGTTAACATCAGCCGCCCTTCGGGAGCCTCACAGGCATCCCACTCCCGTGTTGCATTGACTTAAAAGGGAATGACCATTTCTGCGTCAATGCGCCTTGGATTGAGATGCCTGTGAGGCTCTGAACTGATTAGATATTTAATGTGATTGGTATTAGAGAAGGCATCGAAATCAAACCGATAAACAAACGGCGAGCATCGATGCTCGCAGTTAATGCTATCAATGATGCACACTATCACCATCGATGAGGCTCAAATGCACGCCATGTTTTTGGATATAACGCAGTCGAATGAAAAATAGCAGCGCCGCCGAGGTGAGACCTGCAATCAATCCGGCCCAGAAACCATGGGCACCCATGGCAGGAACGATATGATCCGTATAAGCCAAGGTATAACCGAGTGACATCCCTATGCCCCAATAGGAAAACAGCGTGATATAAAAGGCACTGCGGGTATCTTTATAACCACGTAGGGCTCCGGCGGCAACCACTTGGACTGAATCCGATAATTGATACAGTGCCGCCATCAACATCAAGCTGCCGGCTAAAGCGACAACTTCTGGATCACCATTATAAAGCTCTGCAATCTGAAATCTAAATATGACGGTCAAGACTGCAGTTGATAATGCAAGGGACAGCGCCAGCCATAAACCCACTTTGGTAACCACTGCGGAAATATCGGCGCGATCACGGCCTAAGTAGTAACCAATTCGGATCGATACCGCGATACCAATAGATAACGGCAGCATAAATACGATGGCAGAAAAGTTCAGTGCTATCTGGTGACTTGCCACCACAGTTGCGCCTAATGGTGCGAGTAACAGCGCGATAATGGCAAATAAACTCACTTCAAAAAACAGCGCCATTGCTATCGGCATGCCGAGTTTGGTCATTTTTTTCATCGTTTCAAAGTCAGGACGATGAAATTTACTGAAAGGAGCCAAGGCCGCGAATTTCTTATGCAGCTGCATATAAATCGTCATGGCAATCAGCATGGCCCAAAAAACCAAGGCAGTGGCAATACCGCAGCCAGCGCCACCCATCGGAGGTACGCCAAAGTGTCCATAAATAAAGATGTAGTTGGCGGGGATGTTCACTGCTAAGCCGACAAAGCCAATGACCATAGTCGGTAACGTGTAAGAAATCCCTTCACTACAGCCGCGCAGCACTTGATATAGCACAAATGCGGGCGCGCCCCATAAAATACCGTCGAGATATCCAATGGTTAAGCGGTATAATTCGGGTTCTAAATCCATATGGCCAAGCACAAAGGGCGCTGATGCGAGGAAAATCATCACGCCAATGCCACCAATGATGGCAAGATAGGCACCTTGAAAGGCCAAAGGTTGGATGGCTTTTTGATTATTCGCTCCATTGTAGTGGGCAAATAAAGGCGTAAAAGCCATCAGTAAACCTTGGACAAATAGAATAGCGGGCAACCAAAGGCTAGTGCCTACCGCAACAGCGGCCATATCAACCGCGCTAACACGGCCCGCCATAACGGTATCAATAAAGCCCATCATGGTCTGAGTGACCTGAGCTATTAGCACCGGCAGCGCCAATTGGATTAAACGTTTGGCTTGATAGCCTGAATTATTCATAAATACAGCCTTTAACGATTAAGCGAGCAGAAAATGTTTACAGGTATAGTTCAAGCCACCTGCGAGGTGGTTGCAATACATAAGAAAGATGGCCTAAATACCCTTGAGGTAGCGTTCGAACCTGATTTGCATGAGGGACTTGCGATTGGTGCAAGTGTGGCAAATAACGGGGTATGTCTTACTGTGACTCAGGTCGTTGATGATAGGGTATTTTTCGACGTAGTGGAAGAGACCTTGCGACTGACGAATCTGGCTAATTTGTCTATAGGTCAAAGCGTTAATGTTGAGCGTTCGTTAACTTTTGGTAGTGAGATTGGTGGCCACATTCTCTCTGGCCATATTCATACCAAGGCTAAAGTTGTCGATATTAGCCATACAGAACAGCATTATGATCTGACACTTGGCATTGAGCCTAAATGGATGGATTACATTTTTTATAAAGGTTTTGTTGGCGTTAACGGCTGTAGCTTAACGGTAGGCGAGGTGAGTGACTCTGGTTTTAAGTTGCACTTAATTCCTGAAACCCTAAAACTGACCAATTTAAGTCAGTATAAAGTGGGTGATGAACTTAATATTGAGATCGACAGCCAAACGCAAGTTATCGTCGACACAGTCGAGCGCGTGCTGGCCAGGCGTTTTAACGAACAAGCACGTTAGTTTCGTGACATCGCAGCCTTTAGTGCAATCTCGTTTAATAGATTTGCTCGTCGTCTGAATCGATATACAGCTCAACGGTACGTCTCAATTCGTCGATATGTAAGCGTAAGTGAATGGGATTACAACAAATTCGGCAATCATCGTAATAATCTTGATCTCCGCAGCTGGCATCGATACTGATATCTTGATGGTGCCCGCAGTGGGGACAAGCAATAACCTTGTTCATGACTCTCATGGTGTAACTCCTTATAGCTAATAGAAGAAAGCCACAATAGAACAGAGCCCCCATAGAATAGAGCGAATCGCTCAGTTCAATCAGTACATCTCACACTTAGTTCGTTCATCGCACCTATTGTTCTGCGCGTTGGTCACGTTCAAACCTGAGTGCTGTTTATGTGCGTCCTATTCGAGTGCTTCTATTTAAGTGCTTCCTATTTGAGTATACAGCAGAGTGCAGTGCGCTGACTTAGACGAAGTCGGTCTCAAAACGCAGCATGATAGACGTTCTGGTTAAAGGCTTTGCTTAGTGGATCAATAACCCTTTTAGCATTTAGTCCTTAACAGTGACTAACCCTTCCATTTCGCTGCTGTGTAACACGCCATCGCGGGCATTTTGGGTAATATCCAGCGTTAAACGCTGCATCTGTAGCTCAAGCTCACTTTTAATATCAACGAGTAATACTTGAGTATCGATCTGTGGTTCGTTTGTACTTACATGCTGCGGCCCAGGTAAAGCGGCGGCTGTGTTCGTGAGTGCTACAGACAGTATAATGCAGTTCAACATATCAACTCCCTTGTCATGTTTTCAGTGATGGCTAATAAACTGGCGCCAGAATAGGGGAGTTAGATGACCGCTAAGTTACCAAGACACTGCAAAATCATGAATTTGCTTTTTGCTTTCAATCCCAATTCTGGCCAATATGCTTGCGCCTTTTAGCTACAATCCCTTAGAATAAACGCCCTGCTACGCAAGGCGGCTAAGACTCCTGTACTGTCTTAACCTAGCGAGCATTTCTCTTACATTAACTAAAACCAAGTGGCCCTACGTGTGGGTCACCACTGGAAAGGACATTTCATGCCTGTAATTACACTTCCCGATGGTAGCAAACGCGAGTTTGCTCATGCTGTATCGACTCTCGATGTTGCCGCCGATATTGGCCCAGGTTTAGCGAAAGCTTGTATCGCTGGCCGCGTTAATGGCGAATTAAAAGATGCTTGCGATCTCATTGAAACCGATGCAGAGCTATCAATCATTACCGCCAAAGACGAAGAAGGTGTTGAAATTCTTCGCCATTCTTGCGCACATTTATTAGGTCACGCGATTAAGCAAATGTGGCCAGAAACCAAGATGGCGATTGGTCCAGTTATCGATAACGGCTTCTACTATGATATCGATCTTGAGCACAAGCTGACTCAAGATGACATCGATGCCTTAGAAAAGCGCATGCTTCAACTGGCCAAAACTAACTATGACGTAATTAAACGTGTGGTTAGCTGGCAAGAAGCCCGTGATACATTCGCCGCGCGCGGCGAAGATTATAAGATTGCCATTCTGGATGAAAACATCAGCAAAGACGCGACGCCTGCGCTGTATCATCACGAAGAATACACAGACATGTGTCGTGGACCGCACGTACCTAACATGCGTTTCTGCCAACATTTCAAATTAATGAGCATTGCTGGCGCTTACTGGCGTGGCAACTCAGAAAACAAGATGTTGCAACGTATCTATGGTACTGCTTGGGCTGACAAAAAAGCCTTGAGCACACACTTAACCCGTCTTGAAGAAGCGGCTAAGCGTGACCACCGTAAAATCGGTAAGCAGCTCGACTTGTATCACATGCAAGAAGAAGCACCGGGTATGGTGTTCTGGCACAACGACGGTTGGAGCATCTTCCTCGAGTTAGAAAGATTCATTCGCCGTAAGTTAAACCAATACACTTACCAAGAAGTGAAAGGCCCATTAATGATGGACCGCGTGTTGTGGGAACGTTCTGGTCACTGGGATAAATACTCAGAAGCCATGTTCACGACCAGCAGTGAAAACCGCGAATATGCTATCAAGCCAATGAACTGCCCAGGCCACGTGCAGATCTTCAACCAAGGGTTGAAATCTTACCGCGACCTGCCATTACGTATGGCTGAGTTTGGTTGCTGTCACCGTAATGAACCTTCTGGTTCGTTACACGGATTAATGCGCGTACGTGGCTTTACCCAAGACGACGCCCATATTTTCTGTACTGACAGTCAAGTTCAAGAGGAAGTGAGTGCTTGTATCCAGATGGTTTACGATACATACGCCACCTTCGGCTTTGAAAATATCGTGGTAAAACTGTCGACTCGCCCAGAAAAACGTATCGGTGACGATGCGATGTGGGACAGAGCGGAAGAAGCGCTTAAGCAAGCTCTGCGTGACAATAATATTGAATTCACCATTTTGCCTGGTGAAGGCGCCTTCTACGGACCAAAAATCGAATTTACTTTACACGATTGTTTGGACCGTGCGTGGCAATGTGGTACTGTGCAGCTCGATTATGCGTTGCCAAGCCGTCTTGGTGCAACTTACGTTGCCGAAGATAATAGCCGTCAGACCCCAGTGATGATCCATCGTGCCATTTTAGGCTCTTTGGAACGATTCTTGGGTATCTTGATAGAAGAATATGCAGGACGTTTCCCAACTTGGTTAGCCCCAATGCAAGTTGTCGTGATGAATATCACTGATAAACAGGCTGATTATGTTGAAGAAGTCGTAAAATTCTTCAAAGAACAAGGTATTCGAGCGTCTTTTGACTTGAGGAATGAGAAAATAGGCTTTAAAATACGCGAACACACCTTAAGGCGTGTCCCTTATTTGTTGGTCGTTGGCGATCAAGAAATGGAAAATAAGGAAGTAGCGGTGCGTACCCGTGATGGTATCGATTTAGGTAAGATGCGACTTGAAGATTTCGCCACTAAAATCCATCAACAGATTTCGCTCCGTAGTCTCAAATTGTTGGAGGAATAGGTCATAAAGATCAAAAAAACAGCAGGGCGTCAGCCGGCCCCTAATAGAATCAATGAAGAAATCACAGGTGTACCTGAAGTACGCTTAACTGGCATTGATGGTGAAGCTATTGGTGTGGTAAGCATCAGAGATGCTCAGAATTTGGCAGATGAAGCAGGTGTAGACCTGGTAGAAATAAGCCCAAATGCTGAACCTCCAGTATGTCGCATTATGGACTACGGTAAGTTCCTTTTTGATAAGGCTAAGTCAGCCAAGGAACAAAAGAAGAAGCAAAAGCAGGTTCAGGTCAAGGAAATTAAATTCCGTCCTGGAACTGACGAAAACGACTATCAGGTAAAACTACGCAACCTGATACGTTTTCTGGAAGACGGGGACAAAGCGAAGATTACGCTACGTTTCCGAGGTCGCGAAATGGCACACCAAAACCTGGGTATGGATCTATTGAACCGTATCAAGGCTGATTTGGACGAGTATGCGGTTGTTGAATCTTTCCCGAAAATGGAAGGCCGACAAGCAATTATGGTGCTAGCGCCTAAAAAGAAATAAGTAGGGCAAAACTTAAAGTAGCAAAGGTCTATGGCCTTTGCTCGCCTTGCTTTTTATTAAACATCCCAATGCGGAGTTTTAGAAATGCCTAAAATGAAAACAGACAAGGGTGTAGCGAAGCGTTTTAAGAAAACCGCTAATGGTTTCAAGCGCAAGCAAGCACACTTACGTCACATTTTGACGAAAAAAAGCACTAAACGTAAACGTCACTTACGTGCCAAATGTTTAGTATCAAAAGCTGACGTTCCAGCAATCGCGCGTCAATTACCTTACGCTTAATTTAGGAGTTTAGAAAATGCCAAGAGTTAAGCGTGGTGTAACCGCTCGTGCTCGTCACAAGAAAGTTTTAAAACTAGCTAAAGGTTATTATGGCGCTCGTAGCCGTACTTACCGTGTTGCTGTTCAAGCAGTAACTAAAGCTGGTCAATATGCTTACCGTGACCGTCGTCAGAAAAAACGTCAATTCCGTCAACTTTGGATTGCACGTATTAATGCTGCCGCTCGTCAAAATGGTCTGTCTTACAGCCGTTTCATCAACGGTCTGAAAAAGGCGTCTATCGAAATCGATCGTAAGATTTTGGCTGACATCGCTGTATTCGACAAAGTTGTATTTGCAACTTTAGTTGAAAAAGCAAAAGAAGCGTTAAACTAAGAAATTAGTTTGTTGCTGTAGAGAAGGGACCATTTGGTCCCTTTTTTTGTGCGCCATTTTTGACTTAACCCAATGATGTTATTTACTTAAACACTTATAAGCGCTTATCTAACTGATACAAGATTAAGCATCGTGAAGCAAAGACACGAACACGCGTGAACAGTACTGATTGGCAAGCTCACAAAATTTTTGTAATCGCTTAAGGATTTTGGACTAAAAAAATAGCAGGCTAAGCCTGCTATTCGTTGAAAAATCGAGTCTAGTTACTTTTTAGCGTCTAAATAACGCTCTGCATCGAGTGCGGCCATACAACCTGTGCCCGCAGAAGTAATCGCTTGACGATAATGTTGGTCCATCACATCACCACAAGCATAAACACCTTCGATACTGGTTTGCGTGGCGTTACCTTGCAAACCGCTCTGTACTTTTAAATAACCGTGGTTCATTTCCAACTGGCCTTCAAAAATACCGGTATTAGGGCTGTGACCAATGGCGACGAACACACCAGCAACGGCTAAGTCAGTGATCGAGCCATCTTTAGTGCTCTTCATCTTAAGGCCGTTCACCCCCATAGCATCACCAACCACTTCATCCATGGTTTGATCTAAGTGAAGGATGATGTTGCCATTGGCAACTTTGTCCATCAGACGGTCGATCAGAATTTTTTCTGAGCGGAAGGTGTCACGGCGGTGGATCAGATGCACTTCAGCGGCAATATTGCTTAAGTACAATGCTTCTTCAACGGCAGTGTTACCGCCACCGATCACAGCGACTTTTTGATTGCGATAGAAGAAACCATCACAGGTCGCACAGGCTGATACGCCACGGCCCTTGAAGGCTTCTTCTGATTCTAATCCTAAGTAACGGGCTGAAGCGCCAGTTGCGATGATCAGCGCATCACAGGTGTACTCACCGTTATCGCCTTTCAAACGGAAAGGGCGCTCAGTTAGAGTCACTTCGTTGATGTGATCGAACAAGATTTCAGTATCAAACTTTTCAGCATGCTTCTGCATACGTTCCATCAACGCTGGACCAGTTAAGTCATCCGCGTCACCTGGCCAGTTTTCAACTTCAGTAGTAGTGGTTAATTGACCACCTTGCTGCATACCTGTGATCATCACAGGTTTTAAATTAGCACGCGCAGCATAAACGGCTGCGGTATATCCTGCTGGGCCTGAACCCAAAATCAATAAGTTACAATGTCTGACCTGGCTCATTTTTATCTCCGTGCCTTTAGCAAATTGCAAGGATTGTAGGGAATTTACCTGTGGGGGTAAAGTGTTGGAGGGCGATTCTTTTAGATTGCGCTAATCGAGTCAGTGCGCTTTGGTATTCAGAGTGTCAGTTTTACTTTACTGCGGTGAAATAAACAGCTTGAGAAGGCATGACTAGCGAAAGCACGGGACAAGTTTTGATACGGGAGATTATCGATTCGTATGCTTGAGCTTTGGTTCTAGCCAATAAAAAATCGGCCTCAACAGAGTCGAGGCCGATTTGGATTATTTGCTAGGTAAAGCTAACGCAATGTTCCACCGAAAGCTTAAGCTAATTCAACGCTTATGCCAGTAATGAAACTGGAGAGGTGAACGCTAAGTTCAGGGCGTGAGCCACTTCCTTACAGACTACTTTACCGTGCATCACGTTTAAGCCATTGAGTAAGTGCTTGTCTTGCAACAGCGCTTCTTTATAGCCTAAGTTAGCTAACTTAAGAATATACGGTAGCGTTGCATTGTTAAGTGCGAAAGTGGAAGTGCGAGCAACCGCACCTGGCATGTTCGCCACACAGTAATGCACAACATCATCAACAATATAAGTCGGATCTTGATGAGTCGTTGCGTGTGAAGTTTCAACACAACCGCCTTGATCAATTGCTACGTCAACGATGGCACTGCCAGGCTTCATACGTGAAATCATGCTACGGGTAACCAATTTAGGTGCCGCAGCACCTGGGATCAGTACGCCACCGATCACAAGATCAGCTTCAATAACATGACGTTCAATCGCATCAGCGGTAGAGTAAATGGCTTTTACGGCAGAGCCGAATTGCACATTTAAACGACGTAGTGCATCAATACTGCGATCAAGTACTACAACATCAGCGCCTAAACCAACAGCCATTTGCGCTGCGTTAGTACCAACCATGCCGCCACCAATAATGACGACTTTAGCTGGTTCAACCCCTGGTACGCCGCCCAGTAACATACCGCGACCACCAGATGATTTCTCTAATGCCATAGCGCCAGCTTGGATAGACATACGGCCAGCAACTTCTGACATTGGGGCAAGTAAGGGCAGGCCACCACGGTCGTCAGTCACAGTTTCGTAAGCGATACATACGGCACCACTTTTAATTAAATCTTCAGTTTGCGGTAAATCTGGCGCAAGATGCAGATAAGTAAATAAAATCTGATCGTGACGCAACATAGCGCGTTCAACTGCTTGAGGCTCTTTTACTTTTACAATCATCTGCGCTTTAGCAAAAACTTCAGCAGCAGTCGCTAAAATTGTGGCGCCAGCATCAATATAATCTTGATCTGAAAAACCAATACCTGTGCCAGCATTTGTTTCTACAAAAACTTCGTGACCTTTGATCGCTAACTCGCGAACACTAGAAGGAACCATACCGACACGATATTCGTGGTTTTTAATTTCCTTGGGAACACCAATAATCATCTTTGAGCCTCAATTGCCTGAAAACCCACTTTTAATGGGCATAATTGTTATTTTATCGTGACCTGAACGTGATTAATTCAGGGATATCTAGTATAGTATCGGCGACGCAGTTTATGCTGCTGAACTTTCGGCATACGTAGAATAAAATGTTGTTTTAGTGATAAAGCAAGGTTAAATAAATGGCATATAATAAAAAGAGTCCTGTAAAAGACTTGGATCGCATCGATCGCAACATTCTTAACGAATTACAACTTGATGGCCGCATTTCTAATGTGGAATTATCAAAAAGAGTCGGACTTAGTCCAACTCCGTGTTTAGAAAGAGTGAAACGACTCGAAAAGCAAGGTTATATCAATGGCTATACTGCATTGGTCAATCCTCATTTCCTGGGTGCATCCCTACTGGTATTCGTGGAAATCACCTTAAGCCGTGATACTCCCGAAGTGTTTGATAAGTTTAACCGTGCAGTGCAGTTACTCGACGACATTCAAGAATGTCATCTGGTTTCAGGCGATTTTGACTACTTACTGAAAACTCGTGTTTCAGATATGTCGGCTTATCGTCGTTTGTTAGGTGAAACCTTATTGAAATTACCTTCTGTTTCCGACACGCGCACTTATGTCGTGATGGAAGAGGTTAAACACACCAGTCGCGTAGCGATAAATCATCTACTCTCAGATATCTAAATTACCCTGATTGTTTGGTTTTACAATAAGGGGCTTAGGCCCCTTATTTATTGTTCAAGTCAGCACAACTATGCCGTTTAACACCTACGACGACTAACCTTGTTATAGCCCTTAAGTTCGCTAACTTAGGGGCTTATTTTTGTGGCATTTTTAAGCAGAGTTGTTAACGGAAGTGTTTGTGTAATAACTCATTCCTCTCCAAAAGCACACTTAAACACCCCAATAGGTTAATTTTTGCCAATCATGGCCAATTCTGCACAGAAAAACAGGCTAATGTGCTCCACATTTAGTGGGATTCTGGTATCGTTAGGCCACCTGTTTTCACTTTTTATGGATTACGTCGTTTGTCTCAAGGAAATAGTGTACGCACGCTCACTGGCCTGCAACGTCTGCTGGAAGGCGGACTCATCATTTGTTGTGTCCTCGCCACTTATATTTTACTCGCATTGACGAGTTTTAGTCCGTCTGATCCTGGTTGGAGTCAGTCGCATTTTCAAGGCGATATTAAAAACTGGACCGGAGCAGTAGGGGCTTGGATAGCCGATATTCTGTTATATTTCTTCGGCGTCACGGCTTACATCATGCCAATCATTGTTGCGTCGACCGGCTGGCTGCTGTTCAAACGCGCCCATCATTTGCTCGAAGTTGATTACTTTTCAGTGGCCCTGAGATTGATTGGATTTTTGCTGATCATCCTTGGGTTTTCTGCGTTGGCGAGTATGAACGCCAACAATATCTACGAGTTTTCGGCAGGCGGAGTGGCGGGCGATGTGATCGGTCAAGCCATGCTGCCGTATTTTAATAAACTCGGCACCACCTTATTGCTGCTGTGCTTCTTAGGTTCTGGCTTTACCCTGTTGACGGGGATCAGCTGGCTGACCGTGGTCGAGAAAATAGGCTTAATCTCTATTTGGATTTATAAGAAACTTAAATTATTACCGCAAGCGATGAAACGTGAGCGTGAAACCGAAGATACCCGTGGTTTTATGTCTGTGGTCGATAAGTTTAAACAGCGCCGCGAATCACAATACGTGCTTGAAAAGCCGCCAGTCGTTGAAACGCCAAAGGTGCGTGAACGGCATATTGGCCGCAGAGCCGAAATAACCCCAACCTTGTCTACTGCCGCAGATGAAGGGTTTATTACCGAAAGCATTAATACTGAAGAAGCTGCGCCGCAAAAAAACAAGCTATCGGCACTCGCAAAAATTTTGAGTTTGAATGGCAGTAAAAGCAAAAATGCACAAAGGGTTGAACCTCAAATCGATCATGATGATTTGGCCGCCCATGGCAATTTTGAAGCGCCGCCTTGGTTAACCGAAGCCCAAGATGCAAGACATGATGGACAAGAAAGCGCCGATTTCAATTCGCAGGCATTCGATCACGACGACAATGAGCCAGTTTTTAACAGCCAAAACTTTGCGGAAGATGATGATGAAAGCTTAGGCTTTACCGATGATGACGTCATTGATTTTGATACAAAAGCCTCAACGGGCGCTGTGAATCAAGCACAGCGTAAGCAGCAAGATCAAAAAGCGAAAATTGTGGATGGCATAGTGGTGCTACCCGGGCAAGATGATAAACCCGCACCGAAAAAGCCCATGGACCCCTTACCAAGCATCAATTTGCTTGATGTGCCTGATCGTAAAAAGAACCCGATCAGCCCAGAAGAGTTAGAACAAGTCGCCCGCCTGGTTGAAGTGAAGTTAGCCGATTTCAACATCATCGCCAATGTGGTGGGGGTGTATCCAGGTCCTGTGATCACGCGCTTCGAATTGGAATTAGCGCCTGGCGTTAAAGCGTCAAAAATCTCTAATCTGTCGAAGGATTTAGCCCGTTCACTGCTAGCTGAAAGTGTGCGCGTAGTTGAAGTTATTCCGGGTAAGGCTTATGTCGGACTCGAATTGCCGAATAAATTTCGTGAAACCGTGTTTATGCGCGATGTGTTAGATTGCGCCGCCTTTACCGACAGTAAATCCAATTTGACTATGGTGTTAGGCCAAGATATCGCCGGCGATCCTGTGGTGGTTGACCTTGGTAAAATGCCGCATTTGTTAGTTGCGGGTACCACAGGTTCGGGTAAGTCAGTGGGCGTAAACGTGATGATCACCAGCTTACTGTATAAGTCGGGCCCAGAAGATGTGCGCTTTATCATGATCGATCCCAAAATGTTGGAATTGTCTGTCTATGAAGGCATTCCGCATTTGCTCTGTGAAGTCGTTACCGACATGAAAGAAGCTGCCAATGCACTGCGTTGGTGTGTGGGCGAGATGGAACGTCGCTACAAGCTAATGTCTATGATGGGCGTGCGTAACATCAAGGGCTATAACGCCAAAATTGCCGAAGCGAAAGCCAATGGCGAAGTGATTTTAGATCCTATGTGGAAGTCATCTGACAGCATGGAGCCTGAAGCGCCTGCATTAGATAAGCTGCCATCGATTGTTGTCGTGGTCGATGAATTTGCCGACATGATGATGATTGTCGGTAAGAAAGTTGAAGAGTTAATTGCCCGTATCGCGCAAAAGGCCCGTGCCGCAGGCATACATTTGATCCTAGCAACCCAAAGACCGTCAGTGGATGTGATTACTGGCTTGATTAAAGCTAACATTCCGACACGTATGGCATTCCAAGTGTCATCACGTATCGATTCGCGCACCATTTTAGACCAACAGGGTGCAGAAACCTTACTCGGTATGGGGGATATGTTGTTCTTGCCACCGGGTACTGCGGTTCCAAACCGTGTCCATGGCGCCTTTGTTGACGATCATGAAGTTCACCGCGTCGTTGCCGATTGGTGCGCCCGTGGTAAACCGCAATATATCGATGAAATTCTCAATGGTGCCAGCGATGGTGAGCAAGTCTTACTACCGGGTGAAACCGCAGAAACCGATGAAGAATATGATCCACTCTACGATGAAGCCGTCGCCTTTGTGACCGAAACTCGTCGCGGCTCGATTTCAAGCGTACAGCGTAAATTTAAGATCGGTTATAACCGTGCAGCGCGCATTATCGAACAGATGGAAGCCCAAGGTATCGTTTCGGCTCAAGGCCACAACGGTAACCGTGAGGTCTTAGCGCCGCCGGCACCAAAACATTATTAAGCCGCGCTGAGGCGTGGCTTTGATACACCCAAGGGTTTGACAGGGTAAGGAATAAAATGAAAAAACGATTATGCGCTGTATTGTTAGCTTCACCTTTGCTATTTAGCGCGGCTGTGTTTGCCGATGATGCGCAGCAGTTAAGAGACAAGTTAATTGGTACTGCTTCACTAAAAGCCGATTTCAAACAAACCGTGACTGACGTGAATAAAAAGGTCATTCAGACGGGTTCTGGTATCTTTGCATTGGCCTATCCAAATCAGTTTTATTGGCATTTAACTCAGCCCGATGAATCGCAAATTGTCGCCGATGGTAAAGATTTATGGATTTACAATCCCTTCGCCGAAGAAGTGGTCATCATGGATTTTGCCGAGGCCATTAATGCTTCGCCTATTGCCTTGTTAGTCCACCGCGACGATGCCACTTGGTCACAGTATTCAGTCACTAAGCAACAAGACTGCTATGAGATCAAACCTAAGGCGATTGATTCGGGCATATTGTCTGTCAAGGTGTGTTTCAAAAATGCCCAGTTAGCCAACTTTAATGTTGCCGATGACAAAGGTAATTTGAGCCAATTTGATTTGAGCAATCAGCAAGCGATTACCGATAAAGACAAAGCGCTGTTCAGCTTTGTGCTGCCTGACAATGTCGATGTTGATGATCAACGTCGTAAAACAGCGCACTAGGCGATAGCGTGAGCAGTTTATCCTTTAATTTCGCCCCCGACTTTCGTCCCTTGGCCGCACGCATGCGGCCAAGAACGATCGCCGAGTACATAGGCCAAGCCCATTTACTGGGTGAAGGCCAGCCGCTACGCAAAGCATTGGAAGCGGGACGCGCCCATTCCATGATGTTGTGGGGGCCGCCGGGTACAGGAAAAACGACCTTAGCCGAATTAATCGCACATTATTCAAATGCGCACGTTGAACGCATCTCTGCGGTCACCTCTGGCGTCAAAGACATTCGCGCGGCGATTGAGCAAGCGAAAGCCGTGGCTGAATCCCGTGGACAACGTACGTTATTGTTTGTCGATGAAGTCCACCGATTCAATAAAAGCCAACAGGATGCCTTTCTGCCGTTTATTGAAGATGGCACTGTGATTTTTATCGGTGCGACCACTGAAAACCCATCCTTTGAAATCAACAATGCCTTGCTTTCGCGGGCACGGGTTTATCTTATCAAGCGCTTAAGCCATGATGAGATTGCCCTCATAGTGACCCAAGCCTTAAGCGATACCGAGCGCGGCTTAGGCCAACGCCAATTTGTGATGCCAACCGATGTGCTCACCACACTGGCGCAACTTTGTGATGGTGATGCCCGTAAAGCGTTAAATCTTATTGAGTTGATGAGCGATATGCTCGCCGATGGCGGCACCTTTACCACTGAGATGTTGATCCAAGTGGCGGGGCACCAAGTTGCCGGATTCGATAAGAACGGCGATCAGTTTTACGATTTAATCTCAGCCGTCCATAAATCAATCCGCGGCTCAGCACCCGATGCGGCGTTGTATTGGTTTTGTCGAATATTAGAAGGCGGCGGCGATCCGCTGTATGTCGCAAGGCGCTTACTGGCAATTGCCTCTGAAGATGTCGGCAATGCCGATCCTGCGGCGATGACCATAGCGCTTAATGCTTGGGATTGTTTTCACCGTGTTGGACCAGCCGAAGGTGAGCGAGCAATAGCGCAAGCCATTGTTTATCTTGCCAGTGCGCCAAAGAGTAACGCTGTCTATACCGCATTTAAGGCCGCGCGTGAGTTAGCTCGCGATACTGGGCAAGTCGAAGTGCCGCACCATTTACGCAATGCACCGACTCAATTAATGAAAGACATTGGCATGGGCGCTGGGTATCGATATGCCCACGATGAAGCCAATGCTTACGCTAGTGGTGAAAATTATTTCCCCGAATCCCTGCAAACAGCGCAGTTTTATTTTCCGACTGAGCGAGGGTTCGAGAAGCGAATCAAAGATAAGTTGGCGCAATTAGCCCAGTTAGATCAAGCCAGCGAGCACAAAAGATATGAATAATCTCTTACTTGTGGCACTAGGTGGTTCAATTGGGGCTGTTTTTCGCTATCTTATTTCAATATTCATGATCCAAGTATTTGGCAGCAGTTTTCCTTTTGGTACACTGTTGGTTAATGTCCTCGGTTCATTTTTAATGGGCGTAATTTACGCACTGGGGCAAATGAGTCATATCAGCCCAGAACTCAAAGCGCTGATCGGTATTGGCCTGTTGGGCGCTTTGACAACGTTTTCGACTTTCTCTAATGAAACCTTATTGCTGCTGCAAGAAGGGGATTGGCTGAAGGCGACTTTGAATGTGGTGTTGAATCTAAGTCTATGTTTATTCATGGTGTACTTAGGTCAGCAACTGGTTTTTTCTCGCATTTAACTATTAAGAATATATCACATGTTAGATCCTAAATTTTTGCGCAACGAATTAGAAGTTACCGGTGAGCGACTGGCCACCCGTGGCTTTATTTTAGACATAGCTCACCTCACTCAATTAGAAGAAAAGCGTAAGTCACTGCAAGTGGCTACCGAAGAATTACAAGCGTCGCGTAATGCCATCTCCAAATCCATTGGCCAAGCTAAAGCCCGTGGTGAAGATGTTGAAGCGATCATGGCGCAAGTGGGCGATTTAGGTTCACAGCTGGATGCCAGAAAGATTGAACTGGCGGCTGTGCTCGAAGAAGTCAATGCCATTGCCATGTCAATGCCAAACCTGCCAGACGAGTCCGCGCCAATCGGTGCCGATGAAACGGAGAACGTTGAAGTTCGCCGCTGGGGTACGCCACGCACGTTTGATTTCCCAATTAAAGATCATATCGATTTAGGCGAAGGCCTAAACGGTTTAGATTTTAAAAATGCAGTGAAAATCACTGGCTCACGTTTCATCGTGATGAAAGGCCAAGTCGCCCGCTTAAACCGCGCCATTGGTCAGTTCATGTTGGACTTGCACACCACAGAGCACGGTTATACCGAAGCCTATGTGCCGTTACTGGTTAACGAAGCAAGTTTGCTGGGCACAGGTCAACTGCCTAAGTTTGGTGAAGACTTGTTCCACACTAAACCTGCCACCGAAGAAGGCCAAGGCTTAAGCTTGATCCCAACGGCCGAAGTGCCATTAACCAACTTAGTGCGCGATAGCATTGTTGATGAAGACGAGCTGCCGATTAAATTAACCGCGCATACCGCATGTTTCCGCAGCGAAGCGGGCTCATACGGCAAAGATACCCGTGGTCTGATCCGTCAGCATCAGTTCGATAAAGTAGAAATGGTGCAAATCGTTAAGCCTGAAGATTCAATGGCGGCACTCGAAGCGCTAACCGGTCACGCTGAAACGGTATTGCAACGTTTAGGTCTGCCGTACCGTACTGTGATTTTATGTACTGGCGATATGGGCTTTGGCTCAAGCAAAACCTACGACATCGAAGTCTGGTTACCGGCACAAAACACTTATCGTGAAATTTCTTCTTGTTCAAACATGAAGGATTTCCAAGCCCGTCGTATGCAAGCGCGCTACCGCGTGAAAGCAGACAATAAGCCCGCGTTACTGCATACCTTAAACGGTTCCGGTTTAGCTGTGGGTCGTACCTTAGTCGCTATTTTAGAAAACTATCAAAATGCCGATGGCAGTATCACAATCCCAGAAGTGCTGCGTCCATACATGGGCGGCTTGACTCAAATAGGCTAATGGAACGCAAAATAATACTATGGATAAAGGCCAGCGCTATCTCCGTTGGCTTTCCTATACCGCTGTCATTGCTGTATTTTTTGCGGTGATGTTGGCGACCATAGGCAAAGCCGTCTGGGTTGTGTTAGAAAACGTCAAATAACCCTATTAACTTTGTTCAAGTAAAAAGAAAGGCATGTTTCCCAAGGGAACATGCCTTTTTTGTTTGTGCCATGTTTATGTTCAATGCTCACATTTGACGCTTACGTTCGATATTGAGTTAAGTGTGATGACTTAACCCTATACGATTAAATGCATTTAGCTGGCTTTGGCAGGCCTGCAATTTTGGTCGCTTGTTTTGCAGGGCCAATAGGGAACAAGGTATATAAGTATTTTGAATTGCCTTTGTCTGGCCCTAAAGCTTGGCCAATAGCTTTGACTAATACGCGAATAGCAGGGCTCGTTTTGTATTCAAGATAAAAATCGCGAACAAAGTTAATCACTTCCCAATGGGCGGGCGTAAGCACGATTTGCTCTTCTGCCGCCAATAGTAAAGCCATATCTGGTTGCCAATCGTTGAGATCTTTTAAATAACCTTGATGGTCACGGGCGATTTCTGCGCCATTAAATTGCAATGGATTTACCACGTTATCACCTTGTCATGGAGTAATGATTGAGCCACAAACTCATTGTAATCGATAAGCGTCACGTTCTTTAAACGCTCAGATAGGCCGCGTGCGACGACATCGTCTTTTAAGACCATGAGCTTGAAGGGCGATAATGCCATTGCCCATTGACGCAGCAGTAACGCGTTCACGCCATCGCTCGATAGTAGAATCGCATCTTCCTTACAGGCGTAACGTAAGCAGAGTTTCAACGCACTATCTCGGCTGGGAGATGTTTGAATATGATGTAAAATCATCAGAATACTAAGACCTCATCCACCTGTTTTAAATGGGCAGCGATGGCCTCATCGTTGACCACAGTAACAGGAACTGACAGTAAGCCATGGCTTAAGCCGTAGTCGGCTAAGGATTGCTTACAGACAAATACCGACTCGATATCGTACAGCGGCAGTGCTTTAAAGGTGGAGATGTAATCTTTAGCGCCGATAAGCTCAGGCTGTTGATCTTTAATCAAATGCAGCACACCTTCATCGACAAAGACTAAACTTACTTCTTGCTCAAAGCTGGCGCTCAGCAGGGCGAGATCTAAACCTTCGCGGCCACGAACAGTACCGTGTGGCGAACAGCGAAATAGGATACACAATTTTTTCATAGTCACCCTGAGAGTTAAAAACTGATCAAACGATCGGCCGATTCAATGCCGGTGACAAGCTCGCCTAAACCGCCCATGATAAATGACTCGCCCACATTCCAGTGGCTTAGGCCATTCTCGCTGGCATCTTGCTTGCTTACAATCCCACGGCGCAGCGCTGCTGAAACGCAATTGACTAACGGGAGCTGATGGGATTGCGCGAGCTGTTTCCAGTCACTGATCACATCGTTTTCATCGGAGGCGGGTAAGCTTAAATCTGTGGAGTTATACACGCCGTCTTGATAAAAAAACACACAGATAATCTGATGCCCAGCCAAAAGTGCAGCTTGGGAAAAGCGTAAGGCGTTAACACTCGCCGACGTGCCATAAGCGGGCCCGTTCACTTGGATAATAAATTTGCTCATTTAAAATAAAAATGGCCCTAAAAGTAGGGCCATTCTAACGCAAGTTAAGCTAAAAATCGCTAACTAGGATTAGTCATCGTTGCCTATGCCCATTAGGTGCAACAGCGCGATGAAGAGGTTTAAGAAATCTAAGTATAATGAGATAGTTGCGCGAATGTAGTTCGTCTCGCCACCGTTCACAATACGGCTAGTATCAAACAGGATAAAACCTGTCATCAATAATGCAATACCGGCGTTAATCGCCATAAAGGCAATGCTGTTACCCATAAAGATGTTAATTACGGCAGCGGCAATCACCACAATCAAGCCAGCAAACAAGAATCCACGTAGAAAAGAGAAATCTTTCTTAGTGGTCACCGCATAGGCTGATAACGCAACGAAAATCACTGACGTTAACCCCAGTGCTTGCATGATCAGCTGTGGACCGTTTGCCATGCCTGCGTAGTGATTCAGCATGTAGCCCAGTGACGCGCCTTCCATACCAGTAAAGGCAAATACCCAGAAGATACCCGCTGCAGATTCGGCTTTACGTAAGGTTACAAACAACAGCACTAGGCCGCCAATGGATAAGCCAATGGAGAGTAATGGACTGATATTTAATGCCATTGCCAAGCCAGCGCACAGGGCAGAGAAGGCCAATGTCATAGACAACAGCATATAAGTGTTTTTAAGAAGTTTGTTCACTTCCAGTGTTGACGCACTTGTCGAATATAAGGTTTCTTGGGTCATGTTGATCTCCGTTGACACATTTCCTAACTGATCATTTTGATTTTTTACAGCACACTAAGTTCCCGTAAAATCCTAAAACGAACTTAACTGCATTCATGATACCGTACCTGAGATACGGGTGAAAGTCATAGAACCATGAATAACAAATTGTTAATCTTAAAAATTTTGCCTCATCTCACATATCAATCTTAAGTGCTAAGCGCTGAGGATTGAGATGGCTGCATCCGTATCTTTATCCACTAAGCACATGAATGCTTGGTTAAAACTTAATTGGCTTGATAAATAGGCCTGCTGAACTTAGGTGCACTTACAGCAAATTTCAAGTTCAATGCCGATTTCAAAGACAAGTTCAATGCCAACAAGTATAAGGACTAGATCAGCATATTGAGTTTAAACCAAGCTTAAGCCAGCCACTCTTTATGCAATTTTTCAGTATCGCCCAGATATTCCAGCACCCAAGCGAGCGCAGGCGACATCTTGTCGGCATTCCACGCGAGACAACAAGGGCTGGTCTGCTTAGGATTTTCCAGTTGTTTCTCAACCAGCGCACCCGCTTTAATAAACACACTTGCTAAGTGCACTGGCATATAACCAACGCCTAAACCTTCGCGGAAACAGTTAATGGCGCGGATCCAATCGGGTACAACGAGGCGACGTTGATTTTCGAGCAACCAAGTCATACGTTTTGGAATTTCCCGAGAGGTGTCTTCTAGGCAAATAGAGGGGAAGGGGCGCAGCTCATCGTCGCTTAGCGGACGGTCAATATTGGCTAATGGATGATTTTTGCTGACTAAAAATGCCCACTCAATATCGCCCATGTCTTTATATTGGTACACGCCGCCGACCGGAATTGCGGTTGTTGCACCAATTGCAATGTCACTGCGGCCCGTGGCGAGCGCTTCCCAAACGCCGTTAAAGACCTCAATGCGAATAATCAATTCAATATCATGGAAATGACGGTAGAAGTCAGCAATCAATACGCTGATCCTATCGGCACGGACGATATTATCCAGCGCGATAGACAAGGTCGGTTGCCAACCGTTTGCTACGCGCTGCGTGCCACGCTTCATCTCGTCCATCTGCGTAAGCAAAGTTCTGGCTTGCTTAACAAAATGTTCACCCGCAGGCGTTAAAGTTACGCTGCGATGATGACGTTCAAAAAGAATGACGCCGAGTTCTTCTTCTATTTGCTTGACCGCGTAGCTCACGGCAGAGGGCACTTTATGCAGCCGATTCGCCGCTGCGGTGAAACTTCCTACACGAGCCACAATATCTATGAGTTCTAGCGCTTGTTCTGAGAGCATAGCTGACGTCCATTCCAATGAAAATAATTGATAGCACAAGTCAAAAATAAACGTTTCCAATAGATTTAACAAGTCATTAGACTGCACGCTTTAGTCAATCCGACCCGATTATTTTATGAAAACGTCTAGTAACACCTTTGTAAACATAAAGTTCTTTATGTTTCTATTCTATTTAGCCATGTTGAGCATGCTCGGCTTTATTGCCACTGACATGTATTTGCCTGCTTTCAAAGCAATTGAAGGCTCGCTTAACAGTACCCCGTCACAGGTGGCGATGTCGCTGACCTGTTTCCTGGCGGGTCTTGCCTTAGGTCAGCTACTTTATGGCCCCTTAGTCAATAAAATCGGCAAACGTTGGGCACTGATTTTTGGCCTAGTGGTGTTTGCCATTGCCAGCGTGTTTATTGCCAACAGTGATTCTATCCTAATGCTCAATACCGCGCGCTTCTTCCAAGCGATTGGCGCCTGTAGTGCAGGGGTTATTTGGCAAGCTATTGTGGTTGAACAATATGATGCTGATAAAGCCCAAGGTATTTTCAGTAACATTATGCCACTGGTCGCATTATCGCCTGCATTAGCACCGATCCTTGGCGCTTACATTCTGAACGAATTAGGCTGGCGTGCAATCTTTATCTCTTTGTGTGTTATCGCTTTTCTACTGATATTGATGACCTTGTACTTTGTACCAGGCAAGCGTCAGCATACACACAGTGAACATGCTGCGGTATCTTATGGGCAAATTTTGAAAAACACCCGCTATTTAGGCAACGTCGTGATCTTCGGCGCCTGTTCCGGTGCTTTCTTTGCTTATCTAACCGTATGGCCGATTGTGATGGAAATGCACGGCTATCTGCCAACTGAAATCGGCCTTAGCTTTATCCCACAAACCATCATGTTTATTGTCGGTGGTTATGCGAGTAAGTTACTGATAAAACGCATTGGCGGGCATCAAACACTGAATATCTTGTTGTCGATTTTCGCAGCCTGCGTTATTTCGATCATCATGTTCACGCTGATTTTCCCAGCAAGCACGATTTTCCCACTGCTTATTTCGTTCTCTATTTTGGCCGCAGCTAATGGCGCCATTTACCCGATAGTCGTGAACAGCGCGTTACAGCAGTTTAGTCAGAATGCCGCTAAGGCCGCAGGATTACAGAATTTCTTGCAGATCAGCATTGCCTTTGGTGCATCTAGCTTAGTTGCTATGTGGGCAAGCCTAGGTGAAGTAGCGATAGGTTGGGGCATCCTATGTTGCGCTATCTTAGTTGTGGTCGGCTATGTGCTGAAGAGCCAACAAGGGTGGGGCGATTTTGCCAAACATTTCACTAAGCCAGATCCCGCACGTGTTGGCATAGTGGCCGATGTGAAGCAAAATCCAGCGGATTGAGTGTAATAGCAACAATCGGCGCATAATTGAGAGTTAGTGCTTTACAGTCAACACACTTACTTATATTATGCGCCTCGTTCGGAGGGGTGGCAGAGTGGTTTAATGCACCGGTCTTGAAAACCGGCGTGGGTTTATAGCCCACCTAGGGTTCAAATCCCTACTCCTCCGCCATATTCAGTCAAAAAGCCGCTAAGCAATTAGCGGCTTTTGCATTTTAGCTATTCTAGCTTTGAGTTTCTGATTCGAAACGCAGCGCCTCCATCATAGTTTACCAACAAGGCCATCAGCATTGATGGCCTTGTTGGTTATTGTCATTTAACTCTAGATTTGCTCATTCAAGATGATGCACTGACAATCTCAGCGTTCATTACACTTTGGGTAATTTGTGTTGGATCATGGCCAGCGCAAAGGCGTTCCAGTCTGCATTAGCATAGCTACTCACCAGATCCCGCAGGATTGTCGGTTCGCTGGCGTTATCCACCTGTTGCGAAGTTATCGACAAATTCAGCGCATTGCAGTAATCCTGCCGCTCCACCACAAAAAACTGCTTCTTGTAGGGGAGTAACAATGTGCTCTCAGCTTGCGTATTAAAATCACGCGCGGCTAAATAGCCAGTAAACCAATGATTGAGTAGTGTCTCGCATTGCTTAGTGTGAAATAAGCTTCCCCAATCATCCCCGAGTATGGCTTGACCCGACAGGACTTGCTGACAATGATGAAAATCGATAAAGCCTAGCTCACGTGCGATCACTTGTTGGCAATGCTTAAGCTGGAGATCTGAGTGTAAGATGCCCAACTTCGCCATTAAGGTCGCGACTCTTTGCTTGGCAGACGGCTCATACTGCTGACAAGCTTTGAGCAGCTTTTTAGCGCGAATTTTGGTTTCATTTAATGCGATGGCGCTTGAGTCTTTCATATTGGCTAACTTCATTTTGCATTACCTCCATGACTGACTCGATTTGCTCGCGGCACGTGAATGAAAGGCCAAATACTGATGATCAATAAACTCAAGAGACAAGCTAAAATGTCCGCGATTGGAAAGGCCATCCATAACTCAATCAAAGCGTTTGGCATGATATTAATGTTTAATGCACCTGTGATAAATGAAATATCTGTAAAGGATAGTTGAGGTAACAGGACCAGCAGGGGCAGTAACAAACCATAGATTTTTATCCCAGATAATAGCAATGCAAGCTTAGGGCGGTTTGTGCCTTGATACACAGCAATCGCAATACCTGTGATCCCCGCCAAAGGTAAGGCGATAAACGTCACACTCGAAATCTTAACACAGGCGGCAATGAGTGCGAGGTCATCGGTGAAAACACCAAATACTGAGGTAGGAAACCCCATAAATATGATTGTCACTACACTCAGATAACAGCAGGTCAAGACGATTCCCCATTTAGCACACGCTAACACCCGAGAAGATGCCATCGCCCCATAGTTATAGGCACTGATCGTTTGTGCTGCACTGGTGAGAGCCATGAGCGGCAGGGCGATAAAGATATTAAAGCGGCCGATCAAACCATAAGCGCTGATCATGTACGCGACCTCATTCGCCGCTGGCGTATTGGGCACTACATTGGCTAAATGACTGACTAAAATATGATTTACCAATGAGATCACGCAGGCAATCCCAAGATATGACAATAGTATTGGGCTACCCAAGCCAAGAATCGCTTTTATCTCAGTGAGGTTGAGCTTTATCTGCTCTATTCTAAAACAAATAGGCTGGGCAGCTTGCCGATGAAGCGCCTGCTTATTGGCAAAGCGGTTATTTGGAACAAAATAGACGACGGCGATAAATAGACTCACACATTGGCCCGCTACCGTTGCCCACGCCGCACCACTTACGCCCATCTCCAAAACGGCAATAAAGAGTGTATCGAACAGAATGTTCATGACCGCCGACAACAAGATAACCAGCAGCATCACTACGACTTTGCCTTGTGCTCTGAGTAAATCGCCGCTAAGGGATAACAAAAAGATGAACAGACTAAAACAGAGAATGGGTTGTAGATACTCTGTAGCAGCTAAGGCAAGTGTTGAGCTTACCCCAATAAACGCTAATAGATTATCGAGCTGGGCGAGTGACACGACAGTGACGATCACGCCGCAACATAGGGCTAACGCGAAACCGGTATTCGCGATTTGACTCGCCTTATCAAACTCGTTTGCCCCTAAAAATCGGCTCACTAAGGTCGCAGTCCCATTTCCTATCATGCAGGCTAAAGCGAAAATCATCATTTGTAACGGGAAGGCAATCGTTACCCCAGCCAATGCATCGGCGCCAATGTATTTCAAAATAAAATAAGAGTCGACTAAGTTGTAACTGCCGCTGAGCATCATGGCGAATGCCATGGGTAACGCAAAACGTAAATACAAAGTAGGGATAGCTAACGTACCTAAGGACTCTATTGACTGAGTGCCTGAGTGATATTTCCCGTGGGAGGGTGTTTCGGTGGCTGCCAAGGGCACAATGTCAGAAGGTTCAACATTGATACTGGCGGGCTTGAAAGTGTTGGCTGTTGCATGTTTCACAAACAATTCTCCTAAGTTTATTGGCATTCCGCTAAGCCAAACTTATTTGATTGCTGTGGGTTCGATTTGAAATCGATTCGCAACGCTATTAATTTATCAGAGTGATATCATCTTTTGCGGACAGGCTTCTCTGCAACCTGTCGCGTATTATTCTCACTCATCCGCTCGATGTCAATCACCAGATTAACCACGCCACCCCAAAATCGCCACAAGCGAAACTTTTCAACCCTTTAAGTGGGATGAAAAATGCCTATCTAACTTTGGTGAGCCAATGGCAGACAAGCAACCCTTACGCGTTCCTAGTGGCGAGTTTTGGCCATTGAAAGCCCGAGTTGAAGGGGTGAAATACCGAATTGTTAACCATGATACTGACCAGTGCCTCATTACCAATGCCAAAGGCGATGTCAGCGTTAGCCGTTGTGACGATAAAGCCAGTACTTGGGTGATTGATCCCACCAATGACGGACTTTATCGATTTGCTAACGTGGCCGAAGGCACCTTTCTCACCCAAGAAAATTGCCAAGACAGTGAAGCCTTGGGTGGCTTCCCGTTGCCAACGTTGGTCAGTGGATGCCAGTCATGATGGCTGGTTCCGTTTTGCCAATGAGCGTTCTATTCAAAATCTGCAGGCCGCCAATTGCAGTACCCAAAAGGGCGCAGCTGTGGTTACCTGTGAAAACCGCGTAAGCGATTGTTCTGACTAGCGGATTGAACCGGTATCTCATTTAGCGATTATAAATACCCACAGTGGACGAGTGCTGTTGGCACAACAATGCGACGTTAAAGCCCATCCAGCAATGGCAAGCAACAACCACCAGTGATGGTTATTACCGCCTGAAATCAAAGCCCGCTAACGGCGAACAAACAAGCCCAATGTTTAGTGAGTGTTGATGGCAACTTGCAGCTGGGTGGTTGCGAGCAGGCTGACAGTGAATGGCGAACTGAGTTTATGCCAAATGGTTCACTGCGTGTGGTATCGCGTATGGGTGGTTCATCGATGAAAGTGGCAGGCGAGTCCTATGCCAATGGCGATAATATCGTTGAGGATGTCTGGAAAAATACTATTTCGCAGCAGTTCTATTTCAGAGAGGTGAAATAGCAACAAACAGTTTGTAATCGGTGCTTGAAATGTCTTCTGAGTTGAGGTCGCTTAACGACATCTTGGTTGAGCCAGCGTTGCTCGGAGCTAAGCAGTAACTATTTAACAGTTATTGCTTTTTTTATGCATCTACCACTGGCTAATCGCCTGCCAAATTAATCGAATGGCCAACAGCGTCAGTACAATGCTAAAAGCGGTTTGAAAATGTTTATCGGCGACACGTTTTAGCATTTTAAACCCAATCCACGTGCCTATGGTGCCGCTTAAAATCATGCACATCAACAGCGGCAACCAATCCGCTAGCGATACCCCCATGCCTTCAAACACCGCAATTTTAACCCCGTGTTGCAGTGACATCGCCATGGCAAAAGTGGCGACGGTGCGAAAACGGTCAACTTCCAATTGTTTAATAAACGCCGCAACTAATGGCCCAGTAGCGCCTGCAAATAATGAGATGAACGTGGTTATGGCGCCGGCCGTAAGTGTCCCTAAAGTACCAAACACCATTTTCGGCAGTTTGGGACCCCAGCAGGAATAAAGAATAAATGCAGCAATGGTGAGATACATGATTGATGGCGGCAGTGCCACCAACACAACACTCCCCAATAATGCCCCTATTACCGCACCGGGGAAAAATGCCGCTATAAGTCGCCATTCGATATGGCGCCAGCCCAGAGCAGCACGGCCACCGTTCGAGCCCAATTGCACCACGCCATGCAATGGAATAATCAATTGCGGCGGTAACACTTGCGCCATCATGCCTAAAAGCATGACACCACCACCAATGCCAAAGCAGGCAGTAAAAAAAGAGGTAAATGCGGCGCTTAGGGTGAGTAGGGCAAATATATCGGCGGGGATCGCATCAAAGAAAAACCATGAAGAGGGCATAAGTCGTATTCGAAAAGTGTGGGGGTGCTAACAGTAGCAAAATTGCTTGAGGCTTTCAAAGCTCATAAGCTGTCACTTAGCACAGCCTTGAGTCATTGAATGAGATGAAAAAATAAAGCGGCTTTGATTTAATCAATCTGAGCCGCTTACGATTATCCATGTGACTCAATTTATTAAGATAGATTCTTAAATGGTTTCTTGAAATAATTTCTTAAAATGCTTCTTTAGAATGTTTGTTTAGCTGAGCGCTTGCGCTTAACTTTTAGGAGTAATACGAATGATAAACTCATAATTACACTGAAGTATAATTTCCATTTAAGCGGATAAAACCATCCAATCCAACCAGTATTGCCATAGGTGAGCACAACATGGACTGGCTCATCACCAGCGCAAAACATTCCTTAAGTGCTGAAGTGGTTCATGCTCTCATGATGAGGTGTCTGTACGTGAATAATTGCGGGCAAGCATAGCCAAAACGCTAAAGCATTCACGTAGGAAGAAAATTAAGCCCATAAGGGTAGTTTTTCCAGATAAATAATAATTTCAACGAGAAAGGTCATTTTCATTCGATCAAATATTTTCATTGCGAAGATAAATTACCACATTATCGGCCCCTAATCCCTTCCATACAAAGCTGCGCACAATGTATATTATGTTAAATATTATTGATGTTTATTATGTTAAATATTATTGATGTGTTCGTGGCCACTCAGAATGAGATTTCGCGGCAGACTGAGATTTACCTTTATGATGAACATGAATCTAGGCCGCAAGCTAACCTACTGATATTTTTGCTGTTTGACTAGCTAGGATTAGCAAATGGATATTCAGATAAAAATTATGGACGGTTTTTTATTCGATTAGATTGAAATTGTCATCTAAAGTCTGATATCGAAGATGTCACTGAGCTATTGGATTTTCGCATCTCTACGTGAATGCTTTAAGATTTTGTGTAACCATATGCGAAAGAAATCATGTAAAACGCGCAGTAACAGCTTTAAAGCAGACTTACTTATGCAGAAAGCCTTCAAGTTCGAAGATATGGTATGACTCTATCGAAGCGGATGTTAAAGCGACCAAAACTCTGGCTAAGTGATATATTTGTCTTACCGGCTATAAATGCACTGATTGATACATGAAATTTTTAGAAATGAACTGAGCGACTGAGTTCCTGTGTATAAATGTGTCAGTACATAATGAGTTGTTTAATAGTGTTATCTGAGTCTCCAAGAATGCCGATAAATGACGTTATCGGCATTAGCGTAAAACTGTATTTTTCTTGAATAATAGCTTATGCACATAGTAACAAACTGTATTCATCTGATTGAATCATGATGGACAACAAAAACTGCGTATGTCGAGGATACACGGCCCTAACTTGTTGCGAATTGCGAAGCTAGTAAATCTCAGCGCATGGCCCACTTTATACTCTTTAAACCCCAAGAATTTCATACTCAATAAAACATTGATGAGCAATATCTTGGTACGCCTTCCCTCATGACTAAGTCTTAATTGCATAGTTCAAATAAAATCGAGTCATGACTACGTTACTACTATCTCCCTTATCCGCCCTCGCCCATCAATCTTTGTAAAGGTTTGTTCTAAGTATAACAATCTATTGCTTGAAGTTATCAATACCACCTAAATAACTGAAATTATGCAACTTAAGTTTTGAAAATGAAATTTAGAGGCTTGTATGTCGCGTCGCTACGTGAGCTGTTTAGAGTGTTGGCTAGCATAGCCATCTATTATTCACGTAGCAACGCGTTCTTTTTGACGTGCTCTTTAATAGAACTATTACTATCTTCGACACGCCTTTAATTATAACGTCCAATCGTAAGAGAAGTTTAAGCAGCCAGCTGTGGTGTTTAATCTACTAGTCGCTTAATTAGCTAGCATCGAACTTTGGAGTTGAATTCGGGACTATTCATCTATTCCAGTGAGAATATATTCATTTCTGTTATTTGAATTGACAGTAATGCTTTTTATTACCCAGCCGCCCTGTTGGCTCAAAGATCCTTGCAATCCTGTCGCAGCAGACCATTTTACCATAGTATATAAATAATACATGCCATCAGGAACATCATAAAACTTAAATCTACCATCTGCATCGGCTGTCACCTCTTTAAGAAAAAGAGATATTCGACTATCAGGGTATTCAGGCTCTAAGACAATAGGAGCTTTCCCATGCTTTTTATATATTATTGCATCAACAAATTGCTTTGAGTAAGAGGTTACAGGACTCAAGAAAACTTTATTACCAGAGCATGTTTTTACATCTCCTCCAATTGTTTTTAAAAAACCTTGCCCCGATACAATATTAGCACCTGTTTTATTTAACTTTTCATATTCATTAACAGGCCATTCAACTCTAGGTTCTCGTGCAACTTCATAATGATAATTTTGCTGTTGAGCGCAACCAACAACAATAAAAAAAAAGAAGAAAGCAAATAATTTGTTTAACATGACTTACAGCACTCCGTTATCCATAAATATACAGTTGTTTTATTAAATGTAACATACAAACATCTTAATGTTGACATTTTGCACGATTTACTCAAAAAATAATGTCCTCAAATACACCAAAAACGCCTTAATTCACTGATTGTTGCTACCGAGTCTTTACTCGATGGCAATCAACTATAGTTAACCCATTTAAGACGGAACATAACGGGTACCGTTGCACTAAAACACAATATTAAGCGTATTGACCGACTGCTCGGAAATCTACATGTTGTTAAAAATAAGTTCGCTATTTATCAATGGCATGCATAGTATCTCTGCGGCGCATTCGCTATGAATTTTGAGTGATGCCCACTATTTTGTGGATTGGTCTGATGTGCGCGAACAACTGCGAATCTGGATAAAGAACTTGAAAGCAGAGGTTATCACTTCGCCCGCTACGCGGATGACTTTATCATCCTGGTCAAGTCTCTACGAGCTGACGGACGTGTCCTTAAGAGTATTACTCGCTATCTTGCCACTATGCTAAAACTGGTTGTTAATGAACAGAAAATCCAAGTGGTTAGGTAGACCAAAGCAAGTTCCTTGGTTTTACCTTTAACCGCGGAAAAATCCAGTGGCATGTCAAAACACTGCACATCTTCAAACAAAATAGAAGACGACTGACAAACCGCAATTAGGGCGTGAGCATGAGCTATCAATTGTTTAAAGTTCGGCAATAGATGCAAGGCTGGATCAACTACTTTGGCATAGCCAACGCTTACCAAGGGTGTGTCGATTTAGACCACTGGATCCGTCGTCGAGTACGTATGTGCTACTGGCGTCAATAGCGAAAGCCAAGGACTAAGGTACAGAACTTACTCAAACGTGGCGTCAGGATCCAAGCGGCCGTTGCTTGTGGAATTACAAGCAAAGGGCCGTGGCGAAGCTCGAAAACATCAGGGATACAGCAAGCGCTGAGTTATGAGTATCTCAAGAAAGCGGGTTTATGTTCACTGAGAGATGTGTAGTGATGTGATGGACGCCTCAGCACCTAAGCTTGCAGTATTATGCCAAGCTTGAAGCTGACAAATAGTTCTGGAGGTTTCCATCATGGATATTAAAGTTATTGGTATCGATTTAGCCAAAAATGTTTTTCAAGTTTGTGTTTGTCTTATGGATAACTCAGTCATGACTAACAAAAAGGTTAACAGAAACAAGCTGCTCGATAAAATTAGACAATTCCCCGAAGGTAGTCTTATTGCTATGGAGGCCTGTGGTACGGCGCATTACTGGGGAAGACAATTTCAAGCTCTTGGTTATCAAGTGCAATTGATCCCTGCTCAACATGTTAAGCCATTTGTTGCAAACCAAAAGAATGATGCCAACGATGCCCTCGCTATATGCGAAGCGGTTTTCAGACCTAATATCCACATGGTTCCAGTTAAAACTGTTGAGCAACAAGACATTAAAGCATTACGTTGTGTACGTAGTCGTCTCGTTCAAAATCGAACCGCCATGGTCAATCAAATTCGAAGCCTAGCGAGCGAGTCTGGTGTGATCTTCTCTGTCGGCAGGTTGCAATTACAAGCGTCACTTAGCCGTATTTTAGCAAATAATGAGCATGAACTGTCTCATACGCTTCATTACCTGTTAAAACTTTTATATGAAGATTTATGTGTTTTAAATGAGAGAATTAATCAAATCGAGCGCGACATTAAAGCGCTATGTCAAATCCAACCTCGCTACAATGCATTGCTGTCGATCCCTGGCTTTGGACCATTAGTCACAGCAAGCTTTATGAGTGAATTAGGTTCGGGTCATCAATTTAAAAATGGCCGGCAATTATCTGCATGGTGTGGCTTAGTGCCATCGCAATCGAGTTCTGGTGGAAAAGTTCGACTAGGATCGATCACGAAAAATGGCAGCTCAGAACTACGTGTTTTACTCATCCATGGCGCCAGAGCCGTTGGCCGATTTGCGAGCAAACGTGATGATAGACTTGGGCGATGGTTTAATGCACTTGCGTTAAGGCAAGGTCGACACAAAGCCGTTGTCGCATTGGCCAATAAAATAGCGCGTATAGGATGGCGGATCCTCACGAGTAACGATAATTTCGACGTTAATAAAGCGTTTGCGTAAGACGTTAAGCATCACGTAAAAGTTTACATGCACTGATGAATAAACGGTCAACCGTACCTATTAGAGCCTGACTTGACCAAGGCATTAAATGCCGATGTAGTGATAAGGTAATAGGTTTCGGATTTACATCATGGCGCGGGTAAAAAGCCTATTTAGACGCCGAATATATGGTAGTGAACCAATCATTCAAAAGTGTTGTAAAAGCTGAGGCGTCCATATATGGTCAAGTAAAATTGGCCACGGTTTTAGAGTCATTCCAATATAAACGTTCTGACTCATTTGGCGTTAACCCACCATTATATTGATGGGGTCTGGTCTCACTGTAATATCCAGTGATGTAATTTGTGATCTCTTTATCTGCTTCTGTAAAATTCCCATAACCACTTGCGGGTATCCACTCAGATTTCAAACTTCTAAAGAAACGCTCCATTGGTGCGTTATCCCAACAATTCCTGCGGCGACTCATACTTTGCTCAATCTGAAAACGCCATATTAATTGTCTGAATTTCAAGCTTGTGTAATGCGAACCTTGATCGCTGTGATATATCACATTCTCAGGCTTACCCCTTAACTCAAATGCCATTTTCAAAGCTTTACAGGTCAGCTCACTATCTGGTGATAATGACAAAGCCCATCCAACAGGTTTGCGGGAAAATAAGTCTAAAACAACGGCTAGATAGGCCCAGCGATTACCGACCCAAACATACGTCACGTCGCCACACCACACTTGATCTGGTTGAGTTACTGCAAACTGTCGATTAAGCGTATTGGGGATTGCAACATGCTCTTGTATCGCTTTTCGATAAGAATGCTTAGGCTGCTGACAGCTTAATAACCCAAGCTTTTTCATTAGATTACGAGCTCGATAACGACTGAGACCAATCCCTTTGTTAGTCACTAATTGCGCTATCGTTCGAGCACAGGCAGAGCCATGACTAATACGATGTGCGGCCTTCACTTCACTGCATAAAATAGTAAAGTCTGTATCAATATGTTCTTTTCTTTTTAGCCAATACTTATAGCTACTTCGATGTACTTTGAATGCATTACAAATTGTGAGAATAGAGTGGCTCTGCTTGAGTGCGCTGATTAGCGTAAATTGTTCATCGAGTCTGACATCAAGAGAGCGGTAGCCTTTTTTAGGATAAGATTGTGCTCCTCAAGACGAGCTATTTGCTTCTTCAGCTCACGGATTTCAATTTGTTCAGGGGTAATCGGAGATGCTTTTGGTGTGCCACCCTGGCGTTCTAGTTTTAACTGTCTCACCCATTTATCTATAGTGGACTTACCTACGTTCATCGCCTTTGCAGCTTCGATGATGCTATGGTTTTTATCGAGGACTAATTGGTCTGCTTCAAGTTTGAATTCAGCACTAAATGTTTTTCTGGTTGTCGATCTCATGTGTTCACCTAAAGTCATCTACGAGGTAATAATATCACCTCTATTTAGGTGGCCAAAATTAGTGTGCCACTACAATGGATGGATTGCAGTTCATAATCCGAACCAGAAAACAGGTAAGGCGTTCTAAATGAACCGCCCTGTGCGGAGCCGCATGCAGGGTGGTGTGGGGGCTGGAGGCTAAATACCTCCGGCTACCCAATTAGTTTTGGATATTTGCATACCTTTGGGAAGCAGGTGCATTAACTAAACTGAGCCTATATTCCATATATTTTTTAACGGTTTTTGAATCACAATATTCAACAAGATCTTCCCAAAACAATACGCCAACATCATCTTTGAAGTCCTTAATAAAACAGGCGTAACTACTACTCTCGTGCTTTTTCATTTTTATGGCTGACTTCCATTTAGTGGAACTTACTAAAAGGCAAAAGTGTATTGTATATTTATAATACCTTTCTCTAATAGCGTTAATTCTTTTAAGATTACTCTTAATATCTTTCTCTATAGACCAATTAGTTAGGTATTTCGCTTCAATTGCGATCATTGTCTTTGATACTGGGTCATGAAGTAAAATATCCGCAAATTCCCCTCTGTCAGAGTCGATATCGAGTAAATATGTATGATTATCAAAACTGATTGAAGGAGACTGCAAGGACACTGTTTTATTTAATTTTTTTGATAGGTAGCTATTTATCCACACTACACGCTCGTCGTATCCATCAATAAATTCATTAAAAAAATAACCAGCAAAGAACTTTGTATAGAGGTTCCGCTCTTTTTCTGATTCTAAAACACATGGCCCTGAATTAAAAATCATACGCAATCCTAATTGTAAGAAACTAACGCTTTGCTAATTGGCTGCCAGCGTAACGTAGGCAGTCCAGTGGAGGACACGCTGTTTGTGGCCGGAATGAAATTAAGCAACTTGTTAGGAGTTTTTCTGTCCGCCATGAATTAGCTCTTTATTGACCTCATTGATGAACGCCTCAACCACCTTTAGCGAAAGCCCACTTTTATGGAAGTGGATTTTTGCCTGTTTTTCCTTATAACTGACTAGCTCTGCTTCGATTATTAATTCGTTATCGAGTGTGCATTCCAAGCTAAGTGTATCGAAGTCGTTAGCGCTTGTAACAACAAGGGTATATTTTCTTCCTTCAATTTCCATGTTACTCAAGACTCCTAAGGCTTTGCTAATTGGCTGCCGCAGCGCAGCAAAGGCAGTCCAGTGAGGCCATACTTGTTGTGGCCGGAACGAAATTAAGCAACTTGTTATAGGCCATTTGTATCAACCTTTTGCCCGCAATGAATACATACAATTGAACCTGAAAACCAATGCCACACTACTTTATCCCTACTGCCACTTGAAGCAGGATGAGGAGGTTTAAAACCTTGAATAGTTAAACATTTACTGCAATGAGGGCAGCGATTAAAATACGCCAATATTGCGTGACATAATGCAGCAATAAAGAAAGCTCCAAACAAATATACAAGAATTGCAGCACTTGAGTTTGGATCAGCAAAAATCTTTAAATATGCCAAAGTGCTCAAAAGTGAAATTAGTATCGCCCAAGTAATAAAAACACTTAAGACATCTAGTTTCCCTAATGTCGATTTATTCATCCAACTTCCTTATGGCTTATAACGTCTTAGTATTTATGCGCTGCGCTGTTTACTTCATTAGACCAGTGAAAACGCGCACAGTTAACTATCTGTATGCAAAGAACTTATCAGCTTTTCATCAAATACACCATCCGGAAAAACGCGCATGCGCGTTTTCCAAACCTATCAACTAATTTGGCCGAAGTGTATCCAAATGATTTTAAGGGGGTTTATTAATTTTAGGATGGATAAACGCGCAAACTAATGAGTTTAAAAACACTCAAAAGCATTGAAATTTAAATACGACTGTATACCCATACATTGTTAGTCGCTTTACGGTAGGGCTATCTATTTGGTAAATAGATGAGATTTTGTAGGGTAATTCATTCGTCAGTTTTCGATTCACTAAATGAATGCTAGCAAGCTTTGGGGCATAAACGTGCCAGAACTGATCGGCCTGACACGAGTTTGGACAATTCCGAGTTAGGCCATTAGCCCAAATTAGTAAGTTTCAAATTAAAATTCCTATGGGCAAACGCCCGGCACACTGAGCAAATTTTTGATGGCGACTTTTTGCCACGCAAAAAAGTGACAGCGGAAATTTGTCCGGTGGAGCCGCTTGTTAAGCCTTTATTGCAACAACGAACGTAATAATGGTGCACGATAATCATTGTCTTTCTCGTTGAACTCTAGCTCTTTTGCAACAGTATCAATGTTTATAAAAACCTCAGAGTAAAGATCTTCCTCACCGTCGGGATTAAAAAAGAACTTCATTTTGCATGGCAATTCATCAATCTTTTCGGGATTACAGGCAAGCCCAACAACTTGGGCATATACCTTTTCCGGAACAGATACATCGTTTACAGTTGCGCCGTACAAAGTAGCCAGTGACTTTATAAAATTTTCAGATTCAGAACCAGTGTTTCTGAAGAATGCCTCCCCCCAATAGAAGGCATCGTCAATGCCTTCCACCGCTTGCGGGTTCCAAGAGGGCAAAATCTCTATTGCAAACCCAACCTTATCGCCCTTCAGGTTGCCTTTTACGACAACCTGATATGAGCCAGATTCGAGTTTTTTTGAATTTGAGATCGTAAAGGTAAGATCAACAAAACCATCTTCCTCACCCACAATCACTTCTGGATAGTCTTTAGCGGAAGAAAAAACACTCCAAATCATTATTAGAATTCCTAAAAGGTATTTCATGTGTACGCCTAGAGGCTTAACGCCTCAAACACCGGCTTGGTGAAGTTGGTGACTTTTTTGGAACAAAAAAGATGACAGCTTTACCAAGTCCGAGTGCTTTGACTTGTGTACGCCCAGCATGGGCATGAACTAATGAGGTGAAAGTCCTCTGTAGGAAGGTCACCGTTCAATAACATGCTGTTATTAAACGTTAACTACTAGCGAATGGCAAGGGCTTATCCGCGAGGATTGGTCTGAAGGAAGCCGCTAGCAAATTTGCGAGCTGATGAACAAGAACATCATATGAGGCGTAGGCTAGAGGTGAGTTGGCACAAGACGACGAAACCACGTGATCTAATGGCCACCGTAAATGATGCAGCAGTGCAAAGAAAGTTCATGTTCTTATCTGGGGAGATCTGCTTAACACGCGATCGGTCAATAACCAGTAAGGCTCTGGTCTATTAAGTGCCTTGGCTTTTCAATCTCATCGACTGAAAAGAGCGAACCAGATGAAAACCGATAGCGCATGACGGGGTAACTCGGTATGTGATTAAGCAGAAGTCAGCAGACGGCATAGTAGCCCAACGCCCATCGTAATGGTTGGGATATGGTGAAGGCCTGAACATTTAGAAGAAGGAGGAGTCTTGTCAAACTTGTCGATACCCACTACGTCGCCAGACGATTACTATCGGCAGCGTATTGATATGCAACCGGCCTTCAACAGCGATTTATTCCAACAACTACTCGAACCTGAAAATCTACACCGAGCTTGGCGTCAAGTTAAAGCCAATAAAGGCGCGGCTGGCATCGATGGCATGACTATCGAAGCCTTCCCGCTTTGGATGCAACAAGGCGGTTGGCAACGGTGTAAATCTCTACTGGAACGAGGTGAATATAACCCTTCAGCAGTCAGACGCGTAGAGATCGACAAACCCGATGGCGGTAAACGCAAACTGGGTATCCCTAACGTCATTGATCGTGTGATACAGCAAGCTATTGCTCAAATTCTCACGCCGTTGTTTGACCCTTTCTTCTCGGCTAATAGCTTCGGCTTTAGACCGAATAGGAATGCCAAACAAGCGGTCTTGCAAGTCAGAGATATCATCAAACAGAAGCGCAAATTTGCCGTCGATGTTGATCTGTCCAAGTTCTTTGATCGAGTAAATCACGACCTGTTGATGACTCAATTGAGGATCAAGGTACAGGATAAGCGTCTGCTGGCGCTTATTGGTAAATACCTGCGAGCTGGTGTGATGGTCAACGACCAATTTGAAGCAAGCTTCGAAGGCGTGCCTCAAGGCGGCCCACTCTCGCCATTACTCTCTAACATTATGTTGGACAGTCTTGATAAAGAGCTGGAAAGCCGAGGGCACAAATTCGCCCGCTACGCGGACGACTTTATCATTTTGGTAAAGTCTATTCGAGCGGGAGAGCGGGTACTCAAGAGTATTACTCGCTACCTTGCCACTAAGCTAAAATTGGTTGTTAATGAACAGAAAAGCCAAGTGGTAGAGGTAGGTCAAAGCAAGTTCCTCGGTTTTACCTTTAACCGCGGGAAGATCCAGTGGCATGCTAAAACATTACACATTTTTAAACAAAAGATGAAACGCCTGACGAACCGAAATTGGGGCGTTAGCATGGGATATCAATTGTTTAAAGTACGGCAATACATGCAAGGCTGGATCAACTACTTTGGCATAGCCAACGCTTATCAAGGGTGTGTCGATTTAGACCATTGGATCCGTCGTCGAGTGCGTATGTGCTACTGGCGTCAGTGGCGAAAACCGCGGACTAAGGTACAAAACTTACTTAAACGTGGCGTCAGGATCCAAGCTGCCGTTGCTTGTGGGATCACAAGTAAAGGCCCATGGCGGAGCTCGAAAACACCAGGAATACAGCAAGCGCTGAGTAATGAGTATCTTAAGAAAGCAGGATTGTATTCACTGAGAGATGGATGGATCGCGGTTCACTATCCGAACCAGAAAACAGGTTAGGCGTTCTAAATGAACCGCCCTGTGCGGAGCCGCATGCAGGGTGGTGTGGGGGCTGGAGGCTAGATACCTCCGGCTACCCGATTAGACATATACCACCGAGTTTTTCTTAAACACTTCAAATACAGGAGACATAACGTCAAGTATGTGGAAACCATATACCAACGCAACAGGCACTGAATTGTCGAACTTGAACATCGACTTGTTGTCGATTGGCACTGGATATTTAGGTGACCACTTAACTGAATCTGTTAGATGAGCCAACACAATTCTCAGAGCTTTTTCGTCACTTTCATATTTATGTAAGCCGAGCTCAAAAATGCCCGCTTCTTCGGCTAAATCAACTAAATTGTGGCTTAGTTTCTGCCTATCTCCTAAGCCTTTTAGACGCACCTTGTCTCCATTAATTTGGAATTTCACTTTATCAGGGAACCTAGCAACAAGCATGCCTTTGAAGCCATTTTCCAAGGCTATACCATAATGATAATGTGCGTTACCCCATAGGTCTTTAAATAAGTCTGAATTACCGATGGCCTCATCGTCATCGAGCATTAACTTTAAAATTTTATCCGCAACTTTCTTTTGTATGAAGGCACACTTAAACCATTCATCAGGGTTCGAAGCTATATTGATATATTCTTGCTTTTCCATGGTGTGCCTAAACTTTCAAAAGATGCCTAACGTCTTAGTATTTATGCGCTGCGCTGTTTGCAGGGCATAAATCGCTTGTTGGACTTGGCCGCTGCCACATCCGTGTAAATGGGTATGAATAATGCTATAGGAATTTGCTTTTTTGCGGTAGCGGTTTTTTATACAGTTTGATGGGTAATCACTTGATATCGTTTTAGCTTTCTCATTCTTTTACGCTCACTTTCGACTGATTATTGACCTTGGTTGGCAGCATTTTGGCCCCAGATTCAGGCTAACACTCACACCCTATCCCCTCATAGGCTTAACCCCATAAGGTTGGCTGCTTTTCGCTGTCGGTCATTACGCGACGTCTTGAGGGAGTGGTTATCCTGACAGACGTACTGGCTGACTTTGGTTGTTAATCATCACTAATCTCTGCAGTCTTATCAGCCCAATAAACTGCAAATGACCTAACTGGCATTGCGGACATGACCACCAACAGTCCTCCTTAATCAAAGGACTCGCCAATACCACCTGCGGCTTACGTAGTTGCCGCTGGATAAGCGCGAGCTTTTTGCGGCGGCAAGCGTTGGCTAAAAAGCCAAAGTGCCTGACTCGCATTAACCCTTTGGGCAACACATGCAATAAGTAACGGCGGATAAACTCATCACAGCTTAGCCGCATTTGCTTATGCTGCTGACCATCACGATAATCCTTGTAGTGAAAACTGACATGCTCTGCGGTCACGTCGGCAATTCTTGATTCATGCAGCATGCCTTTACGGGTATAACGCCCGAGATATTCCACCACGGTTTCGGCGCGGCTCAGACACGCTTTGCTGTAAACACACCACGGCTTTGCCATTAAGGTTTCAGCCGCAGGGATAGCCAGCTCATGTTGTCGCAGCGCCCGTAATAACTTGGCCCGATACACGGTGGACAAGGCTCTAACCGGAAACAGATAATCCGTTTTCACGGCATGCCAATCCCCCTCTGACGTCACTACCCCGCCAGGAATTAAGCAATGCAAGTGGATATGTTGACTCAAGGTTTGCCCCCACGTATGCAGCACCATAGTTCAACCCAATTGACCCTGAAGGTGTTTCCGTTTCATGCCAAACTGCGCAAGCGTCTGCCACACAGACTCAAACAGGGCGCTGTATAACGGCTTGGCAGCGTAGTGCGCCAAGATGTTCAACTCGTGGGGTAAGGTAAAGACCAAATGGAAATAGCGACAAGGCAAGACTTGCGCCTGCTGCGTAGCAATCCACGCTTGCGTCTGCCTTCCCTGACAACGAGGGCAATGCCGGTCACCACAGGAGCAAAACACCTGCTGCTCATACTGGCAAGTATCACAACGCCAGTGCTGTATGCCTAAGGTTTGCGTGCGACACTGCTGAATATGCTGGCAGACTAAGGCTTGCTGTTCGGTCAGTTTATGCTGCTGTTGGTAGTGGGCTAAGTGCTGATGAAGGATATCGCTTAAATGGTAGGTGGTTGCCATGGCATCCCCCCAAGACTTGCTAGCAAGTCACGCCCTTGATGACCCAATTCCGGCGACCAATGCAAGTAGCGCTCGGTAGACTTTATACTGTGATGACCAAGTTGGGCCTGTAATTGATGAAGTGGCATACCCGCTTGTAATTGATGGGTCGCATAAGCATGCCTTAGGCTGTGTGGACTGCATGGCTTAGTGATACTCGCTAAGCGGGCCGCCTTCGCTAACGCTTTACGAAAGGTCGACTCATGCAGCGGATAAACCACATCATGATAGGTCGAGGCAAACAACCATTCGACGGGATGATACGCTTGCCAATACTGACGCAACAGGGTGAGTAAAGTCGGTGAGAGTATCACCCAGCGGTCGCAGGCACCCTTGCCTTGACACACTTTGAGCAACTGCCGCTGCCCATCGATATCAGCAACCTTAATATGGGTTAACTCACTGACACGCAAACCACAACCATAACACAGCGCCAACATGGCGCGTTGTTTCAGGTTTTGACAGTGGTACAGCAGTGCCGCGATATCTTGGCAACTAAGCAATTGCGGCAGCTTGTGTGGACGTTTAGGTAAACTCAACTGAACCGTAAAATCGCGCCCTAGGACATGTTCATAGAAAAAATGAATGCCATTAAGCTGTAGCTTTAAGGTGGCTCTGGAATGATGTCGCTCAAGATTTAAGTAACGGAAATAAGCCGTAAGCTGCTCATCCGTAATGCTATCGAGCGGTTGGTTTGCATAGTGGGTGATGGCACGCAGATAAGCACTGCGTGTACGGGCCGAGTAACCACGTAAACTGATCTCATCATGGAATTGTTGCAGAAGTGATGACATGGTAGACCTCCTAGGTGAGGGATTATCCCTAGGAGTAAGTGTGGAACAGTGGTTCGCTTTGGGCTCCGCGCAGCGGCTTAGTTCAACATTTTATTAGTGCGCATGCGCGTTTACCTCATTAGACCAGTAAAAACGCGCACTGTTAATTACTTGTAATAAAAGGAACTTATCAGCTTTTTTTCAAATACACCATCTGGAAAAACGCGCATGCGCGTTTCCCAAACCTATTATCTGCTTAATGAAAAGTATAAGTAATTAATTTTAATGCTATTTATTTAAACGAAAATGAGAAAACGCGCACGAATACAGGATGAAAATCGTTCAAAAATCCTTATAATTTGAATACGACTGTATAATTATCCAGTTTTTTGATGGGTAGTAGTGAATTACATCACACGGGTGTAATGATGAAAATGTCTAGGACAGAAAGTCCGTTTGTTACTGATCTACTGACAACTTGTTAACTCGTTTTGGGGCATAAGCTATTTAGAACAGACTGCCATATTGATAACTTAAGATTGGCATTGTTGTATCCACTGTTCGTCGTTGCATTCGTATATTTTATTGTGACCCAGGGATGAACGGATCGACCGCAGTTCATTACCCTAGCCAGAAGTAGGTTCGGTATCTAAGGTCTAATACCCGCATGCCTTGACAAGCAAAAACGTTATAGATGGTAATGTTATCAGTCATATCACCAACCTTCCCCTCTTTTGTGGACAACAAATAGAGTACGCTTCAGACATTTGCCCCTTTCTCAACTCTCGCGTTAATCCGCCAAGCGCGTCTTGCCAATCGAGGTTCAGCATGCGTTTATCTGGCCAAACAAACATGCATTTCCAAATCGCGACATCATGGGCAACTTTCGAATGGGTTATGCGTAATTAAAAACAATAAACTTGCCTTTTTTCACGGTTTGCTAAAAAAATTCTCCATTTCCTCAAAAATATTTTTTTGCTGACAAATTTAAGGTTAATTCGTCGTTTATATCATTGTTATGTAGTAACAAATTTTAATGTGGATTAATCGGCTTACCCTTAAGTTAGCGATGTTCACATCGTCATTTTGTAAAGATAGATTTACAGCTTAAATGCGCTTATGCAGAGCATATTTTAAAAATTAATGCTTTAAAAACAATGATTTTTAAAAATCATAGTGAATGCATTTTTTGAATGTGATGCGTTTTTAAAATACGCTTTCAAGCTAAAAGAATTGAAATAAAACAGCGAGGTATCAATGTCGATTGGGGGCATCGAAGCGTGTTAAACGCCTGCATGTTATTTTAAAATGAATTGTGCTTTGCGCGAAAATTCACAAGTTTTTGTGGATTTTCGAAAATTGAATATGCTGCTCGCGTGTTAACAAACACACGTGAGCGCTTTCCCCGTGTCGGGAAAGACGTTTGCCTTATCCATAGGGGTAACCTTTAATTTTAGCAGAGATTAATTTTTCCGCTGCAAATTAACGGTTAGCACTCTGAAATGTAGCAAGAGGTGTAACGTGAGTAACAAGTATAAAGCGAATAAATCACGCGGCAGGCATGTATATCAATATTTTTCGCAGAAGAATCAAGCCCCGCTGAAGGTCGAATCATTCCTTGAATTGTGTGTTGCGGCGCAGATGGAGTGTGAACCGAATATCGTTGCCTATGCTGCGCAGCCTGAAAGCCTGCATCTCCATGACAGTATTACCCTTAAGACCATTCGATATACACCTGATTTTCTTATTAAATATGCTAACGGCACTGCAGCATTTATTGAAGTCCATCATTCAAGTCATATCACGAAAGACTTCCAGTCGCGATTAGCGCTATTCAATGAATACTCACTTAAGACGGCTAATGTCCCTATCGTCCTCGTTGATGAGCGTCAGTTAACGCCCATGATTTATACCAACCTCCAGTTAATCGCTAATCGGCGTTCTGCACGGTTATCATGTACGCTCAACCATGCAGACCTACCTGAATTGTTGACATTTGAGGCGTTAGTCGATTGGCTCAATCCTAGAAGCCAAACGTCCGTGGGTGATGCATATCATTTAGTCGGAGCCGGTTTTTACCAATTCGACAAATCACAGTTGCTACTGGCAAGCACAACCCTGAATAAGGTGATGCTATCGTGATGTTTGCTCAAGCGCGTGACCATCAATTCCACAATAGCAACGGCGACATCATGACAGTCTTGTTTGCAGATGACGTGTCGATTTTGCTCGAAGTGGATGATGATGAAAAAACGCGAGAGTTCTTAGCGCTAGATGTATTTAGCACAAAACTGCATGAAAAAACCCTTTTTCCCAAACCGGTCGAAAAAACGCGTCTCATTTTGTCCCCAGTACAGCAAGCGACTCGGGATTCGCGGATTGTTTATATTCATACGCTGCGCGACCTGCTGCAGAACGACGAAACCCTAAAGCCGACGACGTCCACTACCTATCAGAAAATGATTGAAGTTGTTGAGGAGAATTACCCTGCACTCAGAGGGGCTGAACATCCCAAGAAAACAACGATTAACCGTTACTGGAAGACTTGGATAAGCTCACGTTTCAATGATGACAGTTTAATCTGTAAATCACGTTCACATACCCCCCGTATCGGTGAGGAGTCTAACGCGTTAATCGACACGTATTTAAGCACGACTTACCAAGATAGTCGCCATAAAGTGGCTACGGGTCATTATGCTTGTTACAAACAAGATGCGCTGAAAGCACGTGAAACAAATCCCAATATTATCGTTGCAAGCAAACGAACGTTTTCGCGCAGAATTGAAGCGAGACAGTCGATTTGTGACAAATTAGATGATCCAAAAACTCCCCACGCTGAACGTCAGCAGCTCTCACTTAACCTGATTAAACGGATAAAACTGCATTACCCATTGCAGCGTGTTGAACTCGATTGTTTGCACACAAATATCCGTGTTATTGACGATGTCACGGGGGAGTTAACTGAGCCTGTGGTCATCTATTATGCACTTGATTGTTATACGCGTGCACCGCTAAGTATGGTTTTTGATTATGGCAAAGGAGAAGCGACGGAGGTTGTTTTACAGTTGATCCAAAATACCTATTTGCGTGACGACAATCTCCCCTTTTGCGGTAAGACAGATACGTTCATCATGGATAATGGCCCTGCATTTAACAACAAGTTAATTAAGAGTCTATGTGAACAGCTGGGGAGCAATATCGTTTATACCCCTTCGAATACACCGTCAGCGAAACCCTTTGTAGAATCGCACTTTAGAGTGTTTAGGCAAAAATTTGAATCGATGGTGGTGACGGATTCAGCCGGCAACCGCACTGTTGGTTTAAATACCTTGTCTCGTCCTGAAATAAGTTGACACTTATTTCTACCTAAAACGCCTGATGAACCTCATCGGGCGTTTTATATTTTAAGGCCAAATGTGGCCGTCGTTGATTATATATGGCGACCGCTTCTGCCACCATCTGTCGCGCCTCCTGCAGCGTTGCTGGCTTATGTGTTAAAAACTCCTGCTTCAATATGCCATTTACGCGTTCTGCTAATGCATTTTGATAGCAGTCATATCCGTCTGTCATTGAGCATGTCACACCATGATGTGTGTGAACCGCTTGATAAGCGTTTGAGCAGTATTGTATTCCTCGATCTGAGTGGTGTATCAGCGGTTTATCTTTGTCTTGCCGCTGCCTCAGTGCCTGTTTGTACGCTGTTAGCACACCATCTGTTTTGAGATTATCATCAACATGATAGCCCACGATTTTTCGTGACCAGGCATCGGTCACCAGGCTTAAGTAGGCTTCATTATTTTGCAGTGGCAGATAGGTAATATCAGCCACCCAGACTTGCTCTGAGCGAGTGATGTCCACTTGTTGCTCACTGGGCTTAAGCAAGTTGGGATGACACCTAAATCGATGATGACTGTGAGTCGTTTTGTGGTACGCCCGTTTAGGTGCGACCAACAAACGATGCGCTCTGAGGCTGCTAAATAACCGGTCTCGCCCAATCACTATTTGATGTGATTTATTCAGTAAATACTGCAACTTGCGTGTACCTATTCGTGGTTGAAATAACCGTTCATATTGCACCGTTTGCAACACGTGTTGCTCCCTCTGCTCTGATACTTTTTGCCGCTGACATTGCTGATAATACGCCTGACGGCTAATCCCGAGGTAGCGACAGCATTGGGTGACGCGATAACCTATGGCCGTTTTTTCCTGGAGCGTTTCGCTCGTGGCTTTTTTACGACAGAAATCCCGTAGTCAGTTCTAAGTTTTTCGACAATGGCTTCGAAGAACGCGGCTTTCATGCGGGTATCTTCAAGTTCGGCTTCGAGTGCTTTTATCTTTTGCTCGGGAGTGAGTGTGGTGGGCTCAGTCATTAAATGTCCTCGCATTGATGTAGATGGTGTTCCTTGGGACCAATCCAGTTTTCCATGTTTGCGAAGCCAAACTAACACGGTGGAACAACCTTGAATACCGTACTTGTCTTGGGCCTGCTTATAAGTCAGCTCGCCTTTTTCCACTTGGTCGACAACGGCCAATTTAAAAGCGAGGGAATAATCACGTTGAGTTCGTTTAATTGTTGAAGTCATTACACTCTCCAAAATGAGTTTGAAAAGTGTCAACGCTATTTAGGACGGGTCACCTATCCGAAAAAAGGCACTAGAACAAAAATAAATCCACTTAAGAATACGCATATCACTGCCAGTACGTTCACAAAGATAATCAATACCATGCTGACAGAATACGCTCACAAGACCCATTCAGGGTTAAATTGCTCACCGATATTCTGTTGGCAGCAATCTAGGGTGGTGCAATCTTATTATGATTACGATTCTATTAAGCACCACTTCCATGTCGCGACACAGGCGCATGAGCAGCAACTCGATTCAAGAGGTTTTGTCCGTGTATTGAAACACCGCTTCACCAGTGTTGAACTGAAAAAAGTGCATACGTTACTCATGACCTATGGTCACAAAAACGTCAACCCCACCGTTCAGGTGTTTTACAACCCCTATGATGCAAGCAGTGTCACTGTCAGCGTTGCGCTCCCGAACGAGACAGAAGCTAGGTCAATCGTTGCTTATAATTATGATGAAGAAATCAACTCGCGTTGGCCCGTTTCCTTTGCACAGTTAAATGGCAAAGTGCAGAAAGGACAACATATTTTCCAAACTGAAAAACATCAGGTTACCGGTCAATATGCCGTCACGATTGACCGTTTCATTCCCGCCAAAACAGTACGCAGTAAACGAAGTGGCAAACCGACAAGTTCGTTTGAAGACAATAATGCAAAAGAGCTTTCAATCGAGCAGCGCATTCAGAATGCCAATGCGACTGACTCATTAAAAGATATTAAGTGGCAAAACTCATTAGACAAGACTGAATTGGCTGACAAACAACGTGCAAGCCAACTGAATGAACCAGAACAAATTATTGATAACACGCAAAGGGACACTAAAGCCTTATGGTAGTCAGCATACCTACACCTGTAGACACCTTTATTGTTAAACATACATTGGTTAAACACGCGCATGAACAAATTGGGCGAGTTCATCAAATGTGTCACCTTCCCAATAATAAAAAAGGCGTGCTCATTTATGGCAAATCGGGCGAAGGAAAAACCTACATCGCTGAATGCTATGCCGCTCAGTTTCCTCCGGTGAAAGAAGTCGACCACATTCGTCTGCCGATATTCACTTACCGTTTTCAAGAAGCGAAAAGCAAAGTTGATGATATTTTGCGACTGTTGATAACGGAATTAGGCGTGCAGCCCCCCATAGGTAAAGTTGCCGCGGGTGAGTTAGATAAGCAATTTCGATTTCTGATTAAAGCACGTGGTGTCGAGCTCATTATTCTTGATGAAATTCAACAGGTTTTTCCTGCTAAACAAGGAAAAATTGCATTAGACATGTTGAAATACTTCTGCGCCCTACTCGACACGCTCACTTGTTCAATTGTCTTTATCGGTAGTGAGCGGGCCATGCGACTCCTGACCTTCGGCGAAGTGGATAAAACCGTCGACGACAACGAGCAACTCAGTCGCCGAATGCTGAGGTCAGTAAAACTGCATCGTATCTTACCGAGAACGCAAGAATGGGTTGATTGTATCAACAGCTTTCTACAGCAAATCAGCGCTCCTCAAATTGGTATCGAGGATAAAGAGCTATTAGATAGACTTTACGTTGCCTATATGGAGCGTAGCTTCAGTACCCTTGATGGCTTATTCATGCGTGAAGATATGAGTCATATCAAAGACCGACACACACTGATGATGCGTTTAAAAGCGAACTTTTATATTTACAGCCAAAACGTCAATAATCCCTTTGATGAGTCTGAATATAGCTATAGGGCAATAGACGCTGCGGTCACACATGAATACCAGAAATTAAAGCGGGAGTTGAAAACGTGTCTTTAGCCTTTTCGCCACAGAGAAAACCTGATGAAGTTAACATCGGTTACCTTCTTCGTTTAGCGCGCGTTAATGGTTACGCAAGGATTGGGAGTATGCTGTCGTCAGCTGAGCAAAATAACATTATTAAGCTTCAAATTACACCGGCTCTGAATGCTAAATTTGGCATACCAATAAGCCAAGGTGATGTGTTTTCTACAATTATCAATCCGATGTTTAACCGCAACATTCAACTCAACCCTAAAGTGTGTATTCAGTGCTTGAATGAAGATGGCTACCTGTTAACGGAAGTGCAGAATCCGTTTTGTCATGCCTGTTCCAAACACCAATCTGCACTGACGAGTCAATGCACCACGTGTTACGAAAGCCTTGCTTGGGATATTCCACTTATAAAAGGGCACTGTACTTCCCCTCGATGCGGATCTCAGTCTGCCGCGAAATCTCATTCTGAGTGGCCACGAACACATGTTCGTGGTCACACAGAATGAGAATCTCAGGCAGCCGTAATTGAACTTATTCAATCACTTGATGGTTTAACAAAATAACAACATTGCCATTCAAATTGAGATTTTTGAACATTTTTGCCACCTAAATTGAGATTTGTTTTTCATATTAAAATCAATGATTTGGCGGTAATGTTATGCATCATTCACCGCCAATCTGTTCATTTTCCACAAATCAAATATCAAGTCAACGCATATCGGATTGCTTCAAGGTTTCTACTTACATATGTTGTAGGTGTGGTAAGTGAGCCGCCGACAATACAGGCGTATATTTAAAAATCTAAACGAATTGAAATTTGCGCGAATAAAACGCCATGTTTTAAAACGTATCTGAGTGCGGAGGTCTGCTACATATATTTGGAACGGATATTGGGTGCAGGACGATATTACTTTAATGAGTTAAGCGATGGGGATAATAAGTGGGATTTATATGAATGGCTTTCAGCTTAAAGCCCACATCATTACCGATGACGAATGCACGGTGGGTTTTAACCTTAGTGTCTATGCTTTAATTTAAATCGTAAGCATTTTATATATAGGTTTTAACAGGTAATATTGCTTCATTATATGAGTGATAACTGCATCGGTTTTTGTTGCTGGCGTATTTGTAGTACATCTTCAAATTGGCAAAGTGCTAGACTGCCGGCACGCGCGACGCGAGGAGGGCGAAGTTTACCCATTTTTCTAAGTGCGTGAAGTAGCTCCATGGGTAAGCCTGTTAATGATACCGCTTTCTCTAGGGAGATAGCGTCATATTGCCGCTTGCTAAAGACGTCCTTTGCAAACCGTATAAAAGACGCCGGTTCGCACCAGATAGCACGTCGTAAATTGTGACCTTCGCCATATCCTAACTGCAGGCGGCCTTCTTTGAATCCTATGAGAATGTCATACATTTCAACATCATTATGCACCATGACCTCCGTGAGTGTTGATAAGCACACCATGCCAGGTTGGATGTCGTTACCGACTAACAGCTGGAAAATAGGTGCAACATCAATTTGGCTATTATGGTGAAGTCTGCTTTTACGTGCATGTTTCACTAAATTAACGTGTTGAAGCAGCTGCAGTTCTTCTGGCCTCAGCTCAAGTAGCCGAGATGCTTTTCCAAATGGAAGCCATTGTTCTGTCACCGAAAGAGCAATGCCATCTGCGGGGGGAGCTGGGATAACAATATCTAACGTAGCGGCAGGCCACGTGCTGGAAAGTGTTTCAAGGAACTGCACAATAGCTACACTGCGGATATTGTGAGGTAGTAAAGATGAGGTTGCCTGAAGTGTCTTTTGTACCCACTCTCGAAAAAATGCATTATCCGTTAATAACTGGTATCCCTTTTCGAGCATGTTTTCATAAAATGGCAGTGAAGCATAGGCGTTCGGTTTGAGCGCCATGATGTGCTCTTTTTCCAATACCAGTGCGGCATAGAGGCAATCTGACACTTGAGCCTCACTCAATGAACGCACATTTTCTGACGAGGGTTTCAGTTGTACCTTCCTCTTATACTCATATCTAGGATGCAATCTAACCTATTGATGCTTATGCACCATTCAATCAGAAGTCTTCTATCGTAGATACGACTTAGGAGCTCTAATGTGTAGAAATCTCAACTCATGTGATATGGATACCGTTTTACTAAATCTCCATACCCTTGAATAACATGGTTATTATGTAGTGCCTGAGATTCTCAATCTGTGTGGCCGTAAACAATGAGCCATGGCTTAGGGCTTAGTTACTCTATGCCTTTTAAATGATCGATTGGTTTATTAAATGCACTTTCATGGCGTTCGATTTGGCTTGTGTGCAAATACTGCGATGTGGTGTCGATACTTTCATGTCCAGCGTCGGCTTGTACATGAGATAACGGTCTGCGGTTGATATTGATATCGTGCGTGATGCCTGTGTGGCGAATATTGTGGGCAGTGAGTTTACGCATCTGCGCACCGTCTTGTGCAAAGCCATCGGCCTCAATACTTTCTGCCGCCAGATTGATAATACTTTGAATTTCCTCGCGGACTTGACGAATGCCAAGATTGGCATTGAGGATACCAACATCTCGACCGCGGCCAGCGGCTTTGTGCCGTACAAACAAAGGATGGTTCTCGTTTGGCGCTGGATAATCTGTTAATCCTAAAAACTGACGATATTTAACTAAAGCATCGAGCAAAGCTTTGGAAATTGCCACGCTGCGCCTTTTACCGCCTTTACTCAATGGAATATGAAAACTCCAAATACCCGTTTGTTGATTGTGCTTAAACTGATCCATCACTGGTGAATAACCTGCACGTGCAGACACATCTGAGATGCGTAAATAGCAGCAATAAATCAATGAAATCAGAAATAAACTTCTTTGATGTAATTCTGGCGATGCTTCTGCCAGCGCGGTTACAGTTGCCATAATGTATGACCACTGCAATTCAGTGAATGCGAGGCTGTTTTCCTCTTCATGACTCTGGCGCTGATATTGCCGATTGGCCGCGAACCGACTGTGATTCAGCCAGATCTGCGCAGGATTACGATCACAATATTCTTCGCTTGTCAGGTACGAGTAAAACGAAGACAAAATGGCCATTTTTGTTTTTAACGCATTGTCGCTTAACGCATAAGGCTGGATTTGTCCGAGTTGTTTTTTACCGACAAATGGCCGCCATTGCGGGTTTGGAACCCGTTCATCATGCATTTTATCAAACTTGAACTGCGGCACATTAAAATAGCCAATCAGTGCTATGGGCGGCGCTTGGCAGTAATCAACGTAATGGCTCATGTCTTTGCGTGTGACTTCAATGGGCGACATTGAAACCACATCAAAACACCAATGCAGAAACGTAGTGAGCTCGCTGCGATAGGCTTTATAGTTGTTTTCGTTGTGCTTTTGTTCAAACAACCAATCACTGGCGTGCTCGATCACTAAGCCCGCATCAGCCACCTTTTTCATGCTGATTTGAGTGATGTATTGGTTAACAACACTATTGCCAACTTGTATGAATTCAAATGAGTCAAATAGCGGGATTACTGGAGGAAGTTGCATATTACATCTGAATTATAAGGGTTTCTTATATGATAATACTTAAACGCAAATGCCGATAACGTTATTTATCGGCATCAAGAGAGGCCAGATTTTTAGTGCAAGTTGAAAACGTACATTGCTGGCACGTAATGCGCTTTTGGCAACAAATCAGGCATAACTGCCACACTTGCTGTTTAGATTGACTGTCCAAGCACCTAAAGTCCGCAGCGCAGAGGTGTCCACCCTGTATAAGCTGTGCCAGTTTATGGGGTGAAATCGATAAATTAATCCGCTGACTCATGCCCTTACCCTCCAATCATAGTGTGATATTAACAGAATACACAAATGATAACTGTTATCAACAACTCAGTTGAAGGTTTGCCACTCACCTCGCTATTTAATGTAAGATTTTGCACTTCTTTGAAATGTGTCTACTACACTGATTATGTGATCATTATTTTTATTTGAATGAGGTATCGGATGCTGATTGATCTTGCAAAGAAAAACCCGCTGTTTTCCGGTAAAAAGCATACCGAGACAACTGAGTCAGGTATTCCTTGGAAGGTATTAGTGGTCGATGATGAACCTGATGTTCATACCGTCACTAAACTTGCCCTCTCCCGCTTTAAACTTGATGGCCGCGCCCTCACCTTTATCAATGCCTACAGTGCTGAACAAGCAAAAGAGTTACTCAATCAAGAACGTGATATCGCCATCGCCTTTATTGATGTGGTGATGGAGAGTGATCATGCAGGCTTAGAGTTAGTGAAATGGATCCGTGAAGAACTCCAAAATAAAACCACACGATTAATCCTGCGCACGGGCCAACCTGGTCAAGCACCTGAAGAAGACGTTATCGTCAATTACGATATTAATGATTACAAAGCCAAAGCTGAACTCGATTCACGTAAACTCATGACCAGCGTCTACTCTGCCCTGCGCTCCTATCGCGATATTATGGAAATTGAGCAAGCAAGGCGTACCCAAATCAACCACCGTAAAGGCTTAGAAAGAGTACTAGAAGCAACATCTGGATTATTTGAGCTGCGCACCCTGCATAAATTCGCCGATGGACTGCTTACTCAAGTCGCCACCCTGCTCAATCTGGATTCAGAAACCCTACTGCTGACATGCAATGCCATTGATGCGATCAGCGGCCATCTTGATCCCGTGAATATAGAGATCCTCGCGGGCACAGGCCAGTTTTCCAATAAAAACCATATCACTCAATTGCCAGAGCATATCGACCGCTTACTGCGCAATGCACTCACGCAAAAACGCTGCCTTTATGAAGACAATTGTTTTGTCGGTTACTTCCCCACAAAAAGCGGTTTAATCAATCTACTCTATATGGATGGTATTGATAAAATTGATGATCTTGATAAGAAACTCATTGATATTTTTGCCATCAACGTCGGCGTTGCATTTGAGAACTTGCTGCTCAGTCAAGAAGTTGAAGATACCCAATCAGAACTCATTCTGCGTTTAGGGGATGTTGTTGAAAGCCGCTCAAAAGAAGCCGCCAATCACGTGAAACGTATGGCGGAATATTGCTCCAAACTCGCTTTACTCGCTGGTTTACCTGAATACGAAGCCGATTTACTGCGCCGCGCCTCACCTATGCATGACATAGGAAAAATAGCGATCCCCGATGCGGTTCTGCTCAAACCTGGTAAGTTAGATGATGAAGAATGGCAAGTTATGCGTCAGCACCCTACGATTGGTCATCAGATTTTGGCGAATTCAGAGCGCCCTATCCTCAAAGCCGCATCAATTATTGCACTGCAACACCATGAAAAATATGATGGTTCTGGTTATCCCTCCAATTTAAAACAAGACGAAATTCACATTTTCGCACGGATTGTGGCTATTGCAGATGTGTTTGATGCACTTTCCCATGCCCGCTGCTATAAAACGGCTTGGCCTTTAGAAGAGGTGTTAGCTGAAATGCATAAAGGCGCCGCGAAGCACTTTGACCCGCACTTATTGCAGCTCTTTATTGATAATGTAGATATTTTTGTCAAAGTAAAAGACAACTGGAAGGACAATTAAGCTGCGCTAACCAGAGGTAATTGTCCGAATGCTTTGAAGGCTATTTGAGTCAGTATTAAGCCAGTCTTAGCCATTGTCATCAGCGAGAAAATCAAACACTGCCGTTTTAGTTTCGCCATTAAGGTTGAAACTAACAAAGCCGCGCCAAACCATATAACCACTGCTACAAGAGCCATATACCATTTGACCAATATAAGTCATTTCGTCGGTTTGCTTCACATTTACGGGAATAACGCCCATAAACATATCTCTTCCTTCTAAGCGGATTTGCACATCGGTAATGGGCGAAGACGCTAATAGCGTTAATGTTAATGGCTTTTCGCTCGGTGCATTTGCTGGCGACAGACTAACAGTGAGTTTGATATCGCCCACTGGTTTAACACAATCCCCTGCCGAAAATTGACAAAGTGAAGGATCAAGACTGCTTTTTAGTGTGACTGGCTTAGCATCTTCAGTACAAGCTGTGAGATTGAAGAGAATTAACGCGATGAATAAATAGGGATTAGGACGATTTAGCACAAAGATTAACCTTATGACGCAATATGTTAACATTCTATGGCGTAGGTTGATCTAGATCAACTTTCTACACCCCTTCTTTGGTATCTTTTTTGATATTGCTCAAGTATCATTGCGAAACCTCATATTTGAGCAAAAATATGCAGGGTAACGCATTGACATGACTCAGCAACCTGAATAGGGAAGCTGATTTTTATGTCATTTTATAACAGGTAAAGCTTGTCTTTACTAAAAGTAAAAGTAATAAGCAGTGGAAGCATTATGATGAACCATTCCCAGCCAACAGGCGCTGATTACAATTACGCCATTGTCCGCCAATTTGCCTTAACCACAGTTTTGTGGGGTATTGTTGGTATGTCAGTCGGCGTATTAATTGCGGCTCAGTTAATCTGGCCTCAGCTGAACTTTGACACTCCTTGGTTAACGTATAGTCGCTTGCGACCATTACACACCAATGCGGTGATCTTCGCGTTCGGTACATCAGCCCTTTTTGCAACATCCTATTATGTCGTACAACGCACCTGTCAAACCCGACTATTTGCACCTAAGTTAGCCGCATTTACGTTTTGGGGATGGCAAGCCATCATTCTGTCAGCAGCTATCACTTTGCCAATGGGTTTCACCCAAGGTAAAGAATACGCTGAATTAGAATGGCCTATCGATATCGCAATTACTATCGTTTGGGTGTCCTACGCTATTGTGTTCTTCGGTACTATTATCAAACGAACTACTTCGCATATTTACGTGGCGAACTGGTTCTTTGGTGCCTTTATTATTACCGTTGCCGTACTACACATAGTTAACTCTATGGCAGTACCAGTCAGTCTGTTCAAGTCATACTCTCTGTATAGCGGCGCTGTCGATGCTATGGTGCAGTGGTGGTATGGTCACAACGCTGTAGGTTTCTTACTAACCGCAGGCTTCTTGGGGATGATGTATTACTTCGTACCTAAGCAAGCGGGTCGTCCTGTGTACTCTTACCGTCTATCTATTGTCCATTTTTGGGCTTTGATCGCACTGTATATTTGGGCTGGTCCTCACCACTTACATTACACAGCTTTACCTGACTGGACTCAGTCTTTAGGTATGGTGATGTCACTGATCCTATTCGCACCTTCTTGGGGCGGTATGATTAACGGTATCATGACCTTGTCTGGTGCTTGGCATAAACTGCGTACTGACCCTGTACTGCGTTTCTTAGTCGTTTCTCTGTCTTTCTACGGTATGTCTACCTTCGAAGGCCCGATGATGGCAATTAAGACAGTTAACGCACTATCACATTATACAGACTGGACTATCGGTCACGTTCACTCCGGCGCGCTAGGTTGGGTTGCAATGGTGTCTATCGGTTCTCTGTATCACTTGATCCCTGTATTGTTCGGCCACGGCCGTATGTACAGCATCAAGTTAGTCAACGTCCATTTCTGGTTAGCGACTATTGGTACTGTGCTTTACATCGTCTCTATGTGGATTTCAGGTGTAATGCAAGGTCTGATGTGGCGTGCAGTGAATGCTGACGGTACTTTGACTTATAGCTTTGTTGAAAGTCTTGAAGCTTCATATCCTTTCTACTTTGTACGTTTCCTTGGCGGTTGTTTCTTCCTGACCGGTATGCTGATCATGGCATACAACGTGATCCGTACTGTGAAAGCCTCTAAAGATTCATTGCCAGCATTGGCTGAACCAACAGCGGCTTAAAGGAGCAAACTCGATGAAATTTAATCATGAGATAGTTGAAAAAAACATCGGTTTGTTAGCGATTTTTACCGTTATCGCTATCAGTTTCGGTAGTCTGGTTGAAATCACACCGTTGATTTTTCAAAAAGATACGACTGAGCCAGTTGAAGGTTTAAAGCCATACACTGCTCTGCAAATTGAAGGCCGTGACATCTATGTTCGTGAGGGTTGTTATAACTGTCACAGCCAGATGATCCGTCCTTTACGTGCAGAAACTGAACGTTATGGTCACTACTCTGTTGCGGGTGAATCGGTTTGGGATCATCCATTCCAATGGGGTTCTAAGCGTACAGGTCCTGATCTTGCCCGTGTTGGTGGTCGTTACAGCGATAAATGGCATGAAGTTCATTTAATCGATCCTCGTGCCGTAGTACCTCAATCGAATATGCCAGGGTTCCCATGGTTAGCCGAAAACAAGTTAGACGGCGAACTGACGGGCGATAAGATGACTATCCTACGTAACATGCATAAAGGCGGTTACAAAGGTAATGATCTTTATACCGATGAAGAAATCGCAGGCGCACAGAAAGCTGTTGCTGGTAAGACAGAGCTGGAAGCCTTGATTGCATATCTTCAGTCTTTGGGTCACGCACTCAAATAAGGAGGCAATATATGGATTACGGCACATTACAAGGCATTTTAACCATCATTGTGATGCTGACCTTCGTCGGTATATTTGCTTGGGCATATAGCTCGCGTCGTCAAAAATCATTTGATGAAGCAGCTAACCTTGTGTTTTCCGATGAGGAAGTCAGCAAGGTATCGAAGGACTCAGGAGAGAATAAGTGATGAGTAGCTTCTGGAGTGTTTGGATTACCGTACTCTCGTTAGTCGTGATCGCGGGTTGTTTTCTATTACTGCGTGTGTGTTCTAAGAACACCACGGGCGTAAAAGAAGGCGAATCCATGGGTCACAGTTTCGACGGTATTGAAGAACTCAATAACCCACTGCCAAAATGGTGGAGTTATATGTTCTATATCACTATCGTGTTTGGCTTGATCTATCTAGCCTTATTTCCTGGTTTAGGTAACTACAAAGGCCTTTTAGGCTGGACGAGTTCTAACCAGAGCATTGGTACTGAACAAGGTATTAAAGCCGATTCTGCCGCAGCCATTGAGCTTGCAGCAAAAGAAGGCCGTTATGTTCAGTATGACCAAGAAGTAAAACACGCTAGTGAAAAATATGGCCCAATTTTCGCGGCTTACTTGGCAACACCACTAGAAGAATTAGTGAAAAACCAAGAAGCATTGAAAGTGGGCGGCCGTTTGTTCCTACAAAACTGCGCACAGTGCCATGGCTCTGACGCACGTGGTAGCAAAGGCTTCCCTAATCTCACCGATGGTGACTGGTTATATGGTGGCGACTTAGCCACGATTAAAACCACTATCATGGGTGGTCGTCATGGCATGATGCCGCCAAAAGGTGGTTTGCCAATCGATGACAGCGAAATTGCGGGTTTAGCTGAATACGTTGTTAAATTGTCTGGTCGTGAGCACGATGAAACACTCGCCGCTCAAGGTCAAGGCTCATTCATGAAAGGTTGTTTCGCGTGTCATGGTATGGACGCTAAAGGCAACAAGTTCATGGGTGCCCCTAATTTAACTGACGATGTTTGGTTATATGGCGGTAGCCGTGGCGTGATCGAAGAAACCATTAAACATGGTCGCGCAGGTGTGATGCCAGCGTGGAAAGACGTTCTCGGTGAAGAGAAAGTTCACGTAATCGCAGCTTATGTTTATAGCTTGTCAAACAAGTAATTAGATATGAGTAACGCTAAGGCCTCGAAGACTTCGAGGCCTTTTTTTTAAAGTGCTAAAACCACCTTTTAACGGTAAAATGGCGCAAATTTTTTGAATGGGTATCTGACATGAACGAACAACAAGCCTGGTATAAGCAGTTCTGGCCTTGGTTTTTAATTATTCTTCCTTTATGTGCTGTCATCGCAAGTTTTACCACACTGAAAATTGCCCTTACTAACTCCGACTCGTTAGTCGCCGAGGATTACTACAAAGAAGGCAAAGCCATTAATATGGACTTGAGTAAAGTGAAGTATGCCAAACAAATTGGCATGAACTTTTTACTCGAACAAACTAATAATGAAATTCTACTGACGCAACAAGGTGGTCCCGCTTCCCAAGCTGCCCTAAAAGTCGAATTCTACCACCCAACGATTGCCGACAGAGACATCAAGCTCACCGCCACTGCCGATGCCAGTAATGTGTATCGCATTACCGTGCCCGCCACACTGACCGGCCCTTGGGAAGTGCGTCTTGAAAGTTACGATGGCAAATGGCGCATTCACCAGCGCGTTGAATTAAAAGATCACGTCCAACTTTGGCTGAACTGATTGTGGTTAAATAAGTAGCACTATGACGTATCCAAGTTGTTTTCACTGCCAAGAGCCCGTGCTGACGGGCCAGCAGTTTGTGACCCGCATTAATGATCGTGATGAACTCATGTGTTGCCCTGGCTGTCAGGCGGTTTCTCAGGCGATTGTGGATGCGGGATTACTCAGTTACTACAAGTTCCGCACTGAACCCGGCAGTAAACAGAACGCCCTCGTCCCCGAAGCCTTAACGCAATTTAGTGCCTATGATCTACCCGAAGTGCAGCAAGACTTTGTCCATTCTGAGGACAATATCGAGTCAGTGTCGCTCTCTATCGATGGCATCACCTGCGCGGCCTGTGCTTGGTTGATTGAGCACAAAGTAAAACAACTAACGGGCGTGAGCCAAGTGCTCGTCAACTCAACCACCCAAAGGGCGATGATCAGTTGGGATAAACGCACGGTAAAACTCAGCGATATCCTTGGGCAAATTAGCCGCATCGGTTATCAAGCCGCGCCCTATCAAGTCGATGAGCAAGAGCTCAACAACAAACTCAATAGCCGTAAGTTTTTATTGCGCTTAGGCTTAGCGGGTTTTGCGACCATGCAAGTGATGATGTTCGCCCTCGCCCTCTATACAGGCTATTTCACCGATTTAGATGTGCAATATCGGGATTATTTCCGTTGGGTTAGCATGATTTTTGCCACACCCGTGGTGCTTTACTCGGCGCAGCCCTTTTATTTCAGTGCGATTCGTACCTTACTCAGCGGCAAACTCAATATGGATGTGTCTGTCTCCATTGCGATTGGCGGCGCATACGTTGCCAGTTGTTTTGCCACAGTAAATGGCACCGGCGAAGTGTATTTTGAATCTGTGTCCATGTTTACCTTCTTCCTGTTACTCGGGCGCTACTTCGAGCAGAAAGCCAGACAAAAGGCCTCGGTCAGCTCGAGTAATTTGCATAAGTTAGTGCCGCTCACGGCGCACTTAGTGAACGACAATGGTCAGGAAGAAATTCCCGCCAAAAAATTACGCCTCAATGATGTGATCCTCGTCAAACCGGGGGAAATGATTGCAGCCGATGGTGTGGTGATTGAAGGTCACACTAGCATCAATGAAGCTATGCTCACCGGCGAGCAAATGCCAATTGAAAAAACTGTTGCTAGCCAAGTTTACGCAGGCACCATCAACGTCGACCAACCCATCAAAGTTAGCGTCACAGCACTAGGGCAAGACCAACTTGTGGCTGAGATTATTCGACTGCAGGAGCTTGCATCCAATACTAAACCTGCAATTGCGCTCTTAGCCGATAAATTATCGCGCTATTTCTCGGGCACTATCCTGACCATAGCGACAATCACCTATTTGGTTTGGCATCAAATTTCCCCAGAGGATGCCTTTTGGGTAACGCTATCGGTTCTGGTTGCTACCTGTCCTTGCGCTTTAGCACTGGCCACACCGACCGCTGTCACCTGCGCGACCGCTATTTTTACTCGCCTTGGGATTATTACTCGCAAAGCCGGTGTATTTGAAAAACTGCCACAGATCAAACATGTTGTCTTTGATAAAACCGGCACCCTCACCTGTGGTACCCTCTCTATCGGGCAAACGCAGTGCATGGCCGATTTAACAAAGACGCAAGCCTTAGCCATTGCCGCAGCGCTGGAAACAGGCTCTCGCCACCCGATTGCCGCGGCATTTGCCGTATTTGCCGATAATGCATTGGTTACCGAAGAGGTTCACCATGAAGTCGGCTTTGGCGTTCGAGGCCGAATTGATGGCACTGATTACTTAATTGGCAATGCAGTATTTACCGGCGCGAGTATTGATACTCGTGACCCAACCCAAAAGATTTGGTTAGCACGTTCATGCAATGAGCAGCTTGAAGTCCTGGCAAGCTTTGAAATTCAAGACAATATCCGCCAAGACAGCAAAGCCACGGTTGAGATGTTAAAGCAGCAAGGTTGCCGCATCAGTATTGCCAGCGGCGATAGCTCGGGGCATGTACATCAACTGGCAAAAGAGCTGGGGATTGACGATGTGCACAGCGGCTTAACGCCTGCAGATAAACTTGCCCTTGTGACCCAATTACAACAGCATACAAGGGTTGCCATGTTTGGCGATGGCATCAACGATGCGCCTGTGCTTGCGGGCGCCGATTTGTCGGTGGCTATGGGCAGCGGCAGTGCTATCGCGAAAAACAGTGCCGATTTAATTTTATTGGGGGATCATCTGTCCCGCTTCACCCAAGCCGTCAGCGTTGCGAAACTGACAACACAGATTATCAGACAAAATTTAGCGTGGGCGCTGGGTTACAACGCCCTAATTTTGCCCTTAGCCGTTACTGGCCATGTGGCACCTTATATCGCCGCCATTGGCATGTCGGCGAGTTCTTTGATTGTGGTCGGTAATAGCCTGAGATTATTGCGGGTTAAAGTGTGATCACAATAAAAGTAAAACCAGAATAGTAAGAGGTCATTATGGAAATTATTTATGTGCTTATCCCCATTGCCATGATCTTTGTCGCCATCGCTGTAATGGTATTTTTTTGGGCGGTGAAATCCGAACAATTTGACGATTTAGACCGCCAAAGTGTGTCGATATTATTCGACGAAGACACTGTAAAACCAAACAGCCATCCCGTACCTGAGAAAGAGAAAGCCGAAGCAGCGCAAGAAAGAGGCATGCCGCTGTGATTGAGTACGCAGTGATTGAGTACAATGTCACTGGGGCTTTTCTCGTTGGTCTCATGGGCGCCGCACATTGCTTTGGCATGTGTGGCGGTTTAGTGGGCGCGTTCTCAGCCCAAATCCCCAATGGCAAAACAGGTAATCTGCTTGCGCATCAGCTCAAGTATCTACTGAGTTACAACCTTGGGCGTATTTTGAGTTACACCTTAGCGGGCGGCTTAGTGGGCGCTTCGGCGGCAGGTCTTGGTCACTTATTTGAACTGGATACGTATTTGATTGTGCTGCGCATCATTGCCGGACTGATGATGATCGCAACTGGGCTGTATATCGCCAAAATTTGGGTTGGAATCGTGCAGATTGAGCGCGTCGGTCAATGGTTATGGCGATATTTAAAACCCATAGCGCAACGCCTTGTGCCCATCCAAAATCCGAGCCAAGCGTTCATGGCGGGATTCATTTGGGGCTGGCTGCCCTGCGGCCTCGTCTATAGCACCTTAACTTGGTCGGTCGCATCTGGCTCTGCCAGCCAAGGCGCTTTGATAATGTTGGCCTTTGGCTTAGGTACTTTACCCGCCCTATTGAGTGCTGGTGTTGCGGCAAAACGACTCGCTGCTTGGGTTCAACAGAAAACCGTTAGACTATTGAGCGGCTTACTGTTAATTGCGTTTGGCGGTCAAACTTTATATATCGCACTCGCGCAGCTAAACTAGCCCCAGTGAGTGAATTGGTTTAACATGGCTGCAGTGGATAAACTTGAGAATCAACATGACAATTGAACAAAATAAGAATCGTCGTCCTGCCGCTAGCGGATGCACAATCCATTGTCACGATTGCAGTATGGGTACCCTTTGTATTCCTTTTACCCTCAATGCAAGTGAGCTAGATCAGCTCGATGATATTATTGAGCGTAAAAAACCGATCCAAAAAGGCGAGCAAATTTTTAAATCGGGTGATGCGTTAAAATCCCTGTTTGCGATCCGCTCTGGCACCATCAAAAGTTACACTATTACCGAGCAAGGCGATGAGCAGATCACCGGCTTCCACTTAGCGGGTGATGTGATTGGTTTTGACGGTATCCACGCCCAGTTGCACCAGAGTTTTGCACAGGCACTCGAAACCTCTATGGTCTGTGAAATCCCCTTTAATATCCTCGATGAACTTTCAGGCACTATGCCTAAATTGCGTCAGCAGATCATGCGCCTGATGAGCAATGAGATCATGAGCGATCAAGAAATGATCCTGCTACTCAGCAAGAAAAATGCTGAAGAACGTCTGGCAGCCTTTATCAGTAATCTGGCTAATCGTTTTGGTAGCCGTGGCTTCTCGCCCAAAGAATTCCGCTTAACCATGACCCGCGGTGACATTGGTAATTATCTCGGTTTGACCGTAGAGACCATCAGTCGCTTACTTGGGCGTTTCCAAAAATCAGGCTTGATTGAAGTTAAGGGTAAGTACATTACTATCCTCGACTCGCAAGAGCTGAATCTGTTAGCGGGTAATTCGCGCATAGCGAGATAGTTCACCGCAAGAGTGTTTGCTGCAATAAAGTTGAGTGCAGCATAATAGTTAAGTGCAAGAGAGTTACGCGCTAGGTCCTTGTCATTAATGGCAAGAACAATTCAGTTGAAAAACTGGGACTGGCTAGACATGTCATGCAGATTAAGGCATGATTTTTAAGCGAGTTTTAATCAATTTCGAATGAGTTTGATCTAGAACAATACAGCTAACTGCCAAAGGCTCATGATGATATTGAGCCTATGACTAAAGGAACCTCCCATGAAGGATTATCAAAAAATACTGGTTGTGGTTGACCCTACCACAGAGAATCAAGTTGCCCTCGCACGAGCGGTGACCTTGGCCAGTAAATGCAACGCTCAAGTCACTGTGTTTCTTTCTATCTTCGACTTTTCCTATGAGATGACTTCGATTCTGTCGAATCAAGAGCGCGAAGCCATGCGCCAAGGCGTCATAGATCAACGTCTCGCTTGGATCCAAGACTTACTCGCCGCTTACACTCATCTGCAACTCAATATTGATACCCAAGTCATTTGGCATAACCGCCCCTTCGAAAGCATTATTAATCATGCAATTTCAGGACAATACGATTTGATTGTTAAAGGCACCCATGCCCATGACAAACTCAAAGCGGTGATCTTCACCCCAACCGATTGGCATTTAATGCGTAAAGCACCTGTGCCTGTGTTGATGGTGAAAGCCCATGACTGGCCAGCAGCGGGAAAAATCCTTTGCGCTGTGAATGTGGCAACCGAAGATACCGATCATCAAATGCTTAACGGTAAAATCATCGAGCATGCAAAAGATTTAGCGGATAAGTTCTCTGCCGAAGTGCATTTAGTCAATGGCTATCCCGGCACGCCGGTAAACTTAGCCATTGAATTACCAGACTTTGATGCCCAGTCCTACAACGAAACCATTCGCATGCAGCATGAGCAACGCGTGAGTTACCTTGCTGGCGCTTATGATATCGATCCAAATCATTGCCATGTGAAAGAAGGTTTGCCAGAGGATGTGATCCCTGAGCTTGCTGAAAAACTCGATGCCGAATTAGTGATCTTAGGCACTGTCGGTCGCACCGGATTTTCAGCAGCACTGATTGGAAATACTGCAGAGCATGTTATTGATAGTATCAACTGCGATTTACTGGCCATCAAACCTGACGGCTACAAATCACCGTTAGAAGAAGCCTAAGCGATACGCGGCACTTTACCCCGCCAAAGATAGCTGGAATAATACGCGCCCTGAAACTGAGTTACTGGGCGCTTTTTTATGCTTGAAGCTATATCTGAAGTTACGGCAAATCCTATGTCTGAAGAATTATCAAAAAAACACACTACCCGTCTGAATAAATTACAGAAACGTCTGCGTCGTGAAGTAGGTAGCGCAATCGCCGATTACAATATGATTGAAGATGGCGATAAGATCATGTGCTGCCTCAGTGGCGGTAAAGACAGCTATGCGATGCTCGATATTTTGATGAATCTGCAGCAACGCGCGCCCATTCAGTTTGAAATCATTGCGGTTAATTTAGATCAGAAGCAACCCGGCTTTCCTGAGCATGTGCTGCCCGCCTATTTAGAAAAGCTCAATGTGCCTTATCACATCCTCGAGAAAGACACTTACTCGATAGTGAAAGATAAAATCCCTGAAGGTAAAACTACCTGCTCCCTGTGCTCTCGCCTACGCCGCGGTACGCTCTATGGCTTTGCCCAGCGCATCGGCGCCACTAAAATCGCCCTAGGCCACCATAGGGATGACATTATCGAGACCTTGTTCTTGAACATGTTCTTTGGCGGCAAGATGAAAGCTATGCCGCCAAAGCTACTGTCGGATGATGGCGCTAATGTGGTCATTCGCCCTCTGGCCTATTGCCGTGAAAAAGATCTCGAAGAATATGCCAACTTAAGAGAATTCCCGATCATCCCTTGTAACTTGTGTGGCTCGCAGGAAAACTTAAAGCGCGCCGCAGTCAAAGACATGCTTAATCAGTGGGATAGACAGTACCCTGGTCGTATTGAAACGATTTTCACCGCCATGCAAAACACCGCACCATCACAGGGTGTTGACCTTGAGCAGTTCGACTTTGTGTCTCTAACGCGTGACCCTAACGCGCCTATGCGTGGTGATGTTGCCGAAGCCAATCTACCCGCATTCGATTTCCTGGATATCGCCAACAGCGGCCGTATCGATTTGGATGCGGCAAAACGCATTGATATCGTTAACACTTATGAAGTCTAACTCAGGCTGAATTTAGCGCCCTAGTCAGTAAAACAAGTTAACCCAACCAAGGTATGCAAGATAAATTAGCTAAACAAAAATGCCCACATTAAGTGGGCATTTTTATGGCTACAAAATAAGTTAAGACTGCCGACACTATCTTTTAGCCCGTGCTTCTGAATCGATTATTTCAAGATGTCAATTCAACGAGGCAAAGAGGGTCACTTCACCCAAGGACTCAACACTAATGGCTGAGCACTGAAGCTTAGCGTAGTGATGTTTTCAAGCTCATTCGCAGCTAATTTATAACTGCCCTTAACGGCTTGTTCACGGCCATTAAGGTGTACATACACTTCTTGCTCGGGTTGGAATTCAAAGTTAAGGCCGGCAATGGACTCCCTAAAATAACGCATCGGGAAGCCTTGCATGGCGCCAAGCAGCGTGTCCATTTCGGTCACAATTTGCTGTAAACGCGCTTTATCGTACTCGGCTAATGTCTGCTTAGCTCTGACTTGCATCGCGATAGCGCATCCCTCAGCACTGCCAGCAAAATTGAGATTAACCAAGGCACGCTGATCTTTTAAATCATCATCTAAGGGAATAAATAACCGCTGAGCATAGGTATACGTCAGTGGCGTTGAGGTTTTTTCACTGGAAATAGAACCGCTTTGGATCAAACAGTTCTTTTGCATTGGAACACTAAAAGCCACTTCTACGAGTTGATAACCGCCCTTGTTGACTTGTTTTAATCTATCATAAAAACCTTTATATTCAAGGGATACAGTTTCAGCAGCGGCGCTAGTGGCCAGTAAACAGAGGCCACTAAACAACAGTTTTTTATACATCGACATTCACCAAATATTTTTCATTATGACGTAACATATCAAGCAGCTCATCAATATAAGCTTCTTGTCTTTCAGAATAATTCACGAGTCCATAAATCAATTGATCCGCTGTCGGCTCTAGCTCCTGTGAGCGTAAATCGGCACGGATAGAACGAAATAGCGCATAGGCTGTATTGGAATTTAAATTGCGCATGTAGGACGAAACGGACTCGTCGACCGATGAAAACACTTTCACCTCATGGCTCTTACCAGATCCCCGTGAAGATGGCACTATGCCGCAGCCAGCAGTAAAACACCATTCACCAAAAAAGTTAAAGCCTTCACGGGCAAAACGTGAGCTGCCCCAACCGGATTCATTCGCGGCTTGGATAAGCACCATAGATTCAGGCACAATATCGACGCGCTTTAGTAAGCTTGCTAAGGATTTAGCATCGACGTTTCGCGCCGCATATTGGTATTTGTCGAATAGCGTATTGAGCTGCCCGAGTTGGGTCTCAGATAAACTCTTGCCATTCTCAACCAAAGCGAGCATTTCACTGACAAACTCACGTTCTATCGAGATGATGGCATTCTGCTGCTGCACAATCGGCCGCAGAAAATCAAAAAAGGCTTTCTTCTTTTCGGTGATATCGTTGATCGCAGAAAAGTCAGGAACTTGCGTAACAGGATCGACAGCGTCAACGAGTTGGGTCGCAATGGTAGATGAATCATTCGTGTTTGGAATGATCCAAACGCGCAATGCAAAAATCGCCACTATGACCATGGCTAATGCCAATGTAAACGAACCGATTCTACCCGTTTTCAATAGTTCACCTTAAGTGTGACGCCCGTATTGGGCAAATAAAGGGCGGATTATAAGCTAATTGTCAGATTTAACGAAATTTGCCCACCGTCACAGTCATTAAATCAAGTACCAGGCTCATTAACTCAGGTACAATATTGCGCCTGAGGCGTCATTCTAGAGCCCTATCTGTGCCATACATATGTGCTTGCCGTATGACAGTCGATAATGGGTGCAAGCTTTCGACTGAGCTTTTATACTAAGGTTCCTTAACGCAGTGACATTGCACAGCAGTATTTACGTCATCCTGTTTTATAAGTAACCTGAGCTCGGGATAAGCAGAGCCGCTGAATAGGCATCTTTTCGGGTCTCTCTGCGTTGCTTTGTCTAACCATAGCTCGCTATGGCGTACGACAGAGCGCCTTGATATGCGCAAAAAATCTGCGCATTCAGTCAGAAAATAGATTTTTCGTTTAAAATTAATCATTTATAGCATTAATTTAGTTTGTTAAATTTATATTTTTCGACACTCGTTATCCCGAGTTCAGGTTAAGTAAGTCAGTAATGACAGTAACATTCATATTTTCGGGTATTCAGGAAGGAAGAACCCAGATGCAGCATTTGATGTTAAATCAATTTGAACGTGTCGTCGCCATTGGCGGAGGCCATGGTTTAGGCCGAGTATTATCTTCACTCGATTTTTTAGGCAGCCGTTTAACGGGGATTGTCGCGACCACAGATAATGGTGGCTCGACCGGTAGACTCAGAGCAGAGCAGGACTGTATTGCTTGGGGCGATTTACGCAACTGCTTATCCCATCTGGCCAATCGCCCTTCCGTCGGCTCACAACTGTTCGAATACCGTTTCCAAGGTGAAACAGAGCTTAGCGGCCATAATCTGGGTAATCTCATTTTACTGGCGCTTGATCAACTGTGTGTTCGTCCATTAGAAGCGGTTAATCTTATCCGTAACTTACTCAAGATTGAAACTCAGCTGATCCCTATGTCTGAGCAACCCACGCACTTAGTGGCTCTGCAAGCTTGTGGTAGTAAAGTCTTTGGGGAGATCAATGTCGACAGTATGGATGAAGCGCCTATCGCGCTCTGCCTTGAGCCACAGGTCGATGCCACCTTTGAAGCCTGTGAGGCCGTTCGGCACGCAGATTTAGTTATCCTAGGCCCTGGCAGCTTCTTAACCAGTATCATGCCGCCGCTGCTGTTACCTAAGTTCGCCAAAAGCCTCGCCGCAACTAAAGCGCAGGTGATCTTTATCGATAACCTGGCCGAAGAAGCCTCACCCGCGGGTCGATTTAGCATTGAGCAACGTATCGCTTGGTGTCATCAAGTGATTGGCAAGCCCATCATTCACAAAGTGTTACGTCATGGCGAACAAACGCGTTTAGGGCCACTGATCAACTATTTTCCGTTGAAGAATCGCCATAACCCGAACTTGCATGATCAAGCGAACTTATTAGATGCATTAAGCGCCCTATTGCGGATCAAATCTGAGCTCACGCTGCAATCGCACGAACCTCTCGCGCTTAGCTGCTAATCACTGTATAGCCTGCACGTACTGACACAATAAAAACATAAAGGACAGCAAATGCTGTCCTTTATGTTTGAAGGCTAAAGAGAAATTCCTTTAGCCTCATTCTATACCCTAATAAGCCTTACAAGACTTGGGCGATGGCTTTACAGATCACTGGCATATTGGTCTTAGTCATGCCTGCAACGCTAATGCGTCCTGAACCAACGACATAAACCCCAAACTCGTCTTTCAAGCGCGCCACTTGGGCTTTGTTCAAACCAGAGAAACTGAACATACCATTCTGGCGAGAAATAAAGCTAAAGTCCTGAGTCACGCCTTCAGCTTTTAAGCTGTCAACGAACAGGGTACGCATTTCGGCGATACGCTCACGCATCTCTTTGACTTCCTGCACCCACATGGCTTTCAGGGCTGCGTCATTTAAGATTGTGCTGACAATCAGTGCGCCATGTGCTGGCGGGTTAGAATAGTTTGCACGTATGGTACGTTTCACTTGGCTAAAGGCACGCACGGCAGCATCAGCATCTTCAGCCACCACAGTTACGGCGCCGATACGTTCGTTGTACAAACCAAAGTTTTTAGAGAAAGAGTTAGCAACCAGCAGCTCAGGCACTTTTGATGCCACTAAACGCAGACCTGCGGCATCTTCTTCAATTCCAGCACCAAAACCTTGGTATGCAAAGTCAAACAGTGGCACAAGTTTCTTATCGGCACACAATTGGGCTATGAGTTCCCATTGCGCCAAGGTTAAATCGATACCGGTTGGGTTATGGCAGCAACCGTGTAGCAGCACGACATCGCCTGCACTCGCGTGAGACAAGTCCGTCATCATGGTATCAAAATCGATATCATGGGCTTCTGCTTTGTAATAACCGTACTCTTTAACCGTTAAACCCGCGGTTTCAAAAATATTCTGATGGTTGGCCCACGTTGGATTGCTCACCCAAATAGTGTGCGAATCGGTATTACGCAGTAAAAACTCAGCAGCAATACGCAGTGCACCTGTACCACCAGGGGCTTGCGCTGTGGCAGCACGGCCAGAAGTGATTAACTCACTGCCCTCACCGAATAACAATGTTTGTACAACATGGTTATACGCTTGCACGCCTTCAATGCCTAAGTAGTTTTTGGTCTTCTCTTGCTCAAGTAAAATAGCCTCGGCTTTTTTCACTGAAGCCAGCACTGGGGTTTGTCCAGCCTCATCCTTATAAATACCGACCCCCAAATTGACTTTATCCTGACGGGGATCAGCCTTAAAGGTATCGGTTAAACCAAGAATCGGATCAGCGGGTGCGAGTAATACCTGAGAGAAAATCATGACTACGTATCCTAATATGCGCGTGTAGGGGAAATTTCGGCTTATTTATACCACTGTCTTTAAGGGGGTAATAGCTACTTAAGCACCTTCTTAGGGAAATTCTTACGCTATTGTAGATTTACCAATAAAAAGTGTCTTTTGTTATGTAATTACAAGCAGAAATATGAAATTACTTATATAAAGTTATTTATAACATCTAGATCACATAAACCTGCTGTTTTATATTGTAGAAAAGAATCGCGCGCTGGCATCGCAATACTGAATGCCGGAAATGCGAGCTGAACCCGTGGGCAATCCTTACTAGACCTAGCCTAAGAATGATCAGATATGACACGAGGTGAAGCGTTGTGGAGTTCGGGCTTTGTGATGCGATAAAGCAAAAAAACCCTGACATGAGTCAGGGCTTTTCTGTTTTTTGGTACCCGAGGCCAGACTTGAACTGGCACGCTGTTACCAGCGAGGGATTTTAAATCCCTTGTGTCTACCGATTCCACCACTCGGGCAAACTCTTTATACTAACGACGGGAATCATGTCATTAATACGTTAATCTATGGAGGCGCGACCCGGAGTCGAACCGAGATCGACGGATTTGCAATCCGCAGCATAGCCATTCTGCCATCGCGCCCAAACTGCCAAATTCATTAAATTTGGAGCGACATATCGGGTTCGAACCGATGACCTATACCTTGGCAAGGTATCGCTCTACCAACTGAGCTAATGTCGCCTAACATTGCGCTTAATCATTAGAAGCCATGCTAGGCATGCTTTCCCCTGACTGCGGATTGGCATTCTACCGATTTAGACCTCAGAGTCAATCAACAATTTTTAAAAAATGATCTAAGCCGCATCGTTTGCCCAATAAAGCGCCACAAGTCCGCGAAGTTGATGTTTCCTTCATCAATTTAGGCTTTTTTGCCGATACTGACTCCGATGCGGCAGATGATTAAGTGAGGCAGAAAAGCTGTGGTTGAATGTGAGCATTGAGTCGAACCCAATTAAATTGCATAAGTATAGAAAAACAAAAGCGCCCTGCTGGGCGCTTTATGTGAAGATTATGCGCAGTTTTGAAGACTCCGCATAACTTACGCTGATGATTTACGCAGCTAACTTATGCTGGTAGAGATAGCGTCGTTAAACCTAACATAGTTTGCATTACGCCAACTACTTGGCAGCTGTAACCAAACTCGTTGTCATACCATACATAAAGAATGGCACGCTTGCCTTCTGCGATAGTCGCTTGTGAATCAATCACGCCCGCGTAGCGAGAACCCACTAAATCGCTCGATACAATCTCAGTAGAGTCGGTGTAATCGATTTGATTTTGTAGTGGTGATTGCAACGCCGTATCTTTCAGGTACTCGTTCAGCTCATCTTTACTGGTTTCAGCATTCAAGTTCATGCTGATGATGGCCATAGAGACGTTCGGCGTTGGCACACGAATCGCGTTACCGGTTAACTTGCCCGCTAAGACTGGCAGTGCTTTAGCAACGGCTTTAGCGGCGCCTGTTTCAGTGATTACCATGTTTAATGGTGCACTGCGGCCACGGCGATCAGCGGTGTGATAGTTATCAATCAAGTTTTGATCGTTGGTATAAGAGTGAATCGTCTCAACGTGACCATTCTCAATACCATATTTATCATTCACGGCTTTCAGTACCGGCGTAATGGCGTTGGTCGTACAGCTTGCCGCAGAAACGATAATGTCTTCTGGGGTAATGTCGCCTTCATTCACACCGTA